>JAGWSF010000134.1 GCA_028876385.1 Acidobacteriota bacterium | reverse complement strand
CGCCGTCGGCGGCGACTTCCCAGTAGCCGTGGCCGTCGGGGGTGGCGGCGATGCCGACTACGGGTTGGGTGAGGGGTTTGCCGCCCATGGAGCCGTAGAAGTTGGCGTCTCCGAAGGCGAACAGTCCGCCGTCGGCGGCGACTTCCCAGTAGCCGTGGCCGTCGGGGGTGGCGGCGATGCCGACTACGGGTTGGGTGAGGGGTTTGCCGCCCATGGAGCCGTAGAAGTTGGCGTCTCCGAAGGCGAACAGTCCGCCGTCTTTGGCGACTTCCCAGTAGCCCCTCGACGGGGCCACCCAGGGCAGGGTCAACCCCTCGAGGGCGGGAACAGCCTGGTAGGTGGCGATCAGGTTGCCGCTGGCTGGTGGCGAAGTGAAATCAAAAGCGCCGCTGGCCGACCCTGACGTCAGCTGGAACGTCAGCAACGCTGACAGAGGATTGCCGCCGCTTTGGGCGTAGGTGGCGGCGGCCGGTGATTGGCCGAGGGCGATCAGCGCCTGGATCACGAGTGCGGTGGAGTCGGGATCGGTCGAACCGGGGGTTACGGTCGTGTTGGGATAGTACGACCACCCACCGTCGCCGTCCTGACCTGTGGACAGGAATGCCAGCGCCGCCGAGGACACCTGAGAGCTCAAGGCGCCCTGGGCGACCAGACCCTGCACGGCCAGCGAGGTCGCATTGGTGTCAGGCCCCTGGTAGTTGGCCGGGGTGCCGTTACAGGGATTGTTGGCGTTGTCCGGGGTGGTCCAGCCGCCGTCGGGACACTGCTCGGAGGTGAGCCAGGAGACACCGGCGGTGGTCTGGGGGGTTCCCCGAACACCAGCCGCGGCCAGCGCGGCCAGGGCCAGACCCTGCTGGTATCCCCCTGCGGCGTAGTTGGCCGCCTGAGTCTCGGTGCCGAAAAGGCCGGCATCGGGGCCGGTCGTCTGCTGGGTGGCGAGTAGGCGGGCCACCAGGTCGGTGCCACCGAAACTCCTCGGATCGAGGCCCAGGGCGTGGGCGTCGAGGATCAGCAACGAAAGCTGGGCCGGGCCGTCCACCCCAGCCGTCTGGACGTAGGCATCGACGTGGTTCTCCAGGTAGGCGACCGAACTGCGGGCCAGGTCCAGGTCCACACCCGCCGAGGCCAGCGCCAGCGCGACCTGAGCGGTCGAGGAGTAGCTCGCCGTAGTGGCCCCCGGAGTCGAGGGCACGAACCCCTGTGAGTTGACCTGTGAGGCCAACCACCCAGCCGCCGACCCGGCCGCCGCCTGGTCGGGGATCGCAGCTGATATCGGTGTCGCCTGAGCCGCCACGAGCGGCATCAGGGCCACGCAGGCCGTCACGGACGCTCCGGCGGCCAAGCGGCGGAATATGGACATAAGGATCTCGCTTCCCGGGCCGACGACCCAGGAACCTCGGCCCGACAGGGGACTGAGATCACCGAGCCCCGGACCTTGTGTCTCGACAGAAGGGAACTCGACCAACCAGCAGGTATCCCGGCTCACGGAGGGTTCCCAGAACTCTCCGTCTACGGTTGCGGACCAGCGCCGGCATCTGACCGGCTTCCCCTACTTGGTGGAGCTTTGAAATTGTGGTTACAGCAACTCTCACGGTAGCACGCCGCCGCCGCCGCCTCCATGGGCGGACCCGCGACGGTGACCCGACCAGACGGTGACGGATCGTTAGCCTGCTGGCAGTGCGGGAACGTAGGACGGCGGTTTGGGTGATGGGCGCGGTCGTGACCGCGCTGAGCGTCGCTTGTTCGGCGCCGAGCGGTGGCGGGGTCGGGAAGTCCTCGCTCACGACCCCCTCGTTCTCGCCAGCCGCTCCCGCGGCGACCAGCCGCGGACCGGTGGGGAGCAATGCCGGCGCCTCGGCGACGACTTCCCAAAGCCCGTCGCGCTCGTGTTCGTCCGAAACGGTCACGGCGTCGGTGCTCGCCGCACTGGCCGTCGCGGACGGGCGCCCCGAGGCGGCAGAGCTTCCCGGGTACACCTTCGTCGGGGGGTGCGGAACCACCTCCTACGCGGTCACTGCGCTGGCCGCCGGGCCCCTCGCCACCGCGGCGCAGCGGTCGGCGTTCGATACCGCCGGCCCTTCGGCTTCCTTCTTTCGGGAGGAGCCGGGTTCGGCCTGGATATCCGCCGGGAGTTCGGGCCCACCGTTCGGCTGCGCCGCTTTTGATGTGCCGCCTGGTCTGCGGGCTGACTGGGGGGACTGCGCCGTGTCTGTGCACCCTGAACCGCCCGGTCCAACACCCGTGGGGGACCAGACATCCTGTCGGGCCTCCACCGGGGCTCGGACCTTCGTGCATCTGACCGGGGTCGACCTGGCGTCGGATGGGTCAGCCACCCTTCGATCGGTGCCTCAGGACGTCCGCTGCGGGGGGCCCAACGATCTGCAGTACTCAGACGCCGGCGCCGAGGAGGACCTCCATCTGCTGGGTGGTGCTCCGGTGGGCGTATCCGACGGCCCGTCGGGGCTGGACCGGGCGTTGCCGGTCAGCCAACTGGCCGGGTACCTGCAGCACCCCGAGTCGGGCATATTCGAGGTGTTCGGGGAGACCCCCGGCCTCGTGACCGGCCTCGCCGAGCAGTACACCCCTCACTGAGGCCGGCCGAGGGGACCCCGCTGGAGGCGCCTAGCCCGCCCGGCTGTCGATACTGGTGATTCGGCCCTCGGACACCTCGTAGGTGGTGAGGACCCGCAATGGCTCCCGATCGGGGGTCTGGGGGCTGGCGATGACGGCGTCCACGGTCACTGCTCCCGGATGGCGTTCGTCGATGTGGAGTATCTCCACCGAGTAGTCGCCGTGGACCCGGTGCATGTCCTCGGCCAACTCGATCATGCCGGCGTGGCCGAAGTACATCGTGAGGCCGGGACGGACCAGAGGGTGGCATATCACCCGCGGATCGGTGACCGCCTGGATCTCCGCTATGTCCCGGTCTCGCAGCGCGCCGTACAGGCGCACCACCACGTCCGTCGGTGAGTCTCGGTGGTTAGGGTCGGGCTCCGCCGGTACATCCATTGGGGCGGATGATACCGGTTCGTTCCCGAAATCCCATGGTGCTCGGCCTCGGGCTACTCCCGTCCGCGGTCGCGGGGCCAGACGGGGGAGCGCTTCTCGAGGAACGAGTTCATCCCCTCGCGCATCTCCGGCCGATCCATGGCCCGGGCGAACATCCCGTAGTCCATGGTGGGCAGCCGACTGTTGAGGTCCCTCTTGACGTCGGCCCTGGCCAGCGGACCGGTGAGGGATATCTGCCCGAGGACCCACTCTACGTGGGCGTCGAGGGAGTCGTGGTCCACCACGGCCCCGACCAGTCCGGCCTGCTCGGCCTCGCGGGCGCTCAGTTCGGCGGCGGTGAAGAAGAGGTACCGGGCCTTGGCCACTCCGATGGCCTCGGCCAGGCGGGCGGCCATGAAGGGGTCAGGGATGCCGCGCAAAAGCTCCGGAACCCGGAAGCGGGCCCGGTCGGATGCCACCGCCACGTCGCAGCACAGGACCAGATCGAGTCCTCCGGCGTGGCACAGGCCGTTCACCTTGGCGACCCACAGCTTGCGGCACCTCTCGATGTGGCGGAAAGGGAACTGGTCCGTGGCGTCCCACTCGGCGGCCAGCCCGGCGGCGTCCTCGGACCCTCCGCCCATATCTCCGCCGGCGCCGAAGTACCCGCCGGTCCCGGTGAGACACACCGCGTCGAGCTCGGGCTGCGAGTCGGCCCAGATCGCCGCCCTCTTGATGGCCCGGTACATGTCCTGGGTGAAGGCGTTGCGACGCTCGACGCGGTCGATGCGAAGATGCAGAACCCTGTCGCGGAGTTCTGCGGTGATGTGACGGCTGCCGAGGTCCGGCCCGGTCGGGGAGGTGGTCACGCCAGGTGGTAAACGCCGGCGGCGTTGCCCCACAGGACCTTCGCCGTAACCTCGTCGGGTAGCGAGGCGAGGACCCGGCTGGCGTAGTCGCGGGGACGCTGGGCCGGGGTCTGCGGACCCGGGTACTGGCACGTCGGGTGGGGGTAGTCGGTCTCGAACAGAATGTTGTTCGGGTACTTCTCGATGGCGTCGAGCGCGACCCGGTCCTCGAACCAGAAGCAGCCGTAAATCTGCCGCTCGAAGTACTCGCTCGGCAGCAGGTCGTATTCGGGGTGCTCCAAGCGGGGCCCACCGTTGCGCCATTGCCAGTCGAAGGTCTCCAGCGCGGCGGGTATCCAACCGGCCCCGCTCTCCACCGATACGAGCTTCAGGTCGGGGAAGCGGTGACAGATGCCGCCGAAGATGAGATCGGCGACGCAGCGCATGTTGTCCATGAAGATCATGGAGCTCACCTTGGCGAAGTTGGTCATCCAGCCCATGCCCGCGGCGTCGTTCAGCAGGGTTCCCATCGACCCGCCGCCGACGTGGAAGTTGACGGCCAGGCCGGCCTCCTCGGCCCGGGCCCAGATCGGATCCCAATGGCGGTCGGCCAGCGGCGGCATCCCGTAGTCCTGCGGCTGATTGCAGAAGTTGATGGCGCGGTGACCGAGCGCCGCGCCGCGGTCCATCTCGGCGAGCGACAGGTCGACGTCCCAGAAGGGTAGGGCCGTGATCGGGATGAGTCGGTTCGGGTCGGCGCTGCACCAGTCGGTCAGGAAATCGTTGTAGGCCCGAACGCACTGAGCCACCAGTTCGCGGTCGCCGATACGCAGGAAGTAGCCGTTGCCGAAGCCGCCCACGTTGGGGTACAGGATCTGGGCGTCGATTCCTTCCTGGTCGAGGAAGTCCAGGCGGGCTCGGGCGTCGTACATGGCCGGGGCTATGTCGTCATAGGTCTGCGGGATGGAGGCCGGCATCACCCCGTCGTGGCCGGCCATCGAATAGAAGCCCGGGGCCCCTACGTACTCGCCGTTGACGACCCAGGTGTCGCGCCCGTCGCGCCGCTCGATGTGGGGAACCTTGTCATGGAGGGACGCCGGAAAGCTGCGCGTCCACGTGTCGGGCGGCTCGGTGAGGTGGGTGTCGACGTCGATGACCCGAAAGCGGTCGAACAGGTCGGTGTCCGTGTCGGGTTGGGAGGTGAGGGTCACAGGTGCTCCTTGAGGGTCAGGCCCCGTGCGGCCAGGTGCCGATGACACCTGCGTCGCCCAGAGCGGCGAGTTCGTCCCGGTCGAGGCCGAGCCATCCCGACAGCACCTCCTCGTTGTGCTGGCCGAGGGTCGGTGCGGGGCTACGGATCCACCGGTCGACACCGGTGAAGCGGAAGGGCTGCCCCGGTGTGGGGTGCTGGCCCACCACGGGGTGATCGACCATCTCGAAGTATCCCCGGGCGGCCATCTGGGGATGGCGCGAGCCCTGGCGGGGGTCGGTGGCGGGAGCGGCCGGCACCCCGGCTCCGAGCAGGCGGTCGAGGGCTTCGTCGAGCGGCATGGTGGCGGCCCACCCGGCGATCACCGCGTCGAGGGCGCCTTGACCGCGGCGTCGCCCGGCGAGGGTGGACAGCTCGGGGTCGTCGGCCAGGTGGGGATGACCGATGACCCCGGCGAGGGCCCGGAACTGCTCGTCGGTGGCGCAGCTGAGGGCCAACCACCGCTCGGGTCGGTCAGTGGCGTACAGGTTCTGCGGCGCCGCGTACGGCCCCCGGTTCCCCTCGCGGCCCACCAGCTCGCGGTAGGCGCTCCACTCGACGACGGGCTCGGCCGCCACGTTGAGCGCCGCTTCGAACATCGGCGCCTCGACCAGGCAGCCAACGCCGGTACGGTCGCGTCTTTCCAGCGCGACCAGAGTGGCGAAAGCGGCGTGCAGTCCGCCGTTGGGGTCGCACGGGCCGCGCTGGATGCGGGGCTGGTCCTCGGTGTGGCCGGTCATCCAGGCCAGCCCCGTGACCTGCTCCATGGTCTGGGCGAAACCGGGTCGGTCCCGCCAGGGGCCGTCCAGGCCGAAAGCGGGCATCCTCACCATGACCGCTCTCGGGTTGACCGCGTGGATCACCGGCCAGTCGAGGTCGACGCGCTCGAGCACACGAGGTGTGAAATTCTCTATGACCACGTCGGAAAGGCCCACCATCTCCAGGGCCAGGCGTCGGCCGTCGGGGTGGGAGATGTCCAGGGTGATCCCCAGCTTGTTGGCGTTGGAGCACAGGAAGAAGGGGCTGTACTCCCACCACTGGGGACGGTCGATGAACATTCCTCCGGCGGTGCGCGCCCCGTCTATGCGTCGGGTCGACTCGACATGCACCACCCGGGCACCCAGGGCGGCCAACAGGCCCGAAGCCGACGGGCCAGCCCACCAGGTCGTCAGATCGAGCACCGTCAACCCTGCGAGGGGAAGGGCGCCCGAGTCGGCCGTCGGGGCGACCCGGCGGGACTGCGGTCTCGGATCGACGTCGTTCTGGCCGGGAGCGGGCGCCGGGCGGGGCGGCGGGGGGTCTTCGCCGTCCAACCGGTACGGACGGCGGGGCATCTCGAACGAACCGGTGGCGTCGGACACGAACACCTCACGGGCCCGGGCATGGTCGAGCTCGAGCACCGACCGCCCGTCGGTGACGGGCGCGACGGGTATACGCAGGGCGGCGGCCCGCTCGACTATCTCGGCGGTGGAGTGGGACGACGTCCATTCCCGGACCAGGGCGTTCCACTCGTCCCAACGGGCCAGGCGCACGGCCAGCGACGCGAACTCGCCGTCGGCGAGCAGGTCGGGCCGCTCTATGAGGAGGCAGAAGGATTCGAACTGGTCGCGCGTGTTGGTGTTGAACCCCACCCAGCCGTCCCTGGTGGGCTCGATCGAGGGCGTCTCGAGGGAACGGGCGGGTCGGCCGGCATCGATGGGAGGCCGGCCGTGGAGCGAGGCGAACATGTCGGAGAAGATCGTGCCGCTCAGATTGGCCACGTCGCAGAGGGCCACGTCGATCAACTCTCCTCGGCCCGTGCTACGCGCCTGGCGGGCCGCGGCGAGAGCCGGGACCGCGGCGTAGGCCCCCCCCACCCACTCGACGACGCGGCCGCCCATCTGCACCGGCGGTAGATCGGGGGTGCCCCGGATGGCCAGGGCCCCGCTATCGGCCTGAAGGGTGAAGTCATTGGCCGGCCGGCCCGAGTAGGGGCCGGCCAATCCGTAGGGGCTGATGGCCACGACCACCGTCGAAGGCAGGCGCTGGGCCAGCCCGGCGGGGGAACCCGATGGGCTGTCTCCGCTTACGATCACCAGGTCGGCGGCCGATAGGAGCGCCTCCACGGGGCCCGACCCGTCTCCTAGCACCGACTTCTGGCCGCCTCGGAGGTATCGGTAGAGCGCTCCGTCGCCGGAGGTGGGCTCGCCCGACCACCGCCACCTGCGAAGCGGGTCGCCGTCCGCCGGCTCGACCCGCCAGACCTCGGCGCCGGCATCCGCGAACAGTTTGGCGCAGTACGCGCCGGGCAACCCGACCGACAGGTCGACGACCACGAAGTCTGTGAGCTCCCCCGGGCTCGCCACGACGGGGACTATAACACCCGGTCGGTCCACGATGCGGACCGGCACGGTGTGGGAAGATGTGCCCTTGAAGAGCGTACGCACCGCCCTGCGCGTGTTCGAAGAGGTGGCGGCGCGCCAGCCGGTCGGTCTCAGCGAACTGGCGAGGACCCTGGAGGTGCCGAAAGCTTCGGTGCAGCGAGCATTGACCACCCTCGCCAGCGCCGGTTGGCTGCGCTACGACACCAATCAGCCGGGCCAGTGGGTGGTCACCGCCCGATTCTCGGTGCTCACCGACGTCGACCCGGACCTGGTCCGGGTCCGCCAAGCTTCGCACCCCCACCTGGCCGAGCTTCAGGACCGCCTGGGCGCCCGATCGGTGGGGGTGTTCGTGCTGGACGGGGACCGGATGGTCCTGCTGGCGGCTCCCGACCAGGCCCGGACGGTGAGGTCCGTCGAGGAGATGCTCGGGCCCCTCCCGGTCCACCGCAGCGCCGCCGGCCGGGTCATCCTGGCCCATCTTGCGCCCGACGTCCGCAGCGACCTGCTGGCGCGGACCACGCCCGTCCCGGACGATGCGCAGAGCGTCCGGGATCTGGCCACGGATCTGGCCCGGGCTCGTCGTCGCGGTTACGCCGTGGCCGTGGGGGAGTTCTTCGACGATCTCGGCATGATTGCGGCGCCCATCCTGACGGGGGGCGGAGCTCCGGTCGCCGGGTTGACGGCAGTGGTTCCCGTCGACCGCCTGACGGCGCGAGCTGCGGCCCGGGTGGGCCATGAGGTCATGGAGACGGCGCGCGCCATCTCCCGGGCGTTGGAGGAGCCGTCCGCAACCGGCGGCGAGGCGGCCGCCGGGATCAGACCTCGATCAGGCGCCCGTGGAGATAGTCGTCGTACGCAGACAGGTCCAGCAGACCGTGGCCCGAGTAGCAGAAGAGGATGACCTTCTCCTCCCCGGACTCCTTGGCGGCGAGAGCCTCATCTATCACGGCCCGGATGGCGTGGGAAGTCTCGGGAGCCGGGATGGTGCCCTGGGTGCGAGCGAACTGCACGGCGGCGTCGAACACCTTGCCCTGCGGGTAGGCCACCGCTCGGACTCGCCCGGCCTGGACCAGGTTGGACACGATTGGGGCGTCGCCGTGGTAGCGCAGCCCGCCGGCGTGGATCGACGGCGGCACGAACTCGTGACCCAGGGTGTACATGGGAAGTAGCGGGGTGAGACCGACGGTGTCGCCGAAGTCGTAATCGAAGCGGCCCTCGGTGAGCGTGGGGCACGACGAGGGCTCGACGGCGAGGATGTCCACACCGGCATCAGGGACGAACGGCAGGGATATGCCCCCGAAGTTGGAACCTCCGCCACAGCTCGCCACGACGAGGTCGGGCCCCGATTCGCCGGCCATGGCGAGTTGCTCCTTGGCCTCGATCCCTATGACCGTTTGGTGGAGCAGGACATGGTTGAGTACCGATCCGAGCGAGTAGTGGGTGTCGGCGCGACTGACAGCATCGCGTACGGCATCGCTGATGGCGCTGCCGAGAGAGCCGGGGTGGGACGGATCGTCCACCGGGGACGGCTCGACGGATCCGCCCCACACCTCCATCATCATCCGGCGGTAGGGCTTCTGCTCGAACGAGGCGCGGACCATGTAGACCTTGCACTCGAGGTCGAACCTCGAGCAGGCATAGGCGAGGGAGCTCCCCCATTGGCCGGCCCCCGTCTCGGTGGACAGCCGGGAGATACCCTCGACCTTGTTGTAGAAGGCCTGGGGAACCGCGGTGTTGGGCTTGTGGGAGCCGGCCGGCGATACCGACTCGTCCTTGAAGTAGATGCGGGCCGGGGTGCCGAGGGCCGCCTCCAGGCGTTCGGCTCTCACCAGAGGCGTGGGCCGCCACGACCGCAGGACGTCGATGACCTCGCCAGGGATGTCGATCCACGGTTCGGTGGAGACCTCTTGGCCGATCAGCGCCATCGGGAACAGTGGCGCCAGGTCGTCAGGCCCAATCGGTTCCCGGGTACCCGGATGCAGTGGAGGCTGCAGCGGATGGCTCAGGTGGGGCGCAATGTTGAACCAGGCGGAGGGGACTCGGTCTTCTGGCAGTAGCCAACGCATGCCAGGAGGATAGATCTGACCGTGGGTCGCTTTCACTGGAAAGTTCCAGATGCCGCTCCACCCGGGTATCCCGCCTGCTCGAGGGGGCGCAGGAGGGCGCCGGCGGTGGTCGGGGACGATCCCTGTTTCGCCCACGGGCGTAGTCGAAGACCGCTATTCGCGCAGTAGGGGAGAATGTCGGAAGTGCGCGGGGCGGTGACTGAAGGCGGGCCGTCGAGATGCCGACAAATCACACATGGCGGCGGTCGAGGATCTGAACCCGAGGGAGGCGGTTCCCGATGCGGGGGTTGACGCTGGCCCCTCCAGTCGGGAGGCCATCGAGGAGATGGCGCTGAGCGGCGATGGACCGGCCATCGAGTGGTTGTGGCGACAGGACCCGCCCCCCTCCGAGGAGCGCCGGGTCTCAGCGGGCTGACCTGCTGCGCTGACGGCCGCACCGCAGCCGGCGTCGTGGCCGGGATGGTGTGGCGGCGTCTCCGGCGGGTAGAGCACAGATCTCCTCGATCGGGCCTTTGGCCCCTGTTCCGGGGCGCCGGAGATGACGAAGGTAGTGATATGCGTTGGTGGAAGAAGAGATGGACGGCGTCGAGTCCATCGGCGGGCGGGTGTTCCGATGGGGTCGATGTCGGTAGCCGCAGGGGCGACGGCGGGTACCTCCAAGGCTCCGGTCCCGTGGCCGGGGCCACGCCCCGGACCCTGCTCGACGACGCCGACTGGGATCAGATCGAAGCGTTCATGTCCGGCGACGCCCGGGGTGGCCCGGAGCCGACCCCCAGCGACTTCGTCATCGCCGCCATGGAGGCCCTGGAGGTCGCCGTCGGCGACCTGCCGGCGGTCACCTCGACGGTGGCGACCAACCGACTGCTGGACCTCTGGGACGCGGCCCGGGCCTTCGGCCCCGAGGTGGCACGCCCCGCCGCCGACCTTCTCACCTCTCTGGTCAGCCGCCAGCTCGTCAGCGCCGACGAGGTGAAAGTGGTGTGTGCCCAGACCAGGGTCGCACTCATGTCCCACTCCGGGCCGGCTCCCGTCTGACCCTCCAACGCTTCGTGGCCCCTGGCCCGACCTGGTCCCCTTTCGGGGCGCCTGGGCGGCGGCCGCCCCGGCCGTCTCCGGCCCCCCTTGCCGGCAGGGGCGCGCCGGTTCACGCCAGGTTCATGAACATCTTCTCCACTTCGGGCAGGACGTAGCCTTCGGCTTCAGCCTTGGCCGGATCGGAGATGCAGTAGGCCAGGCCGGCGGACACCAACTTGAACGCCGCCCGGTCGACCGCCTTGGACACCGCGGTCAGCTGGGTGACCACGTCGCGACAGTCCCGGCCCTCGGCCAGCATTCGCTCGACACCTTGAACCTGACCCGCTACACGGCGGAGTCGCTTGCGCAGGTCGTCGACCACATCATCGGGAAGTTCCACGGAGTGCTCCTGTTCGTATACCCGGGTGTCCCGGGTATACCTCCCAGGGTACCCGCGCCGAGCCGCCGGCGGCCATGGTCATCTACCTATGGGGGTATCACCCCTTCGGATTGGACGACCCCTTCCCCTTGCGGAACACTGGACCTCAGATACCCCACCGGGTATATGTCGACCCGTTCCTGAGGAGGACAGATGACGACCACGGACCTGGCCCCACCGCCCGCGGCCGCCCATGCCGATGACCACCGCTCGGGTTGGATGGCCCGTCTCGGGGCCTGGACCGCCGGTCACCTACGCCAGGTCCTGGCGGCGTGGCTGGTGGTCCTGGTCGCCTTCGGGGTGTTCGCCCCCAAGGTGCAGTCGTCCCTCGCCGGTGCCGGATGGCAGGACTCCACGTCCCAGTCGGTGCAGGCCCGCAACCTCATCCAGAAGGACTTCGCCGGTCTCGGATCCAGCGCTCTTCAGGTCGTGATCGTCGACCGCAACTCGGCGATCTCCGCCGATCCGGCGGCCCGGTCCGCCGTGGCCCAGGCCACGGCTCTACTGAAGGCCGACAAGAGGGTCTCGACCGTCGTGGCCCCCGCCCCCGGCACGTCCCTGTCGGCTGACGGCCGAACGGGTGTCATCACCGCCGGGGCCGCGGCCGACACCAACGCCATGGTGAAAGCCGCCGAGCAGCTGGCTTCACCGCTCGCCAAGCTCGGCCACGGCGGGGTCAGCGTCACCCTCACGGGGGACAGCGCCCTGTGGGCCAACTTCAACTCGGCCAATCACTCGGCGATGATGCGTTCGGAGATGCTGTCCTGGCCGATCACGCTGGCCATCCTGGCCGTGGCCTTCGGGAGCCTCGTCGCCGCTGGTCTGCCCCTCATGCTCACGATGGCCGGCCTGCTCGTCGCGGCCGGAGCCCTGGTCCTGGCCGACCGCCTGGCTCCCATCTCCATCTGGGCTCTGAACTTCGCCTTGATGTTCGCCCTGGCGCTGGGCATCGACTACGCCCTGTTCCTCGTCGTGCGCTTCCGTTCGGCCCTGCATCGCCGGGGGGCGCAGCCGGGGGACCGGGCCGCGGCGGTCGCCGCAGTGGCCGAGACAATGGCCACTGCCGGCAAGGCCGTCGCCTTCTCCGCCGTCACCGTTCTGGCCTCACTGGCCGCCATCCTGCTCGTGCCCTCCCCGGCTTTTCGCTCCATGGCGCTCGGAATCATGCTGTCGGTGATCGCCGTTCTGGCCGCCACCCTCACCCTGCTGCCCGCGGTTCTGGGCAAGCTGGGGACCAGGATCGACCAGGGGCGTCTCTCCTTCAAGCGGGCGACGCCCCGCGAGCACCCCCACGGCCACCGCCTCGAGCAGCGCCTTCACGCCTGGGGGCGGGTCATGTGGCGCCACCCGGTCATATCCGGAGCCGTCGGCCTGGCCATCCTGGTGGCGGCTGCGGCACCGGTCCTCGGGCTGCGCACCTCCATGCCCTCCATCACCATCATCCCGGCGTCGGCCAACGCCCGGGTCGGCTACGACCAGGTGACCTCGGCCTTCGGGCCGGGCGCCCCTGGAACCCTCCAGGTCGTCGTTCCCGCAGCGGGGCAGGCGAAGGCCCTCTCCACCCTCGCCGGCCTGAGCGGGGTGGCCGCGGTCGTGCCCGGACCGAGCCGCGCCGGCTTCTACCTCGATCAAGTGGTGCCCACGACCGGACCTTCCTCGGCCGCCACCGGAGCGACCATCGAACGCATGCGGGCGGCCCTCCCGGCCGGGAGCCTGGTCGGTGGCGCAGCGGCCGAGAACCACGACCTGCAGCACGCTCTCGCCAGTCGCACCCCGTTGGTCTTCGGGATTCTGGCCGGCATGGGGTTCCTCCTCCTGCTGGTCGCTCTGGGCGCGCCGTTGATCGCCTTCGCCGGGGTCACCGTCACCGCCCTGTCGGTGGCCGGGGCGTTCGGGGTGGCCCGGCTCATCTTCCAGGACGGTCATCTGTCGGGCATCTTGAACTTCACGCCCCAGGGCTTCGTCGACGCCTGGGGTCCGCTGTTCTTCGGAGCCATGGTGTTCGGGGTGGCCATGGACTACACCCTGTTCCTGCTGTCGGCCGCCAAGGAGCGCTACGAGACCCATCCTGACCCCGAGCACGCCATGACCGGGTCGGTCGGGACCTCGGGCCGGGTGGTCATCTCGGCGGCCGTGGTGATGATCGCCGTCTTCATGACCTTCGCCCTCTCGGGGCCGCTGGCACCCAAGGAGATGGGGGTCATACTGGCGGTGGCCGTGGCCCTCGACGCTCTAGTGGTGCGCATGGTGCTCCTGCCCGTCGTGCTCCGCCTCGGTGGGCACCGGTCCTGGCACCGGCCGGCGTGGATGGCCAAGGTCATCCCCCACGTCCGCTTCTCCCACTGACCGGTCCGGGGCGGCCGCTCTCCTTCCCGGGGGGCGGCCGCCTCCTTTTTTCCTGATGGGCCCGGGGCGGCCGCTCTCCTTCCCGGGGGGCGGCCACCGGCGTGTTCAGCCGACGACCCTCAGTGGGCGGTTCCCCTTCAGGCCGTACATGGCCCGGTCGGCGCGGATCAGCACCGAGCTGATGGTGTCGCCGGTCTCGGTGAAGGTGAAGCCGATGCTGGCCCGGATAACGGTGTCACGCTCGCCGACGCGGACCGAGTGGCTCATGGCCTCGATGAGCCTCCGGTCGAGACGGGCCTCGTCGCCGACTTCGGGGGCGATGACCACGAACTCGTCACCCCCGTAACGTCCGACCAGGTCCGACGGTCGGACCGTGTCGCTCAGCCGCTGCGCCACCGCCCGTAGCACCTCGTCACCGAAATGGTGGCCGTAGCGGTCGTTGAGGCCCTTGAAGCCGTCCAGGTCGATGAACGCGACGGCCGTCGGGCGCTGGTGGTCGAGCAACGACTGGAGACGGCTGTCCACCGCGGCCCGGTTGGCCAGGCCGGTCAGAGGGTCCTTGAGGGCCAGGTCGGCGAGGGCGTTCTGGTAGGCCCTGAGCTTGGTGATGTTGTGCGCCGAGACGACGATCCCGGGCACGGTCGGGTCGTCGGTCATGTCGGCCAAAGCCAGGGCGAAAGGCATGGGCCGGCCGTCGGTGTCGAGCAGCCCGGCCTCGACGGTCACCGGTTCCTGGTCGCCGGCCGGCACCGACACGCAGACACTCAGAGCGTCGCTCACCTTCTGGACGTCCGAAGGTTGGACCAGGTCCAGCAGGTGGGTTCCTTCCAGGGCGGCGGGGTGGTAGCCGAGCAACCGGGTCACTGCGGCCGACGTGGCCTGGATGGTCCCGTCCCGTCCGAGCAGCACCAGGGCGCTCGGCGCGTTGCTGACCACGGCCCGGAACCGGGCGTCGTCGTTGCCCCCCACTTCCCAACGTCGCCTCTGGGTCAGGTCCCGCAGGGTGACTATCAGGCAGTCCACGCCGGGCACGCCGAGACAGTTGGCGCCGGTCGCTTCGAGCAGGCGCCAGCCGCCCGGAGCCTGGACCCTGACCTCTATGAGGGGGCTGACGTCCTCGGATTGGAGGCTGTCGAGGGTGAGAAGGGCCAGGTGCAGGTCCTCGGGGTGCACCAGGTCGAGCACCGAGCGTCCTATGGAGGTCGAGCGGGGCTGCCCGAACATCGCCGCAGCGCGACGATTGGCCCATTCGAGGCGCCCCTGGCCGTCGATGGCCACGAGCGGATCGGGTAACGCGTCGAGCCAGGACTTCCCCGCCCGGATCGGTCTCACCTCCGGTGTGTCGGATGTCGTGAAGGTGGGCTTTACCGGGCTGTCGGATCCGGAATCAGAGCTCTCACCGGTTAGGGTGGCCGCGATGGCGAACTCCATCGACCGCGGTGAGGGGAGGATGATCCCCGCGGCCGTGAGCGGCGTGCCCACGGTGCGCGTGGCGGGGCCGGGGGACGTCGAGGCCGTCGTGGCCCTCGTCGAATCGGCCTACCGAGGGGAGGCCAGTCGGGCCGGTTGGACGACCGAGGCCGATCTGCTCGACGGCCAGCGCACCGACGCCGCCGAGGTGGCCGCAGCAATAGCGGCCGAGCACTCGGAAGTGCTCCTTCTGGAGGTGCCCGGCGCGGCCGGCGGCCCGGAGACGGTGGGCTGCTGCCACGTGGAGCTGGGCGAGCCAGGGCTCGCCTGGTTCGGCCTGTTCGCCGTCCGCCCGGCGGGGCAGGGTGCCGGTCACGGGTCGAAACTCCTCGCCGAGGCCGGCCGCCTCGCCGCGACTTGGGGTTGCGTGGAACTGCGCCTGCTCGTCATCCGCCAGCGACGGGACCTGATCGACTGGTACCGCAGGAGAGGATTCGGGCCAACCGGCGAGACGAAGCCGTTCCCTTACGGGGACGAGCATTTCGGTCGTCCCCGCCGCGACGACCTCGAGTTCGTGGTGCTCGCGGCCCCCCTGTAGCCGCCGTCACCCCTGGCGCGGGGGGACAGGACTGTCCCCGTCGCCGCTCAGACGAGAGCGCCGGTGCCCGATACGGCCCGGGTCACCAGCTCCGAGCAGAGGAGGCGCTGGTCGGGGACCGTCCGGCCGCCTATCACCCGCACCACCTCGACCCACCCCGTGCGGCTGTGCCGTACGGCGTCAGGTGTGGCGGCCCGACCCGACCCGACAAGTTCGAGCATCCGGGCCGACACCGGGGCGCACAGCCAGGACACCCTGTCTTCTTCGGCTGCCTCCTCGACGATGAGCCAGTGCTCGCCGAGCGCATCGGTGGCGCTGAACACGGCTCGCTGGTCGGGCTGCCTTTCGAGCACGGTTTCGACGTTCAGCTCCAACTCGAATCCGCAAAATTTCAACACACGAGGTCCCCGGTTCAGGCACGGCAATTCGGCCGTCTCCTGTCGCGAACCTATCACCGGCCAACGCGGTCGCCGACCACCTTCGCGGCCGAGTCAGATGTCGGCAGGTGGGGGGGGTGGCTCGGGGAAACCGCAAGGGCCGAGCACCCGGTCCAGGTAACGGTTGGCGAATACGCCGTCGGGATCGAGGGCCTGGCGGAGCCCGACGAACTCGTCGAAGCGGGGGTAGCGGGTCCGCAGAAGCTCGGCGTCGAGCTCGTGGAGCTTTCCCCAGTGGGGCCGGTAGCCGTAATCGTCGAGGACGCGGGCCACCAGGCGGAAGTACGGCAGGTGGTCCTGCGAGGCCGGAACATGGAACGCCAGGTAGGCGCTGTCGCGGCCCGATGCCGTGGAGAGGGGAATGTCGTCGGCGGCCGCCACCCGCAACTCGACGGGGAAGGCGATGTTCAGGCCTGACGCTTCCACCGCTCCCACCACGGCCCGTATGGCTTCGGTGGCTGCGGCGCGTGGCACCGCCAGCTCCATCTCCTTGAAGCGGACCCGCCGGGGGGAGGTGAAGACCTTGTAGGAGAGATCCGTGAACGACCGCGACCCCAGCGCCCGCGCCGCGACCCGGTTGAGCGGCCGTATCCACGACGGTCGCCTCTGGCCCAGTTGCACGGTCCAGCCGAACACCCGATTGGACAGCAGTTCGTCGTCCGCCCACTCCTTCCAAGCCGGGAGACGGTCGAGTCCCTCGGCGAGAGGCAGGCGGGTGTTGCGCTTGACCTGGGCGGAGCCGGTGTGGGGAAACCAGTAGGCCTCGAAATGGTCGAAGGTGGCGGCCAGCTCCTCGAAGCGGTTGAGGAGCTCGTCGAGCGGCATCGGGCCCTCCTCGGCCCGCAGTGTGAACAGCGGCACCGTCCGGAGGGCCACCTTGGTGATGACCCCGAGCGCCCCGAGCCCCACCCGTGCCGCCGACCAGATCTCCCGGCGCTCACTCGGCGAGCACCAAAGGACGGTGGAGTCGGCCATGACCATCTCCAGCCCCACCACCTGGGTGGCGAGTCCTCCGTACCTCTCGCCGGTGCCGTGGGTGCCCGTGGAGATGGCTCCGGCGATGGTCTGGGCGTCTATGTCGCCCAGGTTGGTGAGGGCCAGCCCGAGACCGGCCAGCAGGTCGTTCAACCGGCGCAGGCTGGTTCCCGCCCCCACCACCACTACTCCCGTGTCGCGATCCGCCGATACCAGGTCATCGAAGTTGGAGAGGTCCACCACGACCTCTTCGGGCCGGGCGACGCCGCTGAAGGAATGTCCCGAACCCACCGCCTTCACCCTCTGGCCGCGGGCCGCGGCCGCGCCGACGATCTCGGCGAGGTCATCGGCGGCTCGGGGGTGTTCCACCCGCACCGCCTCGGCCGACTGGTTGCCCGCCCAGTTGGTCCACTCTCCCACCGGCCGCAACCTAGCCGCTGAAGCGTGGAAAGATGCTCGGGTCCGCCGAGATGGGAGGGTGCATGAAAGGTCTGATGCAGGACGTCCCGCTGTCGCTCGACTTCGTGTTCAACCGAGCCGAGCAGCTGTGGCCGAACAGGCGCGTCGTGACGGCGACCCCGGCCGGGCCGCTCCGCACCACCCTCGGTGCCTGGGCCGAGCGAACCCGCCGCCTCGGGGGCGTCCTCGACGACCTGGGTATCAGCTCCGACGGCCGGGTGGCCACCTTCGCCTGGAACACCGCCCGCCACCTCGAGCTGTACTTCGCCGCCCCGTGCACCGGGCGGGTGCTGCACACCCTCAACATCCGCCTGTTCGCCGACCAGATCACCTACATCGTCAACCACGCCGAGGACGAGGTCATCTTCGCCGACCGCAGTCTCCTCCCGCTTCTGTGGCCCCTGCTGGACGGGTGCCGTACCGTCCGTCACGTCGTGGTCATGGATGACACCGAGGGACGCCCCGACGTGGCCCCGCTGCCCGACGACCCGCGGGTACTCGATTACGAGGAGCTCCTGGGGGCGGCCAGCCCTCACCCCTTCGGAGTGGTCAACGACGAGCACACCGCGGCGTCGATGTGCTACACCAGCGGTACCACGGGGGACCCCAAGGGTGTGGTGTACTCCCACCGCTCGGTCGTCCTGCACTCCATCTCCGTTCTCATCGGCGACGAGCTGGACTTGCGCGAAAGCGACGTCTGCCTGCCGATCGTCCCCATGTTCCACGCCAATGCGTGGGGCCTGTGCCAGGCCTCGGTGCTGGCCGGAGCCGAGCTGGTCTTCCCCGGAGCGGACTTGTCACCGGCCGCTCTGGCCGGGCTGATACTCGAAGAGGGGGTCACCTTCGCGGCCGCCGTCCCCACCATCTGGATGGGAGCCAAGGACCTGCTGGCCGGAAAGGACCACCGGCTGCGACAGATAGTCTGCGGTGGTTCGGCGGTACCCCGGGCCTTGTCGGAGGCCTACCGCACCGAGGTCGGCCTCCCCATCACCCAGGCCTGGGGCATGACCGAGACCAGCCCGCTGGCCACCGTGGCCAACATCCGCAGCGACCGGGCCGGCGGATCGGACGACGATCTGGCCGACATCCGGGCGACCGCGGGTATGGCCGCCCCCCTGGTGGAGATCCGCATCGCCGATCCCGACACCGGGGAGGTACTGCCGTGGGACGACCACTCCAGCGGCGAGGTCCAGGTACGGGGACCGTGGATCGCCCGGCGCTACTACAACGACCAGCGGGGTGACAGCCAGTTCACCGCCGACGGCTGGCTGCGCACCGGCGACGTCGGTGTCATGTCATCTGACGGATATTTGCGGTTGGTGGATCGCACCAAGGACCTCATCAAGTCGGGCGGGGAGTGGATCTCGTCGGTCGATCTGGAGAACGAGATCATGGCCCACCCCGCCGTAGCCGAGGCGGCCGTCATAGCCGTACCGTCGGAGCGGTGGATGGAGCGCCCCATGGCGTGCGTGGTCTGCCGACCGGGCGCCGCCCTGACCGCCGAGGAGCTGCGGGGATGGCTCGAGCCGCGGGTCGCCAAGTGGTGGTTGCCGGATGTGATCGAGTTCATCGAGGAGGTTCCCAAGACGTCGGTCGGGAAGTTCTCCAAGCGGGACCTGCGCCAGCGCTTCGCCGAGCGAAGGGTTCCCTGAACGCGTGGACGCGCTCTCCGCCCACGCCGCCGGCCAACCGGACAAGGTGGCCGTCATCGACGACCGTCCCGGCCACCCGGTGCGCGAGTGGAGCTTTGCCGAGCTCGAACGCCGGGCCAACCAGTTGGCCAATCATCTCCGCTCCATCGGCGTGACCTCGGATACCAAGGTCTGCTGGTGCGGACAGAACTCAGCCCCGATCATCTCGGCCATGCACGCCATCCGCAAGGCCGGCGCGGTGGGGGTGCCGCTCAATTACCGGTTGACGGCCGACGAGGCGGCCTACGTGATCGACGACTCGGACGCATCGGTCCTGTACGTGGACGCTGCCCTCGAAGCTCTGGTGGCGGCCATCTCGGATCGAATCCCCAAGGTGCAGCACGTCTTGTTCTTCGATGGTGACGGCCGGCTCGAGTCGGCTCTCGAGGCCGAGAGCAGCGACCCGCCGAGGGTCGATGCGTCGGTCTCCACCTTCACCGGGCGCAGCATGATCTACACGTCGGGCACCACCGGCCGGCCCAAGGGGGCGGTGCGCTCGACGCGGATGGATCCCTCGACCAGCTCCGGTCTGATCGGCCTCATCGGCTACACCGCCGACGACATCTACCTGACGACGGGGCCGCTGTACCACTCCGGCCCGGGCAGCTTCGCCGGCATCGCCCACGCCCTCGGCAACACGGTGGTGGTGCAGCACAAATTCGACCCTGAGGACTGGCTTCGTCTGGTCCAGACCTACCGGGTGACGACGACCTTCACCGCCCCCACTCCTATCCGCATGGTGTGCAGCCTGCCGCCGGAGATAAAGGGCCGCTACGACTGCAGCAGCATGCGGAGGTTGATCGCCAACGCCGCCCCCTGGACCCTGAACCTCAAGAAGATGTACATGGCCGACTTCCCGCCCGACTCCATGTGGGAGGTCTACGGCTCCACCGAGCTCGGGGTCGACACCGTGCTGCGCCCCGAGGACCATCTGCGCAAGCCGGGGTCGTGCGGGCAGCCTGCGCCCGGCATCGAGATCAAGCTGTTCGACGAGGACGGCAACGAGGTAACCGAGCCGCTGCAGACCGGTGAGCTCTACGTCCGCTCGGCCCTCGTCTTCAGCGAGTACTACAAGGCCGAGGAGAAGTACCGGGCGGCGACGCGGGGCGACTTCCACACCGTCGGCGACATCGCCTACTTCGACGAGGACGGGTACTACTACATCGCCGACCGCAAGAACGACATGATCATCTCCGGGGGGATGAACGTCTACCCGGCTGAGATCGAAGCCGTTCTCGACTCCGCCCCCGACCTGTTCGAGGTGGCCGTCGCCGGGGTACCCGACGAGCAGTGGGGCGAGACCGTCCACGCCTGGGTGGTGCCGGCCCGTCCGGGTGTCACCGAGCAGGACGTGCTGGCCTACGCCCGTGAGCACCTCGCCGGCTACAAGGTGCCCCGGGGCATCACCTTCGTGCCGGAGTTGCCGAAGACGGGATCAGGGAAGGTGCTCAAGCGGCAGCTGCGGGAGGAGCTCCTCGCGCCCCGGCCCTCACCCTGATCCCGGCCTGGCCCGCTGCGCCGCCAAGGCCGTCAGCCCGCCCCGGACCATTACGGTGGTGGTCTCGATCAGCTGTTCCTTGGTGATGGTGGCGTCCGCCGGCGGGCCTCCCCCCTGGGCCGCGGCGACCCAGGATTCGATGACCCCGAACGCGAAACCGAATATTCCGTCGGTCAGCACCTTCAGCTCCCCGGGTAGCAGGTCGTCGGCCAGGTGGCCCACTATGAGCGCGGACCGGGCGTGTATGACCCGTACCAGGGCGTTGTCGAGCAGGCCGCGGTCGCGCATGCGGATGCTGCGGACGATGTACGCGTAGAGGTCGGGCTCGTCGTCGATCAGGTGGATCAGGGCTTCGATGACGGCCTCGATCACCAGGTCGGGTCGCACCTCGCCACCCGCGGCCACCCTGGCCACCCGGGCCACCACGGTGTGCTCCACCTCGTCGGCGAGGGCCACGGCCATGGCGTCGACCAGCCCGTTCTTGTCGCCGAACTCGGCATAGAAGACCGGCTTGGACACCCCGGCCGCTTCGGCGATCTGGTCGATGGAGACATCGGGGCCCTTGGCTCGTATGGCCTCCATGGCCGCGTTGACCAGGCGGAGGCGGTGACTGGCCCGCTGCTCGTCGTCGCGAGGGGGGCGCCCCCGGGCCCTCCGGGGGGTACCTGGGTGGGCGGGGCTCATCCCGTCAGGATGGCACGAGCGGCACCGCGGGACCGTCCGACGCTCGACCCCGTACGATCGCCGCCATCGACAATGGAGATACTGAGAAGTTCATAAATAGCCTTGCAAGATGGCGCGGCATCCGTCATACTGATCTTCAGAGCGCTACGGCCGGTAACCCCCCCCCACCGGACCGACGGCCTCGAATGCGAAGGGCCCGGTACCCCCCCACCGGGCCCTTCTGCGCGTCCCGGGTCCGGTCGGCGTAGTCGGTGACGGGTGCCGGTGTCCCCCCCCGGGCGGGTCGTCGGCTACGGTCGCATCGATGGCTCTCCCTCCCTCCGGGCGCCAGGTGCGCCTGTCCGCCTACGGCCAGGAGATCGTCGTGGTCGAAGTCGGCGGTGGCCTGCGCTCCTACCGGGTGGACGGCCACGACATCGTGGATCCCTACGACGAGTCCGAGATGTGCTCCGGCGGTCGCGGGCAACTCCTCGCCCCTTGGCCCAACCGCCTCGACGGCGGCTCCTTCGAGTGGAACGGCCGGGTGCTGCAGACCGCTCTCACCGAAGTGGGGGCGGGCAATGCCATTCACGGCCTGGTGCGCTGGTCCAACTGGTCACTGCCCGATGCCACCCCCCAGCCCTGGGGACCCCAGACGCCCCCCGACACCGTCACCGTCACCCACCGGCTCCATCCCCAACCGGGCTGGCCGTGGACCCTCGACCTGCGGGTCACCTACCGCTTGGTGGCCGGCCGGGGTCTCGAGGTGCGCACATCGGCGACCAACGTCTCGGGTGAGGACTGCCCGATCGGGTTGGGTTGGCATCCCTACCTCCGGGCCATGGCCCCCTATGTCGACGACTGCCGTCTCAGTCTTCCTGCGACCAGCTACTACCGGACCGACGAGCGGGGAATCCCCCGGGAGAAGGCTGCGGTGGACGGCACCGACATGGACTTCCGGAACGGTCGGCAAATAGGCCCGGCCCGTCTCGACGTGGCCTTCACCGACCTGACCCGTGACCACGACGGGCGGGCCCGGGTCGTGCTGGAGGGACCGGCGGGCGGCCCGGTCGAGGTCTGGATGGGCTCCACCTACACCCATGTGATGGTGTTCACCGGCGATACCCTCTCGGACCCGGCCCGGCGCCGCCGGGGGGTGGCCATCGAGCCCATGACCGGCGCCGCCGACCTGCTCAACAATGGTGACGGGCTTCGGGTTCTGGCGCCGGGCGCCATGCTCGAGGCGGTGTGGGGCATCGACCCCTACGGGGGGGCCCAGGCGGGCTGACCCCGGCGGCGGCCCCGCTCCGGTTAGGTCAGGCGGCCAGCAGGCGGCTGGCGAAGAAGTCCAGGACCGAATCCAACGCGGCGCGCGTCGGGCTTCCCTCCCGGTCCTGAAGATGCTCGGTCAGTACCGAATGGGCCCGGCGGGGATGGCCGTAGGGGTTACCCGGTGAGGAATCCAGTTCCACCGCGGTGAAGCTGTCCCCCAGCTTGGCGCGCAGCGTGGCGAACCTCTCGGCCGGGACCATCGTGTCGCCGGTGAAGCGCAGCCCGATCACGCAGAGGTTCTCGTCTCGGACCCGGCTCTGGACCTTGGCCCAGTCCGAGTCGGACATCTGAATGTCCGCCCGGCGGCTCCTCGAGACGGGGAACGGAAGCGATGGTTGTGACAAAACCGGTGCCAATACGCTGTCGTCGACGGCCATGGCGAGAGCAAAGCCCCCGGTGAAGCACATGCCTACGGCCCCGACCCCCGGTCCCCCACAGCGCTCGTGCTCGGCGCCCGCCAGAGCCCGTAACCAGTCGATGACGGGCGTCGTCCGGCCCATGGCCAGACCGGAGAATTCCCGGGAGATGCACAGATTGGCCATCGTCTGGGCGACGTAGCTGGCGGACATCTCTCTCCCCGGAGTGCCGAACAGATGAGGCATCACCGCCGTCAGACCCCGGTCCGATACCCGCCGGGCGAAGTCGGCGACCTTCGGGGTGATCCCCGGCACCTCGGAGCAGACGATCACCGCCGGGCCGCTGCCCCGGCGGTAGATGTCGTGGTGGAGGTTCCTCGACGAGAACGGCTCCTTGGTGAAGTCGCTGAGCGGGTCGGTCATCGCCCGACCATAGACCGCCGCGGGAGAGGGAGCGGCGCCTCGCCGGTCCCTCTCCCCCCGAACCAGTGGCGGTTACTTGGCGAACTGCTGTTCCTCGGTGGAACCGCTCAGGGCCAGCGTCGACGACGCCCCTGCCGAAAGCGCGGTCATCACGTCGTCGAAGTAGCCGGCTCCGACCTCGCGCTGGTGGCGGGTGGCGGTGTACCCGTCACCTTCGAGGGAGAACTCCCTCTGCTGCAGCTCGACGTAGGCGCTCATGCCGTTGCGGGCGTAGCCCTGGGCCAGTGAGAACATCGACTCGTTGAGGGCGTGCCACCCGGCCAGCGTGACGAACTGGAAGGCGTATCCCATGGCACCGAGCTCCTTCTGGAACCGGGCGATGGTCTCGTCGTCCAGTTTGGCCTTCCAGTTGAACGACGGCGAGCAGTTGTAGGCCAGCATCTTGTCCGGGTAGCGGTCCTTGATGGCCTCGGCGAAAGTCCGGGCCTCGTCCAGGTCGGGGGTGGAGGTCTCACACCAGATCAGATCGGCGTAGGGGGCGTAGGCGAGACCGCGCGCCGTGGCGATGTCCATGCCCGGCCGGACGTAGTAGAAGCCTTCGGGACTGCGCTCCCCTGTGGTGAACTCCTGGTCGCGGGGGTCGACGTCACTGGTCAGCAGGTTGGCACCGAGGCTGTCGGTGCGGGCCACGATCAGGGTGGGGACGCCACACACGTCGGCCGCCAGTCGAGCCGCGTTCAGCGTGCGGATGTGCTGTGACGTCGGTATCAGCACCTTCCCGCCCATGTGGCCGCACTTCTTCTCCGATGACAGCTGATCCTCGAAGTGGACCCCGGCCGCTCCGGCTTCGATCATGGACTTCATGAGCTCGAAGGCGTTGAGGGCCCCTCCGAAGCCGGCTTCGGCATCGGCGACGATCGGGACCAGCCACTCCCGGTGATTCCCGGTCTGGCGGTCGGACGTCGCTTCGGCCCACTCGATCTGATCGGCCCGTCGCAGGGCGTTGTTGATGCGGCGCACCACCGCCGGGACGCTGTTGGCGGCGTAGAGGCTCTGGTCGGGGTAGACCTGCTCGGACAGGTTGGCATCGGCGGCGACCTGCCAACCCGACAGGTAGATGGCTTGCAGCCCGGCCTTGACCATCTCGACGGCCTGGCCGCCGGTCATGGCGCCCAGCGCGTTCACGTAGTCCTCCTGGTGCAGCAGCTTCCACAGCCGCTCGGCGCCGCGGCGGGCCAGGCTGTGCTCCACCGCGACCGAGCCGCGCAGGCGGATCACGTCACTCGCCGTGTAGGTCCGCTCGATGCCGGCCCAGCGGGTGTCGGAAGCCCACTGCTGCTCCAGCTGTGAGACGGCGGTTTCGAAGGTGGTCATGGGATGGGATGTTCCTTTCGGATTCGAGGAGGCGATGCTTGTGGGGGTGGGGCGGAGCTAGGGCAGCAGCTCGTAGGCCGGTTCGGTCAGGAACGGCGGGAACTCGTCACCGAGGGAGACGTCCTCGAAGACGCGGCGGGCCTGGGTCACGATCTCGGCGGGGAACGTGTCGGTCCGGCCCAGCTCGGCTTGAACTTCGTCGAGGATCTCGCGGACCAGGTCCGCGGTCACGCACTGGTGTGGCTCTTTGAAGCAGATGTTGTGGTGCACCCACTGCCAGACCTGGGCCCGACTGATCTCTGCCGTGGCGGCGTCCTCCATGAGATCGTGGATGGCCGCCGCTCCCGTGCCCGACAGCCAGGATGCGAGGTAGCGCAACCCGACATCGATGTTGGTCCGCAGCCCGGCCATGGTGATGCCGTCGCGGGGGCGACCTACGGTGAGGAGCCGCCCGGGACCCACCTGGACCTCGGGGCGCTGGCGGTCCAGTTGGTTGGGCCCGTCTCCGAGCACCGCGTCGAACTCGGCCATGGCCGTGGCGACCAGGTCGGGGTGGGCCACCCACGTGCCGTCGAAGCCGTCTCCGGCTTCGCGCCGCTTGTCCTCTCGGACCTTGGCCAGGGCCGCCTCGGTCACCTCGGGCTTGCGCCGATTGGGAATGAAGGCCGACATGCCGCCGATGGCGTGGGCCCCCCGCTGGTGGCAGGTCTTCACCAGCAACTCGGTGTAGCCCCTCATGAAGGGGGTGGTCATGGTGACCAGCGACCGGTCGGGCAGGACGAAGTCCGGGTCGGCGTGGAACCGCTTGGCCACGCTGAAGATGTAGTCCCACCGCCCGGCGTTGAGCCCGGTGATGTGGTCACGCAGCTCGTAGAGGATCTCGTCCATCTCGAACGCCGCGGTGATGGTCTCGATGAGCACGGTGGCCCGGATGGAGCCCCGGTCGAGACGCAGGCGATCCTCGGCCGCGGTCATGACGTCGTTCCACAGGCGGGCCTCGAGATGACCCTCCAGCTTGGGCAGGTAGAAGTAGGGCCCGAATCCCCTCTCCAGGCTCTCGCGACCGTTGTGGAACACGTACAGGCCGAAGTCGAACAGGCTGGCCGGGATGCGCTCGCCGTCGACGGAGAAGTGCTTCTCGGTGAGGTGCCAGCCCCGCGGCCGGACCACCAGGGTCGCCAGTTCCTCGTCGGGCCTCAGACGGTAGGACTTCTCCCCGGCGTCGACCGCCAGGCTGCGCCGCACCGCGTCACGGCAGTTGGCCTGACCCTCCACCACGTTGTCCCAGGTCGGGGAGTTGGCGTCCTCGAAGTCGGCCATGAAGACCCTGGCCCCCGAGTTGAGGGCGTTGATCATCATCTTGCGCTCCACCGGTCCGGTGATCTCGACCCGGCGGTCGGCCAGGGCCTTGGGCGCCTCCGGCACCTGCCAGGCCGCGGCCCGTATGGATGCCGTCTCGGGGAGGAACCCGGGGCGCTCGCCGGCATCGAAGGCGGCCTGGCGGAGCTGGCGGGCGTCGAGGATCTCCCGTCGGCGCGGCGCGAACTCCCGGTGGAGGGCCACGAGGAAGTCCACCGCTTCAGGACTGAGCACGGTCTCGGCTCGGGGATGCGGGGTGAAGCGGACACCATCAGATTGCGGCATGCCCAGCATTCTGATGAAAAAGGCGGGACTTGTCGAATCAAAATCTCCCAACTCTTGACCTAAATGTAAAGATGTGCAAAACTTTGATCTAAATATGGCTGACGTGCGTAGCTCCCTCGATCCCCTCGTCTTCGGCCAGCGTCTGCGTCACCTCCGGCGCCAGGCCGGCCACACCCTCGAATCGCTCGGGCAGGTCCTCGGGCGCCCCGCCTCCTACCTGTCCCAGCTGGAGAACGGTCACCGTGAGCCCCGTCTGTCCACGGTCAATGCGCTGGCGGGGGCCTTGAACTGCTCCCCGGCCGACCTGCTGTCGGCGGCTGCGCCCAACCGGCGGGCCGAGCTCGAGGTGGCGCTGGCCCACATCCAGGAGGAGCCGGCCTACCGGGCCCTGCAGCTGCCTTACCTCAAGCCCAGCTCCCGCCTCGACGATGCTGCCCTCGAGCACATCGTGGCGCTCTACCGACGCCTGGCCTCGGCTCCGGTCGGGGTGGGCGACGCCGCCGCCCGGTTGCCTTCGGCGGGTTGGCCGCCGCCCGTTCCGGCCGGAGCCGCCCAGTTGGAAGGTGAGCGACCGTCGGCGGGGGCCCGAGCCGCCAATGCCGCCATGCGCCACGAGATGCGCAAGCGGGACAACTATTTCGAGGAGATCGAGCGGATCGCCACCGCCACCCTCGACGCCATCGGCTATGTCGGCCCCGGGGCCGTCTCGGAGCGGCACCTGACCGATGCCGCCGCCCATCTCGGCTTCACCATTTCCCGGGTTCAGGACCTCCCGCCTTCCACCCGCTCCATCACCGACGTTCGCCGCCGCATCGTGTTCGTGCCCCAGCGCAACGCCGTCGGCGGTCAGCGCTCGGCCCGGTCGGTCATCGCCCAGACCCTCGGACACTTCGCCCTCGGCCATTCCGACCCGGCCGACTTCGAGGGGTACGTCCGCCAGCGGGTCGAGGCCAACTACTTCGCCGGCGCCCTCCTGTCCCCCGAGCGGGCCGTGGTGTCGCTGCTCGGTGAGGCCCGGGCCCGGGAGGACATCTCGGTCGAGGACCTGAGCGAATCCTTCTACATCTCCTACGAGATGGCCGCCCACCGCCTCACCAACCTGATCACCCGTCATTTCGACATACCCATCCACTTCCAGCGGTCCGACGCCGAGGGCATCTTGTGGAAGGCCTACGAGAACGACGGGGTGCTTCTACCCTCCGACGTCGATGGGACCATCGAGGGTCAGCGGCTGTGCCGGTGGTGGAGCTCGCGCCAGGCCTTCGAGTCGGAGGACTCCTACGCCATGCACTACCAGTACACCGAGACCGTCGCCGGCACCTTCTGGTGTGTGACCCATCTGGACCTGGACCGGGAGCGGGGCGGGGCCATCACGGTGGGCACCAACCAAGCCTCGGCGCACTGGTTCCGCGGCTCCGAAACGGCGCGTCGGGCGGTTTCGACCTGCCCGGACCCGTCGTGCTGCAGGCAGCCGCCCCCCGATGCCGTCGCCCGGTGGGAGGGGACGGCGTGGCCGTCGGCCAAGGACCACAGCCATTTCGTGTCCGGGCTGCCCACCGACACCGTGGTGTTCAGCCCCCACCCCGGAGTGGAGCTGACCGACGTGTACTCCTTCCTGGACCGCCACGCCTCGACCTGAACCCTCTCCGCCGCCGAGCGGCACCGGGCCCGGCGGGCCGGGCCGAGTCGACGGGCGGGACCCCAACCATCCGGGCTCGGTCGACGCGACGTGAGGTCGGTATGAGGTGGGGCGGTCAGGCGCCGGGCGCCTGGCCCGGCTCGATGCCGCGGTGTTCGGCCTCTGAGGCTGATTCGGGCGGCCCGGCGGCCGCCGGATCGTCCCCTTGGGCCTGGGTGGCGGCCGCCGCCTCGGCCGCCGCGGGGGGCGCGGCCTGGG
>JAGWSF010000133.1 GCA_028876385.1 Acidobacteriota bacterium | reverse complement strand
GCAGCGGCCGCCCCGGTGGGCGCACCGGACGGGGCGGTGCCACCGTGGCCGGCCGGAGCGTTGGCGGCGGCGTTGGCCGCGGCGTTGGCCCCGGGAGTGGCGATGCCGGCGTGGGGGGTCCCGGAGTGGGAGCCGGCCAGAGGCGCCAGGGCCGAGGCGGCCGGGGCCGAGGCGGCCGGTCCGGCCGGGCCGGACCCCGATACGGGGAGGGCACCGGTGGCGCCGGGCGTGCCGGAGCCGGGAGTGCCGGATGCGGTGGTAGCCGAGCCGGGGGTACCGGGGGTGGCCGAGCCGGAGCCGGAACCGGGGAGGCCGGAGCCGGGGATGCCGGAGCCGGAACCGGGGAGGCCGGAGCCGGGGATGCCGGCGGTGGCCGAACCAGGGGCGCCGGGAATGGCCGAGCCGGGGGAGGCTGAGCCGGCGGCGCTCGATCCGCCAGAAGACCCGGCGGACATGACCGTCCTGCCGGCGGCCGACGAGGACCCGTTAGGGGCGGCCCGGCCGGCCGATGCGGATCCGGCGGAGGAGGACGTCAGGCCGAGGCCGGCGGCCGCCGCCGCGGCGGGCGACAGCGAGCCGCTCGAGCCGTTCGCCGCCGAGGTGGGGCTGGCCGAGGTGGGACCGGGCGAGCCTGCCGTCCCTGCCGCTCCGGTGGGGGAGCCGGCGGGTGCGGACCCGGTCGAGTTGCCAGAGCCAGCAGTGGTCGGCGCGGTGGTCGGGGCCTGGCCGTCCGATACTCCCAGCGGGGGGACCGGGTGCGACGGAGCGCCCGCCGGCGCGGTGCCGGTGCCGGGGGCCCCCGGCGCGGCCGGGCCCGATGGGGCAGAACCGGCGGGGCCGTTCGATCCCGAAGCCGGGCCGTTCGATCCGACAAGGGACAGCAGCGAGGCGAAGGGGCCCTGATGGGCCGGACCCTGATTGGAGCCGGTGGCCCCGGCGGCGGCCGCGCCAGCGCCTGGGGTGGACCCGGGGGCGGCAGCCGAGGACGGGCCGGCACCGGCCGAGCCGGAAGAGGATGCGCCGCCGGAAGAGGACGCAGGGCCGGGAGCGGACGCAGAGCCGGTGGAGGACGCGGGGCCGGTGGAGGACGCAGGGCCGGTGGAGGACGTGGCGCCAGACGAGGACGCAGGGGCGCCGGACGACGAGCCTGACGCCGATGACGCCGAGGACGGGCCGGTGGCCCCGATGGAACCCACCGACGCCGAGCTCGAGCCAGCGCCCGAGCCCGAGCCTGACGCCGGGGCCGGGGCGGGGGGCGGAGCGGCGGCCGCGGCTCCGTTGAGCGCGGCGGTGGTGAGGGTGGCGGGATCGGTGGTCGACGACGGGCCGGTGGAGCCGGACTGGTCGGTCGAAGCGGCTGCTGCTTTGTCCTGGCGGTCTTTGGTCGCGGCGGCCGTGAGCGAGTCGAGTTGGGCGGCGAAACCACCGGGGTTGGCGTCGTTGGCCGGGGCCGGTGCCGGGGGGGCGGAGATGGAGGCCAGCAACGCCGACGCCTCGCTCACCACCGCGCTCACTGGACCACCGCCGAGGCCGAAGCCAGCATCGAGGTGATGTTGGACACGTAGTTCTGGGTCTCGGCGTAGGGGGGTATGCCCCCGTACTGCGACACCGCCCCGGGACCGGCGTTGTAGGCGGCCAGGGCCAGCGGGACCGACCCCCCGTAGGTCTGCAGGTACCCCGACAGCAGCTGGGCGGCGCCGTCGATGGCCTGGGCCGGATCGAACGGCGACACGCCGAGGCCGGCGGCGGTCCCCGGCATCAACTGCATGACGCCCTGGGCGCCGGCGCCGCTCACCGCGTCGGTCTGGAACCCGGACTCCTGCTTGGCCACCGAGGCCAGCAGCAGCGGGTCGACCCCGTAGCGGGCGGCGGCCGAGGCGAACAGGGGCTGCAGGTTGGCGGGCACCCCGAGGGAATCCATACCCGCGCTGGTGGTGCCCGAGGGGGCGTAGCTCGCGGTGGCCGTGGCGCCGGTCCCGCTCAGCGGGTAGGCCGACGACGCCGGCACGGCCGAGATGGTGGGCAGGACCCGGCGGATGGCCACCGGGTTGGCGACGGGGTCGACCTGGACCGCGGTCCCCGGGCGGGGGGCGTCGATCATCATGCCGTTGCCGATGTAGATGCCCACATGGCCGGGGCTCGACGGGGTCCCGTCGTAGCCGTTACCGCCGAAGAAGACCAGATCGCCGGGCTGGGCCTGGGCCAGGCTGGACACCGGGGTGCCGACGGTGGCCTGCTCCTCGCTGGTGCGGGGCAGGGACATCCCCAGGTCGGAGTAGACCCGCTGCACCAGGCCGGAGCAGTCGAGGCCGGTGGACGGATCGTTGCTGCCCCACTGGTAGGGGACGCCGAGATACTGCTGGGCGTCGGCGACCACCGCCTGGCCGGCCGAACCGCCGTAGGAGACCGGCGCGCCGTACGGGCTGGACCCGGCCGAGGCGACCTGGCCGCCGGCGTACCCGCCGGTGTAGCCCCCGGCGCCGAGCGACGCCGTGGTGGTGGCCGCGGCGGCGGCCGGGGTGCGTCCCTCGATGGCGTTCATCTGGGAGCTGATCTGGGAGAGGACGGCGCCGAAGTTGCCCGACGGGGCGGCCGACGACAGGGCCGGGCCGAGCGACGCCAGCTGATCGGCGAGGGCCCGCACCCCGCTCACGGAGGCCATCATGTCGCTCATGACCGTTCTCCGGAACGGGACCGCAGCGACCAGCGGCTGGCCACCACGTCATCCACGGCGAGGGCCTCGTCGCGGCGGGCCTCGACCTCCCATTCGGCCCGGCGGCGGTCGTCGAGGCGCTCGAGGGAACGCACCCGCTTGGCCGCCTCCACCCAGACCGAGTAGCGCGACTCGGCTTCCACCTCGATGTCCCGGATGGCCCGCTCGGCCCGCTCCACGGCGTCGGCCATGCGGTCCTCGTGGGCCCGGGCCGACACGAACGACTGGCGGTCGGTCGGCACCACCGAGATGGCCACCGCCCGGTAGGCACCGCGGGCGGCGTCCAGGGCGACGTGAGCCTGGTGGAGCCGGTGGTTGACCTCGGCCATCTGCTGGCGGGCCAGTTCCTCCTGGGCCCGACGGGCCCGCAGGGCCGAGTGGAGGCTGAACACGTAGCGTTTCATGCGGCGACACCTCCAGCGGGAGCAGGTAGGGCGGCGAGGGTGGCGGGGGCCGGGACGTTGGCGGCGTGGGCCGGGACGTGGGCGGCGGGCAGCGGGAGGGCGGAGGGGACGGTCCCGATCGCCGGGGCGGCGGCGCCGAGGGTTTCGGCGAGCAGGGACCACGACTCGTCGGCGGGGACGATGCGGTGCTTGTCCTGGCGCAGGAAGGCGTCGAGTTGCGGCTTGATGGCCACCGCCCGGTCGACCAGCGGGTTGGCGCCGGGCACGTAGGCTCCGATCTCGATCAGGTCCTTGGTGTCGCGGTAGGCAGCCAGCAGCCGGCGCATCTCGTTGGTCAGTTCCCGCTGGGCGGGGTTGGTGATGGCCCCCTCCACCCGGGACACCGAGTCGAGCACCTCGATGCTCGGGAAGTGTCCGGAGGTGGCCATGCGGCGCGACAGCACCACGTGGCCGTCGAGGATGGAGCGGGCGGCGTCGGCGATGGGCTCGTTCATGTCGTCGCCGTCGACGAGCACGGTGTAGAGGCCCGTGATCGACCCGGTCTCGGCGGCCCCGGCCCGCTCGAGCAGGCGGGGCAGCAGGGAGAACACCGACGGCGGGTAGCCGCGGGTGGCCGGCGGCTCTCCGGCGGACAGGCCGACCTCGCGCTGGGCCATGGCGAAACGGGTGAGGGAATCCATCATGAGGACCACGTCGAGGCCCTGGTCGCGGAACCATTCGGCGATGCGGGTGGCGGTGAACGCGGCCCGGATGCGGACCATGGCCGGCTCGTCGGAGGTGGCCACGACCACCACCGAGCGGGCCAGTCCCTCGGGACCGAGGTCGTGGTGGATGAACTCGTTGACCTCCCGGCCGCGCTCGCCGACGAGGGCCAGCACGGCCACCGAGGCGTTGGTGCCCCGGGTGATCATGGACAGCAGGCTGGACTTGCCCACCCCGGAGCCGGCGAAGATGCCGAGGCGCTGGCCCCGGCCGCAGGGGATCATGGTGTCGAGGGCCTTGACGCCGAGTCCGAGCTGGCGGTCGACGAGGTCGCGCCGTAGCGGGTGCGGCGGGGCGCCGTCGACGCCCACCTCCTCCCACTCTCCGTCGAAGGGAAGGCCGTCGATGGGACGGCCGAGACCGTCGAGGACCCGACCGAGCAGGCCCGGGCCGACCATCACCGACAGCGGGCCGCCGGCGGCTTCGACCCGGTCGCCATAGCGGACCCCGGTCAGGTCGCCGAGGGGCATACAGGCCAGGCTCGAACCTTCCACCGCCACCACCTCGGCGTCGAGAACGCCGCCGGCGCGGTAGATGCGCAGGGCGTCGCCCACCGCGGCCGACACGCCGTCGACCTCGATGCGCAAACCGACCAGGCGGGTGACCCGGCCCCACGCCTTGGGGGCGACGGCTTGCACCAGCCGGGACCGGGCGGCCTCGGCGAACACCTTCATGCCGACACCGCGGCGCCGGTCGGGGCGCTGGTAGCGACACCGGACGAGGCCAGGGTCGGGGCGCCGGTCGGGGCGCCGGTCGGGGCCAGGGTCGGGTAGAGCTCGTCGAGGACCTCCCGGGCCCGCTCCAGGGCGGGGCCGAGCTGGCTGTCGACCCGGCAGGGACCGGCCACCACCACGCAGCCGCCGGGCTCGACCTGCGGGTCGGCCACCACCTTCACGGCGGCTTCGGGGACCAGAGGCTGGACCTCCTCAGGGCTGAGGGAGTCGCCGGGGTGGAGCCGGACGATCACGTCGTGGCCCTCGGGGACCAGGTGGATGGCCCGGGCCACCGCTTCGATGGCGCCGGGGCCTGCGACCAGCTCCCGCTGCAGGAAGCTCTCGGCCAGCTGGTAGGCCAGCTCGGCGGCCTCGTTGGCCACCAGCTGCATGGCCTCCAGGCGGGCCTCGGCCATCGCCGCGGCGGCGGCGGCCAGGCTGTCGACGACCCGGCGCAGCTGCACCGAGCGGCTGGCGGCTTCGGCGGCGGCCACCTCCTCGAGTGCCACCCGGTAGCCCTCGTCGTAACCTTGGCGGCGGAGACTGGCGAGCAGGTCGTTGAACCCGACCGGTTCGCCGCCGTCGGCGGCGCCGGGCAGGTGGACCAGCAGGGAGGCGCTCGAGGGCGGCATCCCCTCGCCTTCGCGGACGATCCGCCGGCGCAGGTTCTTAGACATATTCGTCGTCCCCCCGGGCCAGGACGATGTCCCCGGCCGCTTCGAGATCGCGGACGATCTTCACGATGGCGCTCTGCGCCGACTCGACCTGCGACACCCGGATGGGGCCGAGGGATTCGATCTCCTCCTGCAGGTCCTCCGACGCCCGCTCGGACATGTTGCGCAGGAACTGCTCGCGGATGCCGTCGTTGCCGGCCTTGAGGGCCACCGCCAGGTCCTTGGGGACGGCGTGGCGGAGTATCAGCTGCAGGGAACGGTCGTCGAGGCCGGCTAGGTCGTCGAAGACGAACATCTGGTTGCGGATTGATTCGGCCAGGGCGGGGTCCTCCTGCTCCAGCCGGGTGAGTATCTGCTTCTCGGTGACCCGGTCGGTCAGGTTCAAGATGGCGATGGTGGGGGTCATGCCCCCCACCGCGCTGGTGGTGATGGCCCCGGTGCGCAGCAGGGCGGCCGCCTCGGATTCGAGCACCTCGGCCACGATGCGGATGGCCACGGGGCTGACGCGACGCATGGTGGCCAGGCGCCGCACGATGTCGACCTTGGCCGATTCCTCCATGTCGGCGAGCAGCTGGGCGGCGGCGTCGGCGGGCAGGTGGGCCAGGATCACGGCGATGGTCTGGGGGTGCTCCTCGCTGATGAGGTTGCCCACCTGACGGACGTCGATGCGCTGCAGGAAGCCCAGCGGATGGGTGTCGCGGTCCTCCACCAGATCGACGAGGACCTCCTCGGCCCGGTCGCCGCCGAGCCGGTCCCGCAGCAGCTTGCGAGCCACGTCGACGCCGCCTTGCGAGACCTGCAGGAAGTGCTCGGCCTGGCTGTTGAACTCCTGGAGGACTTTGGTCACCTCATCGGGTTCCAGGGCGGGCAGGCCCACCATGGCGCTCATGATCTCCAGCACGTCGATCTCGCTCATCGAGCGCAGCACCTTGGCCGCCCGGTCGTCGTCGAGCTGGGCGATCACTATGGCCGCCCGCTGGCTGCCGGTCAGGGGTGCCATCAGTGCTTCACCTTTGCATCGTCTTGGAGCCACGAGCGCAGCAGGCTGGCCACGTCCTCAGGCTGATTGTCGATCAATCGATTGATGGTGGCCGCTTCCAGAGCCGGCGGGGAAGGCATCTCGGGCCTCCGGACGGCCGGCATGATGGTGGTGTGGTTCAGCTCACGGGCGGCCCGCAGGGCCTCCATCTCACCGGGGCCCAGCACCGTGGGGCTCTTGCGGGCCTTGCGGGCCGAGCGCCAGAGGAGGAACAGGACCACGGCCAGCACCAGGATCATGGCCGCTTCCTTCATGAGGCTGCTGGTCGCCTTGGACTTGCTGGCCGCCGTCGCCGCCTTGGCGGCGGCCGCCGCCTGGGTGGCTGCGGCGTTGTTGAACGGCATGGTGCTGAAGGCCAGCTGGTCGCCTCGGGAGGTGTTGATCCCGGCGGCGGCGGCCACACCGGCCTGGAGCTGGGCCAGGTTGGTGCCCTTGGGGATCGACGTCGAGTTGAGCAGGACGGCGATCGACTGGTTCTTCAGGGTGCCGGGCGCCTGCTGGACCGTCTGGGTCTGCTGACTGGTCTCGCAGGTGTTGTTGGTCGAGGTGTTGGTGTAGGTCCCGGTGCCCGTCGACCCGGCAGTGGCGGTGATGGTGCCGGCCGTGCCCCCGGCGGGGGTGCCGGTGCCGGTGTAGGTCTCATTGGACGACTGCTGGTTGGTGCAGAAGCTGACCGGCTGGCCGTTGGGGCCGAGCACCACGCTGTTGGTGGTGGTCGAAACCTGCGAGTAGTCAAAGTTGGAGTTCACCTGCACGTCGGCGTTGCCCGTGCCCACCACGCTGTCGAGGTAGGAGGCGACCTTCTGCTGCACCGAGGCGTCGTAGGCGCTCGACGCCCCGCCGCCCGCGGCGGCCGCCACCACACCCGGACCGGCCAGCAGGGCCCCCGTCGAGTCGGCGACGGTCACCGCCGACGCGGGCAGGTTGGGCACGCTCGAGGCGACGAGGTGGACGATGGCCTGTACCTCGTCGCTCGAGAGCGTCTGGCCGGCCTGCATGCTCACCAGCACCGATGCCCCCGACGGGGTGCTCTGGGCCAGAGCGAAGTCCTGGTTGGCCGGCATGGCGATGTTCACCTGGCTGCCCGCCACGCCGGCGATGGAGTCGATGGTCTGGGACAGCTCACCCTGCAGGGCCCGCAGGTAGTCGGCCTGCTGGGTCATGTTCGAGGTGGTGATGCCCTCCTTGTCGAGGAGGGAGAGTCCGACGTTGCCCCCGGAGGGAAGACCGGCGGCGGCCAGAGTGATCCGCTCCTGGCTGACGTCGTTGGTGGGAACGAGGATGGTCGTCCCTCCGTTGCTCAGCTGGTAGGGGATCTTGGCCGACGACAGCTTCGACGTGATGGTGGATGCGTCCGCCGCGTTCAGGTTGGTGAACAGCGGGGCGTAGGTCGGCTTGCCGCTCATGTTGAACAGCACATAGCCGCCGACCAGCGCAGCCACTACAGCGGCGACGGTCACCGCCTTCTGACCAGGCGTGAAGCCGTTGGCGAATTGCTTCGCCCCGGTCTTCGCCCGGTCCATCACGTTGACAGGGACAACTTCCATATCAGACCTGCATGTTCATGATCGACGTGAACGACTCGATGGCCTTGTTGGTCACCGCGGTCGTCACCTGCGTGGCCAGTGACGCCTGGGTCGACGCGATCATGGCGTCGGCGAGGGTTCCCTGACCGGCCGCGGCCTGGGCCGCCGCCGTGGATGCGTTGTTCTGGATGCTCTGCAGGTTGTTGACGGCGTTGGAGATGGCGCTGCCGAAACCGCCGTTGGAGCCACCCTGCGAGGCGTTTCCGCCGCCGCTGCCGGTGGCATTGGGTGTACCGGGAGCTCCCGAGGCGCCGGCGGCGCCGGTAGCCCCGACGGAACTGAACGAGGTGATCGGGGAGATGGGGGGGATGACCATGATCAGCTTCCTATCGTGAGGGCCGATTGGTAGGCCTGCTTGGCGTGGGCAATGGCTGAGGCGTTGGCCTGGTAATCCTCTTGAGCCGTGATCAGAGCGACCATCTGGCTTCCGAGGTCCACGTTCGCTATCCGGACCTGGCCCTTGACGTCATGCAAGGGGTTGTTCGGCTCGTAGGCGATGGTTCCGGCGTTGCTGCCGAGCTGCACCGAGGTGACGGCCACTCCGTCGCCGATCTGGCCGGGAACCCCGACCGCCGCGAAGAAGGGCGTCTGCACGGCGTAGACCGGCGAGCTGGTCGGCACCGTGTCGTTGGAGTTGGCGATGTTGCCGGCCGTGGTGTTGATCCAGGTCTGGGCGGCATCGACGCCCGATCCGGAAATGTTCAAAGCACCGAACAGGGTCATTGGAAGCTACCTCCGGACGCGCCCTGAACCAACCGGAACTGGGCATTGAGCAACTCCACCGTGGCCTGGTACTGCAACGTGTTCTGCTCGGCGGCGATGAGCTGGGTTCCGGTGTTGACGTTGTTACCGTTGGTGGCCGGAAGAGCCGGATCGGACGACGCCTGTATGTGCGCCGTACCGCCCCCGCGCGAGTTGAGCGCGTTGTTCAGACTGGTCTGAAAGTTGACGTCGGTGGCGGTGAACCCCGGCGTCTCGGAGTTGGCTAGGTTGTTGGCGATGGCCTGCTGTTGCTGCGTCAGGCCGTCGACCGCGAAATGCAGGATGTCAGTAATGCCGCTCATTGGGGGGATAACTCCTCCGAGGCTCTCAGCGACCAATGAAATCGCGAGACCCTCCCTCGGTTGGAGCCCGTCCTAGGCGAGTTAGGTGCGGCTGCGCCCTCCTAGCGCAACCGGAACTGTCTTCGTCGGGCCGGGGGTGGCCCTTGAGGACGATCACGCTGTAGTTTCCGCAATGCCATGAGTCGGCCAACTTCATCCGAATCGCCGTGACCGTCCCCCTCGATCCCGACGCCCGTTTCGTCGGCATTGACCAGGCCTATGCCCGGCATGCCCACCAGGCCCCGCCGGAACGGCGGTGGTTGCTGGTGCAGACCATCGTGTCGGCCCTCCCCCGCCGGACGCTGATCGGCTCCCTGCCCATCCGCCCCGGCGCGCGGGTGCTCGACCTCGGGTGCGGGTTCGGGGCGGCGTCGCTGGAGATCGCCGCGCTGTCTGGTTGCTCGGTGGTGGGGCTCGACACCGATCTCCCGGTCCTCACCGTGGCCCGGGCCATAGCCGACGAGGTTGACCCGGGCGGCGGTGCGGGCGGCGGGGGCGCTGGGGGCTCGGCGGTGTCGTTTGCCGTAGGGGACGCCTACCGGCTGCCTTTCCCCGACCGATCGTTCGACATGGTCTTTTCCCGGTTCGTGTTCCAGCACCTGAGCCAGGCGGAACAGGCGGCGTCGGAGGTGACCCGGGTCCTGGTTCCGGGGGGGTTGGCCTGCATCGTCGACGTCGACGACGGCCTGTCCATATCCGAGCCCCCGCCGTCACTGGCCTTCGAGCGCCTCGCCAAGGCCCTGCAGGCCAGCCAGACCAGCTACGGGGGGGACCGGCGGATCGGCCGACGTCTGCCCGCCATCCTCGACCGGGCCGGGCTGGTACCCAACCCCGTGCTGGTGCTGCCCCAGGCCGCCTACCACCGGCCCGAGCCGGGCGACCCGGAGCGGTTGCTGATGCTCGAGCGACTGGGAGCCGCCCGGCCGGGCATCGTCGGTGGGGGACACATGACCGCCGAGGAGTTCGAAGCCGACCTGGCCGCTTTCGCGGCCGAGGCGCCAGGCCCTACCTGCGAGATCGAGGCCCACCTGGCGGTGCTGGCCACCCGCCCCTGACCCACCCGGGGCCGGAAGGACCCCGCCCCCGTCGCTCGGGTGGCCGGGAGCAGCCGAGCGGCCGGGGTGGCCGGCGGCAGCGGCCGGGGGCCTGCCGAGGTAGCCGTGGGTGGCTCTTGGCCAACGAAGGTGAAAGTACGAACGAGAGCAAATCCACGGCGGGATTCAGGCCGTCATCTCGCTACCGTTCGCAGACTCACTTTCGTTCCGGCGCCAGCGGGCCCGTGCCCGGGCGGGCAGGGCTCCCCTGAGCCCCTAGCCACCCCTCGGCAGGCCCCAGAGGGCGCCAGCCACCCTCGGCGGGCGCGAGAGGGGCTCCCAGGGGGCCCAGCGGGCGACGGTGGGCTTAGGGTGGCTTGCGGGCGAGTTCAGACGCTTCGGTCGAAGTAGCGGGGGGCGGGCCGATCGTCGGCTCGCACCAGGGCGGTGGGGCGGGTCGCTCCGGCGGTGATCCTCAGCCGGTCAGCCACGGCGGCCATGTCGGTCTCGATCAGCTTCTCGGCCTGCGTGGTGGCCTCCAGGAGGGCCTCGGCCCGGCGCGCCAGCGCCGCAGGGAGGGGTCCCAGTCCGTCGGGGAGGGCGAAATGGTCGAGGTACACGTCGGGCTCGCCAGCGGCGATCCGTTGGGCTTTCTCCAACCGTCGCTCCATGGCGTCGAGCACTTCGGCCCAGGTGGGTCGGCCGCCGGTCACTTGGCTCCGGACACTTCGGGGACCGACTCGCTGCGGATGGCCGCTTCGTGCCAGGCGGCACCGAGCTGGGCCACATGCTCGGCCACCGCCGTCACCCGGGCCCGGTCCTTCTCCAGGTTGGCTTTGACCAGTTCCGTGTACAGGTGGTCGTAGAGGGCCTGTAGACGGGCGGCCGGCTCCCAAACCGAGACGTCGATGGTCTCGCGCAGGGCCATCAGGATGTCCTGGGCGTGAATCAGCAGATCGCTGATCAACTTGATATCGCGGGGTTCGGTGTCCATGGACCGCCCGGCGCGAGCCAGGTCCATCTGCAGGGCGTCGAAGAGCATCGTCAGTCGGCTGGCCGGCGTGGACGTCTCGATGGCCTCCGTGAGATAGCGGACCCTCATCTCCTCGGCTCTGTGCGCATCGCTTGCCATGATGTCCCAGCCGCCTCCTTCTCGCCGCGCCGGTAGTTCGGCGCACCGCGTTAGTGGACTTCGGGGGCTTACCTCCTATGTCCGCTCAATGCATCGGCATTGGGACATTCGACTTGAGCGGCCCGCAAAGCCGGTCAGGGCCCCCTCACCGCCTGTCGACCGTCCGATCAGGCGGTCCCGGCGGCGGGCGCGTCGAAGCGCCCGGGGGACCGTGGGGTCCACCGGGCGCGTCCGTGAGAGCAGTCGGCTACGGACCGTTCGACTTGATGGTGGCCAGCTCACCGGCCAACGCCGACGACTGGTTCTTCAGCGTCCCGATGGTCGCCTCCATGTTGGCGTACTTGTTGAGGAGCATCTGTTGCTCCTGGTTCAGGAGCTGCTGGTACATCTGGATCTGAGGGCTGAGGGTGTTCTTCTGGTTCTGCAGCCCGTTGACCGTCTGGGTGATCTCGCCGGTCGCCGGGTCGGACATCTGGGTGCTGATGTTGGACAGCACCTGAGCCAGACCGGGGGTGTAGGTCAAGGACCCGAGGTTGGTGGAGCTGGTGATTCCAGATGCGCCCACGACTACCGAGAGGCCGCCCAGGTTGGGGTCCGAGACGGGGGCCGAAAGTGCTTGACCGACACCGGTGGCCGCCACCCCGTTGATGGTGCCGGCGACATCGGTGCCGGTGAAGGTCGCCGACGACGAGCCTCCGGTGAGGCCTAGCGTCCCGGCGGCCGTGCTGGTGGTGCCCACCGTGAAGCTGGTCCCCGACCCGTACTGGGTCGAGATCAGTTGGAGCTGGGTACCTCCCACGATCTGGGCGGTCAGCGCCATGCCCTGGGATGCGAAGGCCGAGTTCAGCCCGTTGGCGATTGACGTCAGGGACTGCCCCGTGGTCGTCGTGAAGGTGGCGCTGGCCGAGCCGAGGCCGACGGTGAGTGTCTCTCCGGCCCCCACGGTTCCGCCGGCCAGGGCCGAGCCGGTCGTCACCGCCTGACTGGCGCTGTGACTGACGTTGATGGCGTAGGTACCGGCCCGCGTGGCGGCGGTGGCATATGAGAAGGACACCTGCCCGGCGTACGAGGGGGACGAGGGACTGAAGGTACCCCCCTGGTTGAACAGTGCCTGGACCTGCGAGGGATTGGTGTTGAACGCCGTCTCGAACGCGGCCTGGTCGAAGGTGATCTGACCGTTGCTGATCTTGATGCCCACATTGGCCGCACTACCGAGATTGGATGATCCCACCGCCGAGGCGAAGGCCGACAGAACCGACGATGTAAGGCCTTCGAGCACGGCCGAGCCCATGAGAGGGCCGGCCTTCTTGGTCGTCGCGTTGTAACCGGCGTAGGTCTGAAGGTCCGACAGGAGGGTATTGGCGTCGTTGACCATGGACTGCACCGAGCCGGCGATAGATGAAGCGTCGCGGCCCACGGTGACGGTCACCGGGTTGGTGCTGGTCTGCGCCACATTGACCGTCAGGCCCGGTATCAGGCCCGTGAAGGTGTCGTTCTGAGACGACACCGTGTAGCCCGACGAGCCGCCGATCTGGATTTGGGCGTTCTGGGCGGCCACCGCCGTGCGGAGAGAGCCAAGGGACGAGGAACTGAAGGCGCTCGGGTCGACCGACAGGCTTCCGGCTGTTCCGGTGGTCGATGAGGACACCTGGAGCACATACTGGTTGGTGCCCGTCTGCACGGCGGACGCCACCATGCCGGTTCCTGAGCCGTTGATGGCCGACACCACGTCCGACAGCGACCCGCTGCCGGTGGAGACGTCGGTGGCGGTTACCGACCCGGAGGCGATGATCGAGCTGTTGACGTACTGCTGCGAGCTGGTCGGTGCGATGGTGGCGGTGAAGGTGGCTCCGCTGGCCCCGTTCAAGGTGACCGGCCCACCGGGCACCACCGTCGAGATGGTGTTGGCGGTGCCGTCGACGTTGACGATGGCGTCCGAGCCGGTGGACGATCCGGCAGCCAGGCCCAGCGTGGCGAGGGCGGTGCCGCCGGTGATCTGCAGGGACTGGGTGGAGCCCTGGTTGACGGTGGACAGGACCAGGTTGCCATTGCCGTCGTAGCCGGCCTGCAGCACCGACGATGCGCCGGCGCCCTGGATAGCCGACTTGACGGCGCTGAGTAGGCCCGAACCGCTGTAGCCGCCAGTCGGCGACGCCCCCAACGTCAAGTTGTAGGCGGTGCCGTTCACCGACACGGCCAGCGTGTCGTTGGTCCCGGTGGTGATGTTGATCCCGCTCGTGGCCGACGCCAGGCTGGCGTTCCCCGACAGGGAAGCCGCCTGGGAGGCCTGGGTCACCTGGAAGGTATGGGCCCCGAGGGTCACGCCGCTGCCGTTGGCCAGGGTGGCGAAGCCGATCTGACCCCCGCCCTCGGACAGGAGGATGTCGGACTTGGAGGTGACGACCTGAGAGGTGGAGCTAGCCGTCCCGCTCGAGACCAGAGAGTTGGCCGTGGCCAGCTGCTGAACGGTGAACTGCACCGATCCGGTGGGCGTGCCGGAGGCGGCGGTGGCCGTCGCGACCGTGCTGTTCGAGGAGCTGGCGGTGCGAGCCTGCCAACCGCTGGCCTGGGCCAGCGTGTCCGTAATGCCCTTCAGAGCGAGGACGTCGGAGTTGATCTGCTGATAGTTCGAAACGTTCGACGAAATGGTCGACTGCTCGGACTGCAGGTTGGTGATCGGGATCTGGAACGGCTGCAGCTCGGCCTGGATGATGCTCGACGTGTTGATACCGGAGACCAGGCCGTAAGAGACGACCGACGGAAGAAGCCCGTTGGTCCCGAGGGTGCTGCCAGAAGTGGACATGGTGGTCCTTAGCGGAGAGAAGCGGGTTGGAGGAGCGCCTCATCGACGCCGGCCCCGAGATCGGAAGACCTCGGGGCCGGTGACGACGTCATTTCCGTTTGGGCTCTTACTGGAGGAGCTTGAGGACCAGAGACGGGCTCTGCTGAGCTTGGCTCAGCATGGCCACGCCGGACTGCATGAGGATTTGGTCCGTGCTGTAGGTGGTCGTCGCCTGGGCGAAGTTGACGTCCACCAGACCCGAGTAGGCGGCCTGCAGGTTCTGCTGGCCGACGGTCAGGTTGGCCACGATGGCGTTCAGCTGGTTCTGGGTCGCACCCACGTTGGCTTCGATCGACGCCACCGAGTTGATCGCGGCTTGGACCGACGCCACCGCCGCAGCTGCCGAGGCGGCCGAAGCCACGCTCAGACCCGAGACGGCCAGAGCACCCGTCGAGGCGCCGCTGATGCTGAGGGTCAGCTGGTTGGAGGTGTTGTCGAAGGCACCGACCTGGAGGGTCTGGTTGGAGAAGGTTCCGTCCAGCAGGTTGGTCGTCCCGAACGAGGTGGTGTTGGCGATCTGGTCAATCTGATTGGCCAGAGCCTGGAACTCCTGGTTGTTGGCGTTCAACGAGTTCTTGTCGTTGGTGGCGCCGTTGGCGGAGCTCAGGGCCAGGGAGTTCATGGTCTGAAGGATCGAAGTGATCTGGTTCAGCGCCCCGCTGGCGGTCTGGATCAGGGAAACGCCGTTCTGGGCGTTGCTGATGGCCTGGGTGTAACCGTTGGACTGCGACTGCAGGCCCTGGGCCACGACGTACCCGGCAGGGTTGTCGGCAGCCGTCTGAATCTGCAGACCCGACGACAGCTGGGAGATGGCCTTGCTCATGGCCATGTCCGTCGAGTTGACGTTGTTGTAAGCGTTGAGCGCTGTGAGGTTGCTGTTGACTACGAGAGAAGACATCCGGTCCTCCTTGACACGGGCCACGACTCCTTCGGTGCCCTGGGTTGGGTGAAGCGTGTGTCCGACACCGCCTTACGATGGTGGCCGGCACAGAATTCCTCGACACCGGAACTTCCCGAGTTGATGTGACAAACGTCACAGGAACCCCGGTGAGAGGACTTGTTGCTCCTACATAATGGCGCAGACCGACCGGTCTGCCCAGGGTCGCTCAAGGCGAGCCGTGCAATTCCCGAAGACCAAGAAGATGGCGAGGCAACCGGTATCCATAATCATCCTGGCGTGGAACGCCTGGGACTCGACCAAGGCGTGTCTCGACTCGCTGCGTCCCACCCTCGGGGTGCGAGACCAGGTGATCGTCGTGGACAACGGATCCGAGGACGAGACCGCGACCGGACTGCGGAGGTATCCGTGGCTTCGGGTGGTCTCCAACCCGGAAAACAGGGGTTTCGCCGGAGGTTGCAACGACGGAGCAGCCGTCGCCACCGAGAACGTCCTCATATTCCTCAACAACGACACCCTCCTGTCCGGCAAGTGGATCGATCCTCTAGTGGCCGCCCTCGAGCAACCCGATGCGGGGGCCGCCGGCCCTCGATCCAACTTCGTTTCGGGCGCCCAGGTGATCGAGGGAGCCAACTACATCAATTCGGCGGAGATGAAGAGATTCGCCCGGGCCTGGTCTCAGGCGCATCGTGGGCAGATATCAGAGACCAATCGGCTGGTCGGCTTCTGCGTGGCCGTGAACACCCAGGCCTTCAACGACGTCGGTGGTTTCGACGAGGCCTACGGGATCGGCGGCTTCGAGGACGACGACCTGTGCCAGAAGCTCATCAAGTCGGGTCGCAAGTTGTATGTGTGCCATGACTCGTTCGTGCACCACGACGGTCACAAGACTTTCGACGCCAACGGGCTCAACTGGTACACCGAGCAGGAATCCAACCGAAGCCACTTCCTCGCCAAGCACGGAGACGTCGAACCTGGTCTCAGGAACATCTCTGCCTGCCTTATAACCAAAGACGAGGAGGAGAATCTCCCGAGCTGCCTGGCTTCGCTGCAGGGCATCGTCGACGAGATCGTCGTGTACGACACCGGCTCTACCGACCGTACCGTCGAACTGGCCACCGAGGCCGGTGCTGTCGTATTCGACGGCTTTTGGGACGACGATTTCTCCCGTGCCCGGAACGCTGCCCTCGAGCACTGCCACGGAGAATGGATCGTATGGGTAGATGCCGACGAGACACTTCAGGCAGATCCGATCACGCTACGAAGCCTCCTCGCTGGCACCCCGGCCGAGGTTGACGCCTTCTCGGTGCGCATCGACAATCTCACGGGCGTGGGAGTCGGGTCGAGCTTCGTGCACCACGCCAGCCGCATCTTTCGCCGGGCCCGGTGCGAGTGGACCGGACGCCTCCACGAGCAGGTAGCCCAGCGGGGAACACATGCCCCGATCCGGCAGCGTGACATGCCCGACTCGGTGTGGATCCGCCATACGGGCTATCTCGACGAGGCCATGCGTAGCCGCAACAAGGCCGAACGTAACCTGAGAGTTGCGCAGGCCGAGGTAGACGACCAGGCCAGCTGGGACCGCGGCTACTCCCTCACCTCACTCGCCCGCTCCCTGATGCTGGCCGGGCGCCCCGAGGAGGGCCTGGCTCGGGCCATTGAGGGCCTGGATGTGACCAACAACGAGATCACCCGGCGCCTAGCCGTGCGGACCGCCATCGACTGCACCCTCGCACTCGGGCGACCAGGCGAGGCTCTGGAGTGGTGTGGCCGCCTGCGCGCCGAGAACGCCAACCCCAACACCGCCAACGCCTTCGAATCGACCGTCCGCCTGGCGATGGGGCAGTGGGAGGTCGCCCTCGATACTCTCGGGCGGGTCCAGCCCGGGGTCGACGACGAAGACGGATTCGGCGTCTCGGCTGGTACCGTGGGCGCCCAGCGAGCACAGGCACTGGTCGCCCTCAATCGCCTGAGCGAGGCGGTCGACGCGCTGCTCGGGAGCCTCAACGACGCAGGCGTCCTCGATACTCATCTCGGGTCCCTGATCGACTACATGCACCAGGCCGGGAGACCGCTCGACGAGTTGGCCCGTGCCATCCCATCCGAACGGGTGGTCTACTTCCTGGCCCAGTTGCTGCAGATCCAGCCAGACGCCGCCGACGCCGCCCTCGAGGCTTGCTTCAACACCGGCGTGGACCCCAAGTCGGTGCTGGCTACGGCCACCACTTTGGCACCGCGCCTTGGACTCGAGCGGGCCATGGTCTGGTCGGCGCGCCTGCGTCAAGCTGGCCACGCCTTCGCGTGTCCCCTGCTGGCCATGGCCCGGACCGGGCTTGACGCGGTGCCACGAGCCCGGGCGGCAGCTATCACCCGGCAGCTCTTCGGGGACCCGGACGCCGATGCCGCCTTCCACACGGCCTGCCTCCTCGCCGCTCCGGTCCAACTTGAGATAATCCGGCAAGAGACCGCCCAAATCTGCCCTGATCTGCTGACCACTCTGTCCCGAGTCGAGGCAACTGCCAGGACGTCACGCCCGCGGGGCGTTAGGCTCCCCGTGAGCATCGTCATCCCGTGCTTCAACCGGATCGACCTGACACGAGACTGCCTGGCGAGCCTGGCCGCCCACACCGATCCCCACGACTACGAACTCATACTCGTGGACAACGGATCGTCAGACGGAACGGATCAGATCACGTTTCCTGGTCCCGCTGAGTTCCGACTGATACGGAACGAGGAGAACCTCGGGTTCTCACGGGCCTGCAACCAGGGTGCCGCCGCCGCCCGTCACGACATCATCCTCTTCCTGAACAACGACACCCTGGCCACCCCCGGGTGGCTACCAGCTCTCGTAGAACCATTTTCCAAGTCCGCAGTCGGGATCGTAGGAGCTCGTCTTCTCTACGCCGACGGGACCCTCCAGCACGCCGGCGTCGATGTCGGCACTGGTCCCGACGGGGTGTTCCACGGGTCTCACCGTCATCGCCTGAATCCGGCGGACTTCCCACCTGCGCTGGAACCCGGTCCGGTTACCGCAGTGACCGGTGCCGCCCTCGCCATCCGCAAGGACGTCTTCGAGGCGGTGGGGGGCTACTACGAGGGATACTGGAACGGCAACGAAGACGTGGACCTCTGCCTCCTCGTTCAGGAGCACCGAAAGATGGTCTGGTATCAGCCCAAGTCCGTGCTGTTCCACCTCGAGTCACAGTCAGGAAACGAACGTTTTTCCGGCTACACCCAGAACGTGGCGTTGTTGAACGAGCGGTGGGCCACCAAACTCAAGGGACGCCTAGTCAGCTCCGATCAGCTAGGCCATGCCGGGGCGGCCGTCTCACGCCGCTAGTCGTCGACCACCCACCGCCCCGGGAAACTGGCGGACGCGGTAATGACCGCGCGGCGCCCGACCGCCCCCACGAGGTTCGGTCAGATTCGAGTGGTGACGGGATAGTCCAGCTCGAAAAGGAGGGTCCCAGCGACCCGCTCGAACTCGGCAACGTCCTCGGGCGCCATCTGGGTACGCCAGTCACGCAGTCCCGGTGTGACAGTGCGACGAAGGCTCGCATCCTCCTCGGGAGCCGGGCTCATCTGCAACTGGCGATCAGCAGCCGACGTGTAGTCGAGCATCGCGGGATGAAAATCAATACCGAGAAACGCGCAGGCGCGCTCTAGGACCGGCCCGGGGTTGAGGACAAGGTCCTCGTAGCGGACCTCCAAGTACCGCTCGGACCCGAGGTTGGTAGCGTCCTCTCGGCCCCGCCCGACTCGCTGGACCCAGTGACGGGCTGCCTCGTCCGCGGTCTTCGGAGCCCAGGACGTGTCCCGCATCGCGAGCGCCACGTCGCGCCCGTCGCGAATCAGGTGGATGAATCGGGCCTCCGGGAACAGTTCGGCTATGCGCGGCATGTGCAGGACGTGATCAGGGGTCTTGTCCCCACAGAGTTCCTTTCCCTGCAGACGCGCGTAGACGTGGTAAACAGCCCTCATCACCTCCGGTCGCGTGGACGCCTCGGTGACGAGCACTTCGGTAACCACCAGTTCGGGGTCGACACCCCAGCGGCGGAACCGGTGTGACTCACTGAGCTCATCGAGCATCGCGAGCACCTCCCCTCGGTCGAATCGATGGGGAGGCTCCGGGGAAAGCAGTCCGTCCGGCCGGGAGTGAGGGTCGGCAAGACTACCGAAGTTCTCGTGGCGCAGACAGAAACGCAGCATGAAGCCTGCTGTTTCACCAGGGATCGCCAACTCCGGGTGCGAATCCAGCATCACAGTTAACAGGGTGGTTCCGGACCGCCCGCAACCCACCACGAACGGGAAGGGCCTCACGCCATCGCTCCAGCCGAGGGAGCGTTGACGGCCGCGACATACTCATGCCAGTCCCGAATGTAGTCGGATTCGTCGTAATGGGCTGAAGCCAACACGAGGCACACCGATC
>JAGWSF010000132.1 GCA_028876385.1 Acidobacteriota bacterium | reverse complement strand
CCGCTGACCCCTGTCTCGGCCGGCGCCCCGCCCTCCTGCCGGGCGCCGGGTTGATGCCGGTACACTGGAATCGTTGAACCTTGACAAGGGGGTGACTGGCTTCGACTTTGGTCGTTGATACGGGAGAAGCGAGCCGTGGTCTCCGGAACCACGTTAAAGAGCCGGAACCTATAAACAAACGCCAAGCCTCAGCTTGCGCTGGCTGCTTAACAAGTAGCCCGTTCGCCCGGCTCCAGCCCTGCGGGTCGGTAGCGGACGTCATCCAGTAGGGCTCACCCGGCGGTCCTGTCGACAGGCCGGCGGGGACATCTTCGTCGACTGGGGCCCTCCGCCGATGCCGGTGGCGAGTGGAGGGCCCGAGATCAGATCACCGGATGCGCTCGGAGAAGGCCCGTTGAGGCATCGAAGGACGCGGGTTCGATTCCCGCCACCTCCACTCATTCACAGCGACAAAAGTGCAGTTCAGAGCCCTCCTCTGGAGGGCTCTGGTCGCGCCAGGACACGCATAGGACGCGCGAGGACACGGGCACACCGGTAGCGAGCGGACACTCAGGGTCACCTGAGCGCGATTAGAAGACTTACCCCAGTTTGTCCAGCGGCTGAATGGGCCGGGCCGTTCCGGCTCCACGTCGGACCTTGAAGTTGAAGCGTTCCGGTAGAGCCTCGTTACTGGGCGACAAGTGTCTGCTTCCGCTTAGTTATACTTGGTGATATCAGCCGCCTACCAAGTGGAGGTATGAGTGGCGAGGGTCGAATCGTTCAAGGTGTCCTCGTCGGGACAGATGTCTCTTCCAGCCGCGGTACGCCATCGATGGCGTCTCGATCAGGGAGGGCGTGTCGACGTTCTGGATCTTGGTTTCGGTGTTCTGACCGTGCCGGAGGGACACGCGGCCCGGTTACTCGACGAGATCCTTCCCGCCGAGACCCACTACGAAGCGGTTGCAGCGGAGGAGGACCCTGACCTGATCAGTCGTTGACCGTCATTCTCGATGACCATCTCCTGCGGGACTGGATGACCCGCCCCGATCGGGCGCTCCAGCAATCGGTACGAGGCGAAGGACTGGCCACGACCAACCTGTGGTACGCCAGGCTGTGCAAGAGCGCGGCACGGGCCAGTACCGGCGCCTTGGTAGGAGATCTCAACCTCCTCGAGCGCCAGGCTCTGGTCGCCGCGCTGGTCAAACTTCCGGCCGACTTCCAGGTCGTGCCCATGCGCGACTTGGCGTGGCGAATGGGGGTCTTGATCTCTGAGGAGTCCGGGCTATCCACTCTCGGCGCTGAGGTGGTCGCTGCCGCCGAGGCTCTTGACGGTCGCGTTCTGGTATCGAGCCGCGATGACAGCCCTGGTATACGCCGCTGCTGCGACCGCCTGGGCATCCCATACGCCACGCTTCGACGTTGACCGCCGCACCCGCGGACCGCCGTGACAGAACATTCGCTCACCCGCCCGTCGATACCGCTCGAGCCCCCGCCTCTGTCGAACCGAAGCCGGTTCGGCGGCGCAAGGGGGTGGATACAAGGGGAGGCGCAGTGGTCGATCTCCCTCGGCGAGGGCCGGAGTCAGACTCCGTCTGATGGCGGGCATGAGGGCGGTGTACTACAGGGACCAGAATGGTGTGGAGCCCGTCGATAAGTTCGTCGATCAGCGGGCCCCGCAGGTACAGGCCGCCTTGGACCTAAAGATCGGCCGCCTCATACACCTGGAGTGGACCAAAGCGTCGGCCTCCGCGAGTGCTGTCAGGAGCAGTGCAATCCGATCGGACGGAGCAGACGTATATGCAGCCGGCCCACCGCCCCCAAACCGGAGGTCCGATGCCCGCCCACCGCCGCTACCTGCCCGCCCGCCGACGCCGAGCCGCCCACCTGACCCTCGCCGGAGCGGCCGCCCTCGGGGTAGCCCTGCTGACACCGGCCGCCCACGGCGCCGTCGCCGACCAGGGTGACCACCCGTACCACGCCGAGCTCGGCCGACTGTCCAACGTGTCGGATCGATTCGTCGCCTCGACCATCGACCCGGCCACCGGGGGCCTCAACCCCTACGGCGTGGCCGTGGTCCCGGTCACCGCCGGCACCCTCGTCAAGGGCGATGTGCTCGTGGGGGACTTCGGCAACTATGCCAATCCCGGCGGAGCCGGCCAGTCCATCGTGCAGATCGACCCGGCCACCGGCGCGGTGTCGGACTGGTCCCACTCGGCGACGCTCGACGGGGTCGACTCGCTCAGCTTCAATCCGAAGGGCTTCCTCTGGACCGGCGACCTCGGCCCGGTCGGGCCGAGCGGAACCAACGACGGGTCCGGCGGCAACGTCGCGATCATCGGGACGAGCGGCCAGGTAGCCGCCACCTTCGACGCCGCCACCACCGGCCACGGCTTCTTCGCCGGGACCTGGGGTCAGGAGTACGGGAAGAACTCCGCCGGCAAGGTCTCCTTCTATTGGCCCGACGCCGGCACCGGCCCCGACGCCGGAACGGTTTGGCGTCTAGACCCCAACCCGGGCGGCACGCCCAACGGTCAGCCGACCAACGCCACTTACGCCCTGCTCGCCACGCTCCCGGCCGGCGGCCCGACCGCCTCGGTCCCCACGGTGCGAGGCCCGCAGGGCCAGGCCTATGACGCCACGACCGACACCCTCTATGTGGCTGACGACGCCGACAACACCGTCTACGCCATTCCCCATGCTTCCGTCGCCACCGGCCCGGCCACCGCTCAGGTGGTCCTCCGGGGTGGCCCGCTCGACGCTCCCCAGGGCATCGTCCAGGATCCGGCGACGGGCCATCTGCTGGTGGTAAACGGGGCCAACAACAATGACATCATCGACCTGAGCACCGCCGGGAAGGTCCTCGGCGTACGGGACCTGGCCCCCAACCAGCCGGCCGGGGCCCTGTTCGGTCTGGCCATCGATCCGGCCCGCACTGACCGGCAGGCAACGACGGTCTTCTACGTCAACGACAACGAGAACTCGCTGCACGAGCTCACCATCGCCAACGGCGACGACTGAGGTCCCAGGCCCGCGAGCTGAACCCACCCGTCGCGACCTGACCGGTCGCACTTCGGGAGGCCCCGAGGACACACCCTCGGGGCCTCTCGCGACGGCCGGGACGGTTTGGCCCAACCTGTGATGCCAGCCTCTCAGCGGCCACTCCGGAGGCCGTGATCCCGGGGTCAGGTGACGACCAACTCCGAGCGCGCACGGGATGAACGAGGCCCCGATAGGTTGGCGTCTGTGAGGGTGATCGTGGTGGGGGCGGGTATGGCGGGGCTCACCGCGGCCGGGCGCATCGCCGGAGCCGGCCACGAGGTGACCGTCGTGGACAAGGGGCGGTACGCCGGGGGCCGGCTGGCCACCCGGGACCTGGCCGAAGGCCGTCGGGCCGACCACGGCGCCCAGTTCTTCACGACCCGGAGCGACGCCTTCCAAGAGCAGGTCGGGCGATGGGTGGCCGAGGGAACGGCACATGTATGGTGCCGGGGCTTCACCAGCGAGGACGGTCACCCCCGATACGCCGTACGCGGCGGGATGCGCCAGTTGGGCGCCCGGCTGGCCGACGGCCTGGACGTCCATACCTCGACGAGGGTCGCGACGATCGGCCCGTCCGGAGCAGGCTGGACGGTCAGTTGGCCGGACGGCCCCCACTCCACCGCCGGGCACATCGTGGCCGACATGGTGGTGCTGACCGCCCCGGTCCCGCAGTCGGCCGACCTGCTCTCCGACCACGTCGACGTCCCCGACATCACCTACACGCCGGTGTTGGCGCTGACGGTCGGGCTCGGGACGCAGCCGGCGATTCCCACCCCCGGCGGGTTGCAACTCGACGACGACCCCACCTGGACGTGGGTCGCCGACAACCGGGCCAAGGGGGTGTCGCCCTCCCCTGCGGTCACGCTCCATACCCGCTCCGATGTGGCCGGCGCCCGCTGGGACGACGATGTAGAGGTCGTCACCGCCGACCTGCTCGGAGCCGCCGCGCCCTGGCTGGGAGACGCCGAGGTCGTCGATGTCGCTCTCCACCGTTGGCGTTACGCCACCCCCGCGGCGTGCCATCCCGAGCCCTGCTGGGTCTCGCCGGACGGCCGGATAGTGCTCGCCGGAGATGCATTTGGTTCTCCCCGGGTGGAAGGTGCTTTCCTTTCGGGGTTGGCGGCTGCGGCCCACGTGATCGGCCAGGGCTGATGGCGGCCGTCAGCCGCACCGTCGCCGCGACCCCCGAAGCCGCCTGGGAACTTCTCGCCTCGACGAGGACTTGGGCCATGTGGGGACCGAGCGTCACCGCCGTCGATCCGCCTGACGCCACCATAGAGGCAGGCATGCATGGCCGGGTCCGGACGCCGCTCGGGCCGTGGCTCCCCTTCTGCATCACCCGCTGCGACCCTCCCCGCTCCTGGGCCTGGACGGTTCTGGGCATACCGGCCACCACGCACACGATCACCCCTGTCCCGGGCGGATGCCGAATCAGCTTCGGCGCCCCGACGGTCGCCCTTCCCTACCTGGCGGTGTGCCGGGTGGCCCTGGGCCGCATTGCCCGCCTCCTCGAGACCACCGCCTGAGCGACCGACCGCCCTACCGCCGCCGGACGAACGTGGCCCAGGCGTCACGCTCGGCGAGATCGGACTCCCCCGGCTCCAACTGGTAGCCGTCCACCGTAAAGGAGCGCACGGCCGCCGGCGCTGACGCATCTGACTCCAGGAGGTGACGGGCAAGTTGGCCCTTGAGTGCCTTGGCGTTGTGGGACACCACCATCCGGGTACCGTCGGGGCGCTCTTCGACGAAGCGCACGGTGAGTCGCTGGGCGTAGGCGACACGCGCCGGCTCCCAGGCGGCGGCGTGCTCCTGGGGCAGGAGGTCGAAGATCACCCGCCGCCCCGCTATGGCGGCGATCTCCTCGGTGAGCGCCGATCGCCAGAACGAGGCCAGTCGCCCCACCCCGGGCAGGGACGCCGACATCTTCAGCCGGTAGGCGGGCACCGGGTCGTCGGCGGCGACCAGGCCCCAAAGACCCGACAGGATCCGCACCTGCGAGCGCCTCCGGGCGCCCACCGCGGCCAGGTCCGCCGCCTGGTGGACCACCCCGCTATAGCGACGGTAGGCGGGCATCGTCGGCGAGCTGAGCACGGCCCGGTTGGCGGCGACGGCGGCTTCGAGCGTGGGCCCCGAGGCTCCCATCAGCTTCCCCGGGTCGGCTCCGGGGGTGTCGAGGTAGGCGACGAGGGCGTCACACACCTTCACACGTATCGGGTCGAGGCCCGGGTGATTCATCCGCCCTGCGGCCCACGGGCCACCTCTACCCCCTGGCGCCTTGCCCTCGGACGGAGGCAAGAGGATCAGCGGTCTCACCGCACCCATCATCGCCCTCAGGTGCCGTGCGAACCAACTCGACGCGGCGAGGACCGGCCGCGACCTGTCACCGGCCCGGCCCCGGCCCCCCGCCGGCGGCGTCAATCCTCGTCGTCGGCGTCCCGGCTCCACCTTTTGGGTCGGCGGGGTTGTTTTGGACGGGCCGGGAGAGGCGTGACACGCTTTTCATCGGTCTGGGCCTCGGCCTGCAGCTTGCGGAAGCTGGCCAGGCGCTCCGGTTGAAGTCTCCCCGACCGCTCGGCGGCCGACACCGCGCAGCCCGGTTCGACGGTGTGGGAGCAGTTGCCGAAGCGGCATTGCTCCGCCAGATCGGCCAGATCGGGGAACGCCAACTCGACACCGACGGTCGCCCCGAGCAGGCCCAGGCTACGCAGGCCGGGTGTGTCGATGAGCACCCCGCCGCCGGGGAGGCAGACCAACTGCCGTGAGGTGGTGGTGTGCCGCCCCCGTCCGTCGCCGCTGCGCACCTCACCGACGACTTGGCGGTCGTCATCGAGCAGGGCGTTGGCCAGGGAGGACTTTCCGGCACCGGAGGGTCCGAGCAACACCGCCGTCAGGTCGGGGGCGAGCCGCTGGCGCACCTCGTCGACCCCACGACCATCGCGCACGCTGACACTGATCACATCGGCCCCGCTCCAACGGGCCCGCAGTTCCTCGACCAGTCCGGGGGGCGCCAGGTCGGCCTTCGTGACCGCGACGAGCGGATGAGCCTGACTCTGCCAGGCCAGAGCCAGTTCCCGCTCGACCCGGGCCGGGTTGGCGTGATCGGCGGGCGAGGTGACGATGACCAGATCGACGTTGGCCGCCAGGACCTGGGCCCCGTGGTCTGGATCGGCCCGGGCCAGCGACGACCACCGCGGCAGGGGTGGGCCGGCCCCCTCGCCGCCGACGACCACCCAGTCACCGACCGCCAGGGGGACGGTGGTGGCCACGAAATGCTCGCCGGCGGGACCCGCCACCATGGCCCGGATCCGCTCCACCCGGACCACCCGGGCCGGGTACTCGCCCGAGTCGAGATGACCGGCGAAGAGGGCGCTGACCCGGTCGTTCCAGCCGTAGGGTTTCAGGCCCTCGTAGGAACCGGGTGTCAACCGCGCCGGGCTCCGGGACTGATCATCGGCGGTCCGACCATGTCGGCGGACCCTTCGGTCGTCGTCTCTGCATCCACCCGACGCTACGCCTCCCGGCGACTCATGGTGGCGCCCCCCGACCGGCTTTCCTCCACGGTGCGCCGGCGGTCGATCTGACGGCGGTCGACATCCGGTAGGATTGGGTTTAAGACATCGCCAAGACCCTGCGAGTTGACCCGCCTTCCGGTGTGGTCACGATGCGCGAGAGGCGGGCCGAGTGTCTGGGGATCAGGACGACGGGATCGAGACTCTGAACGGGTCCCATCTCCGGGCCTTGCTGCTGGCTACTGCGGGCATAGTGACAATCGTGGAAGGACCGGGTGGGACGCTCGAGTACGTCTCGCCCTCGTGTGAGCGGATGCTGGGCTGGACGTCGGCGGATCTGGTCGGCTCCGTACTGAGCTCGCTTTTCCACCCGGATGACTATCCCGTGGTGGCCACGACGCGCGCCCACCAGGATGGCAAGGAGTCCACCTCTGTCGACTGTCGGTTACGCAACAAGGACGGCGACTACCTGTGGGTGGAGATCATCTCGGCTCCGACCGACGACCGGGGCACGCAACGCGAGGTGTCGGTCATCCATGACATCGCCGACCGCCGTCGGCGCGCCGTGGATCTAGAGAGCAGGGCCACCACCGACGCCTTGACCGGGCTGGTGAACCGGACGGTGCTCATCGACCGTCTCTCGCTGGCGCTTCGCCGCCTCGGGCGCTCGTCGGGGATCGTCGCGGTGCTCTACGTGGACCTCGACCACTTCAAGGTCATCAATGACTCGCTCGGCCATCACGTCGGCGACGACCTCCTGTCGAGCATGGCCCAGCGCCTCTCCCACCATCTCCGTCCCAGCGACACCCTGGGCCGCCTCGGAGGTGACGAGTTCGTCATCGTCGCCGAGGACATGGCCGACGAGAACGCGGCGATCGGTTTGGCCAACCGGGTCATCGACGCCGGTCGGAAGCCGTTCAGAGTGGGTGGTGAGGAATTCGAGTGCACGCTGAGCGTTGGGGTCGCCTGCACCGCCGACTCGCAGCGCGCCGCTCATGACCTCCTATCCGAGAGCGACATGGCCCTCTATCGGGCCAAGGACCGCGGGCGCAACCGGGCCGAACTATTCGACGAGGATCTGCGCACCAAGGCCGTGAGCCGGCTCGTCACCGAACGTATGCTTCGCAGCGCGCTCTCCGAGGATCGCGTCGTGGTCGAGTACCAACCCATCATCGATCTGCACTCGGGCGGCGTCATCTACGCCGAAGCGCTGGTCCGTATACGCGACAGCACCGGGACCATTCGCCTGCCCGGCACGTTCTTGGAGGTGGCGGAGGAGACGGGGCTGCTCATCCCCCTCGACGCCCGGGTTCTGGCCGATGCGGTCACCCAAGCGGCCGGCTGGATGAGGCGACTGGAACCATCCGCGTTCGAGGGCGTGGCGGTCAACATCACCGCCCGCCACCTGGCCGACGCAGCCTTCCCCCGCTCGGCCATCGCCCTTCTCGACGCCGTCGAGCTCCCCCACCACTGGCTGCACGTCGAAGTGACCGAAAGGGTCCTCATGGAGGCTTCCAACTCGGCCATGTCGGGCCTCCGGGCCTTACGCGATGCCGGG
>JAGWSF010000131.1 GCA_028876385.1 Acidobacteriota bacterium | reverse complement strand
TCGAGAAGGCCCACCCAGACGTGTTCAACGCCCTCCTGCAGATCCTGGAGGACGGCCGGCTCACCGACTCGCAAGGTCGGACGGTCGATTTCAAGAACACGGTCATCATCATGACCTCCAACCTCGGTACGGCGGACCTGCGCAAGGCCACGGTGGGTTTCGCCAAGACCAGCGAGGCGGTCACCTACGAGAAGATGAAGCAGAAGGTCCACGAGGCGCTCAAGGCCCACTTCCGGCCCGAGTTCCTCAACCGGATCGACGACGTCATCGTCTTCCACGAGCTGTCCAAGGACGAGGTCACCGAGATCATCGATCTGATGATCCACCGGGTGCAGAGGTCCCTGGAAGGCCAGGGCCTCGGCTTGGAGTTGACCCAGGAAGCCAAGTACTTCGTGGTGGACAAGGGTTACGACGCCACCCTCGGCGCTCGTCCCCTGCGCCGGGCGCTTCAGCGGCTGGTGGAGGACCCCCTCTCGGAGCGGATCCTCTGGAAGGAGTTCCGAGCCGGCGAGACGGTGGTCGTGGACGTCGAGACCGACGCCGATTCGGGGGAGACCGCCTTGGTCTTCCGTACCGTCGAGGGTGTAGAGCCGCCACCGGTGGCTCTGGCCGGGGCCGGAAGCGGCGAGTAGCCGAACGGCGTCCGCCAACTCAGCATCGGCTCAGCGCCGCCGCCTCCGGGCGGCGGCGCTGCCCTTTTTTTGCCCCTCCCTCCCGGTGGTGGACCTTTGGTCGTCACACCCCCTTCGTATCCTCGTGAGCGTGACCAAGGACCGGACCGTTTATCACTGCCGGGACTGCGGGGCGTCGGCGCTGCGTTGGGCGGGGCGCTGCGCGACCTGCGGCGAGTGGAACACCCTGGAGCAGGAGGTGGCTACTCCGGCCCCATCCCGGGGCGCCGGCCCTGCTGTCCCGGTCAGCTTGGCGTCGCTCAGCGGCGATGGTGAGCCGCCGCGCCCCACTGGTATCGGTGAGCTCGACCGGGTCCTCGGAGGGGGCCTAGTCGATTCGTCGGTGACCCTGGTGGCGGGCGAACCCGGCACCGGCAAGTCGACTCTGCTCCTCCAACTCCTCGCCGGCCTGGCCGGTTCGGGCCGCCGCTCCTTGCTGGTCTCGGCCGAAGAGGCCCCGGAGCAGATCGGGCGTCGGGCGGCGCGGCTGGGGTTGGCCACCGACGGACTCTTCGTGCTCGGGGAGACCGATCTGGGTGCCATCCGATCGGCCATGGGCGCCCTGCGACCCGATGTGGTGGTCGTCGACTCCATCCAGACCATCTTCGATCCGGCTACCGGAGCGGCCGGATCGGTGCCATCAGTCCGGGCCTGCGCCGCGGCCCTGGCCCAAGACGCCAAGTGCCCAGGTGGTCCGGCCGTGGTGCTCGTCGGTCACGTGACCAAGGACGGCTCGATCGCCGGGCCCCGGGTGCTCGAGCACCTGGTCGACACCGTTCTGTCCTTCGAGGGCGACCGGCACCACGCCCTGCGGATCCTGCGAGCGGTCAAGCACCGTTTTGGTCCGGTCGGCGAGCTGGGCATGTGGGAAATGACCGCCGGTGGGCTCATTGAGGTCCCCGACGCCACCGCGCTGCTTCTGGCCGACCGTCGTCCCGGGACCCCAGGATCGGTGGTTTTCGCCGGGCTCGACGGTAGACGGCCGCTGCTCACCGAGGTCCAGGCTCTCGTCGTGCCCGCACCGGGGGGACCGGCCCGCAGGTCGGCGTCGGGTTATGACCATTCCCGACTGGCCCAGCTGCTGGCTGTCCTGGACCGCCGGGCCGGCGTCGACCTCCGCCAGCACGACGTCTACGTCTCGGCGGTGGGAGGGGTCCGGCTCACCGATCCCGGCTCCGATCTGGCGGTGGCCTGTGCCCTCGTTTCCGCTCTCACCGGGCGAAGCGCCGCCGAGGACATGGTCGTCATGGGCGAGGTCGGGCTCGGCGGGGAGTTGCGCCACGCACCCCAGACGGCCCGTCGTCTGGCCGAAGCCCACCGCCTGGGGTTCCGAAGCGCCCTTGTCCCCGCCCGGTCAGAAGGCGGCGGACCCACCGGCCTGACCGCCATGGGTATCGCAACTCTGGCCGAGGCCATCGATGTGGCTCTCGCCGCCGCCCCGGTCCGCCCGCCGCGCTTGAGGGTGCTCGACGGATCGGCCGTAGGTACTGGTTGAAGGCCGGCCTACCAGCATCGCCGGGTGCCGGCCTACCAGCATCGCCGGGTGCCGGACTACCAGCATCGCCGGGTGCCGGGTGCCTGGTGCCGGGTGCCTGGACCCTCGACCTCGGTTGACCGGAGCTTGGTTGGAGGGCCTCGGTAGGCCCCCCAACGGGCCGCCCCGACGGCTCAGTCAGAGGAGCCCTGAGGCCCTCGGACAGGGAGGGACGGCTGGTCCCCTAGAATCGAACGCAGTGGATCGACGCCGTGCCGCCCTCACCGAAGCGCTCGGCATCATCGCCCCTGGACGTCCTCTACGCGATGGTCTGGACCGCATCCTCCAGGCCAACAAGGGGGCGCTGATCCTCGTGGGCGATGGTCC
>JAGWSF010000130.1 GCA_028876385.1 Acidobacteriota bacterium | reverse complement strand
GCCGCCACCTGGTCGCGGTCGCGGCCCAGGCCGGCGCCGGTCCAGCCGACGACCGCGGCGACGATGCCGGCCGCGGCCAGGACACCTATCGACCATCTCGCCACTCGGGCGCGCCCGGCGCTGATCTTCACCCCAGAACTCCTCGGCTCGCGCCGCTGACGACGGACGGGGAAAATCTAACGTCGGCGCCGGTTCAACCGGGCGCGGCCACCCCGGCGGTTCTCAGCTTTCTCAGCTGACCCCGGTGCTCACCGACCCTTCCAGTTGGGGGGACGCTTCTCGATGAACGCCACGAGACCCTCCTTGCTGTCCTCGCTGGCGAGGACCTCGTTCATCCCCTCCCCCGACAGGCGCCAGCCGGTCGCCTCGTCGGCGGTGGCGGCGGCGAGGAGGATCCGCCTGGAGGCGCGCACCGCTACGGGGGCGTTGGCCTCGATCTGGCGGGCCAGCTCCTTGGCCCGGGCGAGCGCCCCGCCCGGCTCGGTCAGGTAGTTGACCAGGCCGAGTTGGTGGGCCCGCTCGGCGTCGATCGGGTCGCCGGTGAGGGTGAGCTCCATGGCGATGTTGAAAGGGATCTTGCGGGGCAGGCGGAAAAGGCCGCCCCCGGCCGCCACCAGGCACCGTTTGACCTCGGGAATCCCGAAGCGGGCACTGGTGGAGGCCACGATCAGGTCACACGCCAGACAGATCTCCGTGCCCCCGGCGAGGGCCGGGCCGTCCACGGCGGCGATCACCGGCTTGGTGCGCTCCCGCGCCACGAACCCGGCGAAACCGCCCCGCTTGGTGGAGATGGCGTGGGCCCGACCGGCGTTGATCTCCTTCAGGTCGGCGCCGGCCGAGAACACCGGCGGCACCCCGGTGAGGATGCCCAGCCACACCGCGTCGTCGGCCTCCATCTGGTCGATGGCCGCCTCGATCCCCTCGGCCACCTCGCCGTTGACGGCGTTGCGCGCCTCGGGACGGTTGATGGTGATCACCGCTACGTGACCCTCGGTGGAGTACTCGATGATGCTCATCTCTGTGACCTACTTCGGTTGGAGACGGGCCGCGCCGTCGATGCGGATGGTCTCGCCGTTCATGTAGCTGTTGGTGATCAGCTCGACGGCGAGGCTGGCGAACTCGTCGGGTCGGCCCAGCCGGTCCGGGAACACGACGTCTTTCTTCAGCTTGGCCTTGAACGCCTCCGAGGACTCGCCCTGGCCGTAGATGGGGGTGTCGATCAGGCCCGGGGCGATGGTGTTGATCCTGATCCCCACCACCGCCAGGTCCCGGGCCACCGGCAGGGTCATGCCGACCACCCCGCCCTTGGACGCCGAGTAGGCGGCCTGGCCGATCTGGCCGTCGAAGGCGGCCAGCGAGGCGGTGTTGACGATCGCCCCCCGCTCCCCGTCCTCGAGCGGCTCGGTGAGGCTCATGGCCGTCGCCGCCAACCGGATGCAGTTGAACGTACCGATCAGGTTGATGGCGATGATCCGGGAAAAATGGTCCAGGTTGAACGCCGACTCGTAGGTCCCGTCCCGGCCGATGGTGCGGCTGGCCGAGCCGACCCCGGCGCAGTTGACCAGCGAGCGCAGCGGCCCGAGCTCCTTGGCCGCCTCCACCGCGGCGATGACCTCCTCGGCGTTGGTGACATCGGCGTGCACGAACACGCCTCCGACCTGGCGCGCCAACTCCTCACCTTTGTCATCCTGCATGTCGAGCACCACGACCCGGGCGCCGCGCGCCGCGAGCCGGCGCACCGTGGCCTCCCCCAGGCCCGAGGCCCCACCCGTGACCAGAGCCGACGTTCCGTCTATGTCCATGACCGGCGATGCTATGTCGGCTCACCGTCCCGGCAAAAGCCCGGACCCCGGCCGGCGGCGGTCAACCGCCTACAGGTTCAGAGGGTCAGCCGACCAGGCCGCGCTCGAGGAGGGCCTCGGCGATCTGCACCGCGTTCAGGGCGGCCCCCTTGCGCAGGTTGTCGCCGGACACGAACATGGTCAGGCCCCGCCCGCTCGGATCGCTGTGATCGGCCCGGACCCGGCCCACCATGCAGGTGTCGCCGCCGGCCACCCTCAGCGGCGTCGGCACGTCGGTCAACTCCACGCCCTCCGCCCCCCGCAGGAGCTCGACCGCCCGCTCCGGGCTGAGAGGCTCACCGAAGGTCACGTTCAACGTCAGCGAATGCCCGGTGTACACCGGCACGCGCACGCACGTCACACTGACGGCCAGGTCGGGGATGCCGAGTATCTTCCGGCTCTCGTTGCGGAACTTGAGCTCCTCGGTGGTCTCGTCGCCCTCGAAGCCGCCGGCGTGGGGTATCACGTTGAAGGCGATCGGAGCGGGAAAGGCCGCCGCCGGGGGATACTGCAAGGAGGAGCCGTCGAAGGCCAGTTCGGTCGCCTTGTCCCCGACGGCCCGGATCTGCTGGTCGAGTTCGGCGGTGCCGGCCAGCCCGGCGCCGGACACGGCCTGGTAGGTCGAGGCGATCACCCGTTCGAGACCGGCCTCGGTGTGTAGGGGGGCGAGCACCGGCATGCACACGATGGTGGTGCAGTTGGGGTTGGCGACGATCCCTTTGGGGAGGCGGTTCAGCTCCGACGCGTTCACCTCGGGAACCACCAGAGGGCAGTCGGGGTCCATGCGCCAGGCGCTGGAATTGTCCACCACGATGGCGCCGGCGGCGGCCACGACCGGGGCGTAGTCCCGCGACGCCGACGCCCCCATGGAGAACAGGGCGATGTCCACGCCGGAGTGGTCGGCGGTGGCCACGTCCTCGACGATCACACCTTCCAACACCCGGCCCGCCGAGCGGGAACTGGCGAACAGCCGCAGCCGGTCATGGGCCAGCCGGCGCTCCCGCACGACTTGGCGCATCACCTGGCCGACCTGGCCGGTCGCCCCGTAAATGCCGACCGTGACCATCTATTCTCCCTCCAGTTTGAACGCCCGGTGCAGGGACACCACGGCCTTGTCCACCAGCTCGGCGCGCACTACGCAGGTCAGGCGGATGGACGAGGTCGAGATCATCTCGATGTTGATGCCCTCGTTGGCCAGGGTCTCGAACATGGTCGCCGAGATACCCGGGTGGGTCTTCATACCAGCCCCGATGAGCGACACGGTGGCGATATCCGGATCGGCCAACACCTCGCGGGCTTCGATCTCCACCTTCAGACCTTCGGCGGTCTCGCAGGCGGTCTTCAGATCCTCACGGGGAACGGTGAAGGAGATGTCGGTCGTGCCGGCCAGGGACACGTTCTGCTCGATCATGTCCACGTTGATCGACCGGTCGGCCAGGGCCCGGAACAGCCGGGCGGCCACCCCCGGGTGGTCGGGCACCCCGGCCACGGTGACCTTGGCCTCCGAGCTGTCGGACGTGACGGCCGAGATGATGGCCTGCTCCACTTCGGGGTCTTCCTCCTCGATCCAGGTTCCCGGCTCCCAGGTGAACGCCGACCTCACGTGCAGGCGGACTTGGTGGTTACGGGCGAACTCCACCGAACGCATGGCCGGCTTCGGGCATCCGGCGGCGCACATCTCCAACATTTCTTCGAACGACAGGCGCTTCAGCCGGCGCGCCTCGGGCACCACTCGCGGGTCGGCCGTGAAGACCCCGGAGACATCGGTGTAGATCTCACAGGAGTCGGCGTCGAGGGCCCGGGCCAAGGCCACCGCGGTGGTGTCGGTACCGCCCCGCCCGAGGAAGGTCACCTCCCGGTCGGTCGACACCCCCTGCGCCCCACCGACCACCGCCACCTGACCGGCAGCCAGGGCCTCGCGGACCCGGTCGGCCCGAACCTCGAGGATCTTGGCCTTGGTGTGCTCACAGTCGGTGATGATGCCGGCCTGGCTACCCGTGAAGCTGGCGCTTTCGATGCCAATGTCGTGCAGGGCCATGCACAGGAGGGCCATGGCCTTGCGCTCCCCGGCGGTGATGAGCATGTCCATCTCCCGGCCCGGGTGGGTGTTGGACACCTGGGCGGCGAGGTGGAGCAGCTCGTCGGTCTCCTTGCCCATGGCGCTGACCGCCACCACGACCTGGTTGCCCCGGCGGACGGTGCGGGCGATGTAGTCCGCCACCGTGCGCATCCGTTCGGCGTCGCCGACCGAGGTGCCTCCGAACTTCATCACGACCAGGGCCATACAGGGGCCACAGGCTACCAGCGGGTCCCGACGAGCCGACCGCGTTTAGCGCCGGCGGGGCTAGCGTGGCGACGTGGCCAAGAATGCCGGGTTCGGCTCGTTCGGGCACCTGGCCGTCCGTTTTCTGGGGGCCCTCGACCCTCGCGGCCCGAAACCCGAGGAGGAGCGGTGGGCCGAGGGGTGGCTCCTTCCCGGAGAGGTCGAGCTGTGGGCCCGCATGTCCGGTCCGGACCGGCGTCACGCCGCCGGAGTGGCCCGGGAGGTGGCCGCCCGCCTCGGACCCGGCGATCCCCCCCGCCCCATCATGGCCGCCGCCCTCCTGCACGACGTCGGCAAGGTGGTGTCCGGGCTCGGCACCTTCTCGCGCGTCGGGGTCACCCTCGCCGCGCTCGGTCTCGGCCGGGCTCGCCTGACCGTCGGGTCCGACGTGGCGCCGGACAGCACTGGGGCGTCGGACATCACTGGGGCGTCGGGCATCACTGGGGCGGCCGGCAGCACCGGGGCGGCCGGCGGCACCGGGGCGTCGGGCATCACTGGGGCGGCCGGCAGCACTGGGGCGGCCGGCAGCACTGGGACGGCCGGCAGCACCGGGGCGGCCGGCAGCACTGGGGCGTCGGGCAGCACCCGTTGGCGGCGACGGGTGAGCGACTACCTGTGCCACGACCGGTTGGGGGCCGACCTCCTCGAGGCGGCCGGTAGCCATGCCGACACGGTGGCCTGGGCCGGCGAGCACCACCTCCCGACGCAGAGCTGGTCACTGGACAGACGCTTCGCCGACGCGCTGAAGGCCGCCGACGGCGACTGAACCGGCCGACAGTGTCGGCGCACACCGGCGGGCGTGAGTCGGCGGGTGCCGGGCCGGCGGCGGGTGCCGGGCCGGCGGCGGGTGCCGGGCCGGCGGGTGCCGG
>JAGWSF010000013.1 GCA_028876385.1 Acidobacteriota bacterium | reverse complement strand
CGGTCAGGGCCCGTCGAGGTAGCGCTGCAGGGCGTCGAGCCGGTCGTCCCACGAGTGGGCCAGCGCGGCAAGAAACTGCTGGGCGAGCTGCACGGGACCGGACTGCAGCCGGTAACGGACCCGTCGGCGCTCGCCCGGCTCGGGCGTGACCAGGCCGGCGTCGGCCATGAGCGCCAGGTGCTTGGCGATGGCCTGTCGGGTGATGGGCAGCCGAGCGGCCAGATCGGTGACGGTGGCCGGCCCCTCGGTGGCGAGAGCCGCCAGGATGGCCCTCCGGGTGGGGTCGGCGAGGGCAACGAAGACCTGCTCGGCCACCGCCTCGATGTCAGCCGCCACCGAGATGCACCGCCAGTTCGCCCAGCTCCCGGACCCAGCCCTGAGCGTGCGAATCGTAGGTCTGGCGGCGGGACTCCACGGGCAGTTGGGCGAAGCCGGTCTCGACGACGCGCAGAACGGTACCGTCCCCTTCGGGCTCCAGGGTGAACTCGACGTAGGTGCGGCGGGGATCGTCGTCGGGGAGGTCCGGCAGCCGCCAGGTGTAGGCGAACACCGACGGCTCCTCCACCCGCTCGACGCGCATGTCGACGGTCATCCCCCCGGCGAAGGTCATGGTGGCCGCGCCCCCGGGGCGCAGATCGATGGTCGCCTGCTCGCCGAACCAGGCGCTCAGACCCTCGGCGGTGGTGAGCGCCTGCCAAACCTGTAGCGGGGGCCGGCCCAGGGTGATAGTGCGCTCGATACGGTCGGGGAACACCATGATCTACTCCTCCGGGAGAGCGGCTGCGGGCGAGGCGGACATCGATCGCCGCCGCAGGGACGGCCGCTCAATCCTGACAGCCCCGGGCCGGGCAGCCCTGGAGCGTCACTGCCCCGGGGCCTCACCAAGCCTGACCGCCTCGCAGGCCCGGGGCCTCACAACTCCTGACCGCCTCAGGGGCCCGGGGCGGCGGACCGTCAGGCGTCCCCGGCGGCGGCGCGGCGGGCCAGATCCCGGGGGCTGCGGTTGGGGGCCCCGGTACCGCCCTCGGCCAGCTCGCGCAGGCTGGTCCCGACGAAGAAATCCCAGCTGCGGCTGCACATGTCCTTGCACTCGAGCTGGTCGTCGAGGCCGCGGTGCTCGAAGAGCAGCTCGCAGGAACGGTCGTCGATGGGGGTGATGGTGAAGGTGGGCCGGGTGCCGACCCAGTCCTCCATGAAGGTGCACTCGATCACGCTCCAGCGGACCGTCGTGGGGCGGGTCGCCTCGTCGACGTGGATGAGGAGGGGCGGCTGGTCGGCGACCATCGGGAAGCGCAGCTCCCCCCCGGTCAGGCCCGAACCGGTCACCGCGCTCCACCACGCAGCGAGGGAGTCGACAGTGGTGATGGCGTCGAACACCACGTCGGCGGAGGCATGTATTTGGACGGTCGTGCGGTAGTCGGTACTCGTGGTCACGGTGGTCTCCTTGACTGAGAAAGGTATATAGCAACTGACTGGTTGCCACTATATGGCAACCAAAAGGTTGCGTCAAGGGGTTGCTCGAGGACCCGTGATCGGGCGCGTGGTCGGGTCCATTCGGTTTGGGGGGCACCCGGCGAGGCGGCCGCCCCCCGAGAGGTCAGTGGTCTACGAGCCGGCCGTTGCGGGCCAGGTCCGGATCGGTGCATCCAGCCAGGTTGAAACAGCACGGGCGGCGTTTGCCGTTGCCCAACTTCGACACCGTGACCTCGACGCGTCGCATCCGGGTGGCGGGATTGCGGGTCTGATTGACCCAGCGGACCCACTCCCAGCGGGCCATCGGAGTGATCTGCTCCCACAGGGTCTGGATGTCCGGCGCCGCCGCGGCGAGGGCGGCCTGCAGGTCCGGCGGGACCAGTGGCTCGGGCCAGTCGGGGCGCACCACGATCTCGATGGCCGCCATGGCGCCGGGCTCGAGCGATGCGGCCTTCTGCAGCTCGGCTTCAACCTTGATCCAGTGGCCGAAGGTGCCGTCCGGCTCGACCACGGTCTCGAACCCCTGACCATTGATGGTGCCGGTAACGGCCACCTGCCCTCGGGAAGGCAGCTGTTTGCTGGCCCGCTCGGGTAGCCGCACGATCGTCGCCCCGGCGATCACCGACACCGCCCCGTCGAAGCGGATGGGCTTGGCCGCAGGGCGTTCCGCCATGGCTGGGCATGGTAGTTGGGCGTCCTGCTACGTCTCGGCCCGGCTGACTGGCCCCGAGCCCGGTCCGGACCGGGGCGCCCGGGGTACAGAGGCGAAGGGTGAAAGTGTGAGCCATTGGGGGAGGGCCCGCCGGAGCGGAGCGGGGCCGGTGACGGTGACGCCGCCCGAACGAAGGGCGTCGGACCAGGTGATGTCGCCCTGCCACAGCTCGGTCATGGTCCGAAGGTCAGCCCTGACGGCCACGTCCACGTCGTGGCCGGGGTCGGTGTCGCACACGTCGACGTCGTCGGCGGTTATGACCAGCCACCAGCATCGGGACCGGGGCGGCACGTCGGGGAACTGGAAGTGCACGACGGTGCGTCGCTTCGGCACCGCGGTCAGGTCGACGTGGCGGTGGATGTCCCAGAGCAGCAGGCTGGGATCGAGGTCGTCGTCGCCGAGCTGGCCGACCCATCGGACGCCCCACGCCCCGAGGGCTTCGACTATGGGCCGTAGCTCCACGCCGGCCGGGGTGAGCAGGTACCTTACCTCGCGGCCCTCCACGTGGCGCTCGATGACCCCGGCCCGCACCAGCTGGTTGAGCCGCTTGGACAACAGCGTCGGCGAAATCCGGGGCAGGCCACGGCGCAGATCATTGAACTTCTGGCTGCCGCACACCAGCTCGCGCACCACGAGCATGGTCCACCGCTCGTCGAGTAGCTCCATGGCTTTGGATACCGGGCAGAACTGGTGGTACGAGCTCCCCACACCAGGAACCTACCGCAGGGCGATCACCCCGCTACAGATGTTGTACTAGTCGAGGGTCCCGGGCGGCTTTAGCCTGGATGGCGGTGAGTTGGAACCGATCGACGTCACGGAGGGGAGGCGATCGATGACCGCCCTGGACCATACCGCCGCTGCGAATCCTGCCCTCAAGGCCAGACACCGGGCCATGTGGGCCATGGGCGACTACCCCACCGTGGCAGCTGAGCTCGTTCCCGATCTGGGAGCGGCACTGGTCGAGGCCTGCGGCGTCCAACCTGGGCTGCGGGTGCTCGACGTGGCCGCCGGCTCGGGGAACGCGGCCATCCCGGCGGCCCAGGCCGGGGCCCTCGTCGTGGCCTGCGATCTCACGCCCGAGTTGCTCGAAGCCGGCCGCCGGCAGGCGGCGCGCCTTGGGATCACCCTGGAGTGGCGCCAGGCGGACGCCGAGGCCCTGCCCTTCGCGGACGAGGAGTTCGACGTGGTGCTCTCTTGCGTGGGGGTCATGTTCGCCCCCCGCCATCAACTCTGCGCCGACGAGATGCTGAGGGTGTGCCGGAGCGGAGGCACCATTGGCTTGATCAGCTGGACACCGGAGGGGTTCATCGGGGAGATGTTCACCACCATGAAGCCCTACTCGCCCCCTCCGCCGCCCGGCGCCCAGCCGCCCCCCCGGTGGGGGTCGGAGGGGTACCTGCTCGGGCTGCTGGGGGATCGGGTGGAGGCGGTGAGGACGTCCCGCCGGGCGGTGACCGTGACGAACTTCGCCACCCCGGAGCATTTCCGCGACTACTTCAAGGCCCTCTACGGACCGACCGTGGCGGCCTACCGGGCCATCGGCGACGCCCCCGACCGGGTGGCGGCTCTCGACTCGGCCCTGGCCGACCTGGCCCGCCGACACGACCGGGGAGAGGGCAAGACGGTCATGGACTGGGAGTTCCTCCTGGCTACCGCCCGCAAACGTCGCTGATCACGACCACCCGGTGGTCATCGACCCGGAGGGTCGACCCGGTAGCCGGCGATCAGGGCGATGGCCCCGTCGAGGGCCCGGCGCAGGGCCTGAGGGTCGCGGCGGGCTTGGGAGAGGACCAAGCCGCCCTGGAGGCTGGCCAGCGTGTTGGCGGCGAGCCAGGCGACGTCTGTGCCGGGCCGCAGCTCCCCGCCTTCGACCATGGCCGACAGGCCGGCGCGGATGGACGCTTCCCAGCGGTCGAACCCCGAGGCGAGCACGGCCCGGATGTCGTCGTCGCGCTCGCCCAGCTGGCCGAGGAGGTTGGCGATCGGGCAGCCGCCTCGGCCGCCCCGCTCCTGCTGGAGCGCGACGAGCGCGTCGGCCCATCGAATCAGCCCGTCCCAGGTGCCGAGACCGGCGAAGAGGTCCTGCTGGCCGCCGAGCACGGTGTCGTTGGTGGCTTCGGCCACGGCCAGCAGCAGATCGCTCTTGTCGTCGAAGTAGTGGTAGAGCTGACTGCGCGACGCCGGGGCGCGGGCGCCGACCTCGTCCAGGCTGGCTCCGAGGGCTCCCTTCTCGGCCACCACTTCGGTGGCTGCGGCCACGATGCGCTGACGGGTCAGGCGGCCCCGGTCCGTGGTCGGCGGTGCACCCATGAAGCGATTATGCCATCAACTGGACTTGACAGTCCAGTATTCGTGTGTCCACACTGTTGTGAGTGGACTGAGTAGTCCACTTGCTCACCGAGCAGACCTTTTTCCAGGAGTACCAAATGACATTGACCATCCGGGAGCAGTCCGATCAGGTCAAGGCGGCGTCGGCTCATCGGCTGCCGTCCGATGTGGTCGAGGTGTTCGACCGGAGCGTCCAGGCTTTCCTGGATGAAGGAGTACCCGCCGGGTCCATCCAGGCCGGCGGCCAGCTCGAATCGTTCACCCTCGACGACGCCACCGGGAAGCCGGTCAGCCTCGACCACATCGTCGAGAACGGCCCGGCGGTGATCGTCTTCTACCGGGGCGGCTGGTGCCCCTACTGCAACCTGGCCCTGCGCACCTACCAGCGCGAACTGCTGCCCCAGCTCGGCCGGTACGGGGCCACACTCGTGGCCATCAGCCCCCAGACCCCCGACCAGTCGCTGTCCACCGCCGAGAAGGCCGAGCTCGAGTTCACCGTCCTGTCCGACCCGGGCAGCCGGTTGGCCCAACGCATCGGCGTGGCCTTCCAGCAGGCCGACGACGTCCTCGCCGCCCAGCGTCAGCTCGGGCTGGACCTGACGCAGGTCAACGCCGAAGGCGCCACCTACCTGCCCCGGCCCACCGTGCTGGTCGTCGACGGGGAACGCACGGTGCGTTTCGTCGACGTCCAACCCGACTACACGGCGCGGACCGAAGTGGCCGACATCGTCGCCGCCCTCGACGACCTGGCCTAGGCCGCCGGCCCAGCTCCCGGCGCGGGCAGGTGCGCCGGGAGCCGCTCGTCATCCGAGGCGGGCTTTGCGGAGGTCTCGGATGGCGTAGCGCTGGTGCTCCCACTCCTCGTTGAGGATGACGTGGAGGCAGTGGAGCACGTCGACCTGGTGGGAAGGCGCCCACGGGTGCGGTCGGGTCGTGGTGAGGTCCTCCTCGGTCACCGTGGCCAGGTACCCGCGGACCATGGCCTGGTGCTCGCCGCGCACGGCGAGCACTTCGTCGTAGGAGGTCGGCTCGCCGAAGATGGTCATGTCGCCTCCCTCCGGCTCGTACTCGGCGAACGGCTGGCCGATCCAGTGGAACGGTTGCTCCCTCCCGAGGATGGCCCCGTGCAGCCAGGCGTTGGTGGCCATCACCAGGTGGCGTAGCGTCTGGGAGTAGGTCCACTCGCCGTCTACGGAGACGTCCTCGAGTCCAGAGGCGGTCGGCTGGACGTCACCCCACGCCTGTTCCACGGCGGACCAGGCGGCCCGCAGGCCGTCGGGGGTGTTCGCCGTCTTGAGGGCCCGGCCCGGGAAGCGACGGTCGAGCTCGGCCTCGACGAAGGGCACGACGTCGACCCCGTTGACCCAGAGGGAGCCCCGGTGAAGGTGGGGGTCGTCGATGTCCAACGCAGTCACGTCAGAGCCGCGGATGACGGCGTCGTGCAGCAGGCAGCGGATGAAGCGGGCCGCCGAGAAATCCCGGTCTATGAACTCCATGCGGAGATGGTGGCACCCGGCGCTGACGACGGGAAGCGGGCCTCCCGCCAAAGGCCAGGGCGATATTGCCACCGAAGCCGTGACCAATCGAGGCCCTCTTCAGGGCCTCGTGGATGGAGATGACCTTGCCGACCAGTGCGGGAACCGCTCGCCCGGCTCCGCTCAAGTGTGCGTCGATCGCTTCCAGAGATGGGCCGGGAACTCGGGGGTGTCGCCGGGCCAGCGGTGGGGGAGAGCATCGGCCAACTCCAGCAAATCCTGCAGCCTGTGGCCGTTGATCTCGTTGCGGGCGGCGTCGAGAAGGCGGGCGAGGACGGCTGG
>JAGWSF010000012.1 GCA_028876385.1 Acidobacteriota bacterium | reverse complement strand
GGTCGCCGGGAAGCACCCGGTCACCGGTGTCGATCTGTTGGCCCGGTCCCGGCCCCGGCAGACGTTGGCCTTCGACCTCACGTTCTCTAGCCCGAAGAGCGTGTCGCTGTTGTGGGCGCTGGGGACCGAGCCGACGGCCGAGATCGTGGCCGCCGCCCACCGCGAGGCGGTCGAGGTAGCATTGGAGTTCCTGGAAGAGCGGGTCGCCGTCGCCCGGATGCAGTCCCGGGGAGTGCGCCGGAGGGTGGGCACCGGCGGGTGGGTGGTCGCTGGGTTCGCGCACCGAACGAGCCGGGAGGGCGATCCTCAGCTGCATACGCATTGTCTGGTCCCGAATCTGGTGCAGCGGGCCGAGGATGGCCGGTTCGTGGCCTTCGACGGGGCCCCGATGTTCGAGTGGGCCCGGGCGGCCGGGTCGGTCTACCAGAACCATCTGCAGCGGGTCTTGTCCGAGCGGCTGGGGGTGGTGTGGGGGCCGGACCGCCGCAACACCCGGGAGCTGGAGGGCTTTTCCCGGGCCCAGTTGCGGGCGTTCTCCAAGCGGGCCACCCAGATCGAGACCGAACTGGAGCAAAAGGGTGCGCTGTATGAGTCGCCGGCGTTGCGTATGCGCGCCGACGACGAGGCATCGCTGGCGACCCGGACGGCGAAGGACCGTTCGCTCACCCCGACTCTGCTGGTCGGTCGCTGGCAGCAAGAGGCGGAGCAGGTCGGGCTGGCTAGCGGTGACCGGCTGGACCGGGCGGTGTGCCGGGCAGCCGGGCTGGGGGTGGTGCCGGGCTGGGGGGAGATCACCGCCGCCCTGGTCGACCCGGAGATTGGGGTGTGCTCGAGGTCGGCCCGGTTCACCAAGGCCGATGTGGTCGAGCACATCTGCGCCCTTTCCGCCGGCCGCCTGTCGACCGAGGAGATCACCGCCATGGCCGACCGGTTCGTCTCCTCCGACCTGGCCGTGCGCCTCACCCCCGACACAGAGCCGGGCCGGCGCAAGGCGGCGCAGTGGTCGACGGCCGCCCACCGGGCTTTGGAGGACCGCACGCTCGTGCTGATGGACACCCTGGCCGCCCGCGCCGCCCCGGTCATCGGGCCGGCGGCTGTGGAGGCCGCCTTGGGCAGCGCCCCGGAGCTCGGTGAGGATCAGGTGGCGGCCGTGCGGGTACTGGCCGCCGACGGCGCCAGGCTTCGGGCCGTGCTGGCGCCGGCCGGGTTCGGCAAGACCACGATGCTGCACACCGCAGCCAGCGCAGCAACAGACGACGGCCGTCCGGTGGTGGCGGTGGCCACCACGGCCAAAGCAGTCGCCGAGCTGGCCGGCGCCGGCCTCGACGCCCGCACCATCGCCCGGCTTCGCATCGACCTCAGCAACGGACCGCTGGCTGCGGGCACGATCGTGGTGCTGGACGAGATCTCACAAACCCCCACAAGCGAGGTCGAGGCCGTGCTTGCCGCGGTTGACGCCTGCCCGGGCGGGTCCATATGGGTGCTGGGCGACCCCCGCCAGTCCCAACCGGTCGGGGCGGGCGGCGCCGCCGAGCACATCGACACCCTCGCCTCCGCCGGGGCGATCCCGTCGGCCCGGTTGACGGTCAACCGACGCCAGATCGACGCTTTGGACCGCCAAGCCCTCGACCTGCTCCGCCACGGTGACCCGGCCGCGTCCCAGCAGCTGCGGGGCGAGCAGGGCTGGGAGCACGAGCACGCCAACCCGGCAGAGTGCCGCCAGGCCATGGCCGCAGCGGTCTGTGCTGACATCGCCCGCTACGGCGGCGGCCAGGTGGCGGCGCTGGTGGTGTCTCACGGCGATGCCGAGGACCTGGCTGACCGCATCCGGGCCAGTCTGGCCGAGGCCGCCGTCCTCACCGGGCCCGCCCTGACCGGGCCCGGATGGACCAGCGACCGGGAGTACCGGGTCGGGGACCGCGTGCTCCTGCATGCCCGCAGCGGGCCGGCGGGCAGCCAGCTGGTCAACGGCACCACCGCCACCGTCACAGCGGTGACCGAGTCCGGGCTGGCCGTCAGAGTCGACCGCTCCGCAATAGAGGCGACCCTGCCGGCGAGCTTCGTTGGGGGCAGCCGCAAGGACGGGTCGCCGAACCTGTCCCACGCGTGGGCTCGCACCGTCGACGGGGCGCAGGGCGGCACCTGGCAGGCCTGCCATCTCCTCGGCTCCGGCTCCCTGGACTCCTACCGCGGCTATACCGGCCAGTCGCGCTCCCGCCAGCCCACCCATACCTGGAACACCCGCCAGCTGGTCACCGTCGACCACGGCGGGATCCTGGCCGACCAGCGCGACCCGGCCGAGGTCGTAGCCGACTCCCTGGCCCGCCAACCCGACCCGACCATAGCGGCCAAAAGCGACCCGTGGACGATCGACCGGCAGCTACGGGAGCAGATCGCCGAGCATGAGCGGGTCCTCGCCGGCCGGCCCACCGATCGCCGAGGGGACCTGGCTGAGGCGGTCAAGGTGCTGGCTGCGGCCCGCACGCGCTTATCGAACATGGAGGCAATCGCCGCCCGCACGGCCTTCCAGCGCGACGACCTGGGTGCCCTGGCCGGGCTGCGGAAGCACGGTCGGGATGATCGCCGGCACGTGGAAGACAAGCTCGCCGAGGACCTTCAGTGCGTCGAGGACGCCAGGGCCGAACTCGAGCAGATCAACTCCCGGGTCGCCATGCTGGAGGAGGCCCGGCACCGCTTCGAGCGATTCGAGCATTCCGAGGGCTGGCGCCCCCAGGACATCGACCGACTTCGGGATCAGCTGGACTGCCACTGGGCCGACGTCATAGCCACATGCGTCCGAGCCGACGACCCCCTCGCCTTCGGCATCGACAAGCTCCGCCACGCCCGCGCCACCACCCTCGAGCGGATCGACCAGCTCGACGCGTCGATACCCGTCGACCGGGCCGACGAGTGGCGCCACGCCCGCCGACAGCTCCCCTACCTGGTCCGAGCACGCCAGGAAGCCGAGCGGTCACTCGCCGACAGCCAGGAGCACCTGCGTGAGGCCTCCCGCCGCCGGTGGGGCCGACACGACTATCACGCGATCCACACCGTACGAGCCCATGTGATTCTGGCTGAAGGCGTGCTCAATCAGGCCGTCACCGACGAACGCCACCTGCGAGACCACCTGGCCGCTATCGCCACCCACCAGAACCAGCGTCAGCTGGCCGTCAACGACAACCCCCCTCTACACCAACAGCTCGAATCGGTGTTCTCCCAGCTCGACGCCGCGCTCGACCACACCCGGCCCGAGCGGGTGCGCTCCCTCCTTGAACAGCCGCCCGCTCACCTAGTTGAGAGGTTCGGGCGCGTGTAAACCGTTGTGGCCGGCTGCGACTCTTTATGGGTAGTGAGATCGCCTGGCCCGGAAGGGGCACCCGAGTCGGAGCTGGTAGCCGCTCCGAGGGTCGAGGATGACTTTCGTCGTCTTCGACGCTCGTTGACGCAGTTTGCGTTCGTGATGACCGGCAGCCGCGTCGACTGCGATGACCTGGTGGCTGAGGCGTTCGCCCGGTCCTGGAGGGCCTTGGCCGAGGGTGAGATCCGCGATCCGGGATCCTATCTGCGCCGGGTGATAGTGAACGAGGTTGCTCGTCGGCGGCGATGGGCGCGCCTGGTTCCGCTGCGTCATGGAAGGGTTGAGCCGGCCCGCTTCGAGGACAGCCACGCCGAGCGAGACGGGCTGCTACAGGCCCTGGACCTCCTTCCGGCCAGGCAGCGGGCGGTCGTGGTCCTGCGCTACTGGGAGGACCTGAGCGAGGCGCGCACGGCGGAGGTGTTGGGGATCTCGGTGGGCGCCGTGAAAAGTCACGCCCATCGCGGCCTGGGCCGGCTGCGGGCCATCTTGGAGGACAGACAGTGACCGACCATCTCGAAGACGCCCTGCGGCACAAACTGAGGGGCATGGGGGCCGACATCGACGCCGCTTCTGACCTGGAGCAGCGGATCGCCCGCAAGCGGGCCGCCCGCAAGCTGCGCCGGTCCCACCAGAAGATCGGGGCCGCCACAGGCGCGCTGGTTGCCGCTATCGCCGCCACCGTTCTGGTCGTCATGTGGCCAGGAGGCCACTCGCAGCAGGTCACCACAGCCGTCCCGACGCTGAGCGGACCGCCGAGCACCGGGCTGGCCGGATCGGGACCTGCAACCGGAGATGTCTCGGCCGGCAAGTTCACCCGGACCGTGACCCTCGATGACGGAGCCGTGACCATCACGCCTGCCCCGCCGAACCTGCAGCCACAGATCCCCCAGACCCAGGCACAGGTCCTGGTGGGTTCCGACTCGCAGGTCTACATGAGAGGCTGGACCGGTGCCATCGGGTTCGCCGAGGTGTCCATCAACCCCAAACTGGCTTCAGAGGTGAACCACACACCGGCCTGGGTGGCTGTCATCAAACAGGAGGCCCCGTTCTGCCCGAACACGGTCTCGCCGTCCACCCCGGCCACCACCGCGCCCACACCGAGCTGGCCGCCGGGCTATCTGGCGGTCATCGTGACCGGAAACGGGACCAAGGTGCTCGACTACCACAGCCGCTCCCAGGTCTGCGACTTCCCGGCCAAAGGCCCGTCGGTGAGCGACGCCACCCAGTTGGTCTCCATCCCCTGGCAACTGGTCTCCCTACAGGGCCAGACCCTCACCTTCCGCTACCACAAGCCAGCCTGCGATCCCTACGCGGCCGGGATGTCGAGGCCCTCCCTGTACGTGGGAGGCAACGCCAAGACCGGACAGTGGAGCCTCGAGACCTTCGTCGAAGCCCCCTACACCCTCACCTACCACGACCTGCTCAACTGCGGCGGATCCTGGGCTACCGCCACCACCCGGATCGGCCCGATCCCCGGCGCCCCAGGAGCACCCATGCCAGCGGTCAACGTCGTCAACCACGCCCCCACCGGACCCGTCGGCGCGACTACCTGATCGCCCCCCGATCCCCACAACGGCCGGAGCGGATGCCGCCCCGAACGCGCACGCAGTCCCTTACCCCACGACAGCGCGCGGGAGCGCCGAGTCGATAGGCGTGGGTCGTCCGAGGCAGTGGCAGACTTCGGCGGTGGAAAGGCGCGCCTCGAAGCTGGATGATGCCTACCTCGACGCTGTCCTCGTCGGCGGCCGGGAGCAGCGGCAGGTCGAAATCGTGGACTACGACCCCTCATGGCCCGACGTGTTCGAGGAGCACCGCCGTCGCCTACTCAACGCCCTTGGCCCGACGGCACGGAGTGTGGAGCACATCGGTTCCACGGCGGTGTCGGGATTGGCGGCGAAGCCCATAGTCGACATCATGGTCACCGTCGACAATCCCGAGGACGAAGCTCCTTACCTGCGGCCTCTCGAGGAGGCCGGATATGTGCTGCGGGTGCGGGAGGCCGACCACCGGATGCTCCGTACCCCCGATCGGGACGTACATGTCCATATCTGGCGGGCAGGGAGTGATGATGAGGAGCGGCACCTGGTCTTTCGGGACCATCTTCGCTCCAACTCCAAGGACCGTGATACCTACGCAGCGTTGAAGCGGTCGCTGGCTGGCCAGTGGCGGGACGTCAACTACTACGCCGAGACGAAGGGACCATTCATCCGCCAGGCGGTCGAATCAGCCCGTCGTCGCGAGGAGGAGTGAGCGCAATCACCGGCGGTCGCTCACGCGCGCGCCGACACCAACACCGTCGCCGGCTCACGTCTACAGGCCAGCGGTCATCGACTCCGTCGAAGGCTCTTGACATAGAGCGCTTCTTCAGGAACGGCGATCTGGCGTCTCAGCCCATCTCGATGGATATCTGTACCTGCCGAGCAGAATGTTCCGCCGGCCTCCGCCCGGCGAGATCGCCTCGAAGCCGGCGATCCGGGACGAGCAGCTCTCGGGTTATCGGGATGGTTTTGGCTGGTCCAAAGGGACACCTGCTGCGCCAATTGCGGCCCTGCGGAACTCGATTGCGTGACCTGTCAGCTCGTGGCTACGGTCTCGTTGCCCACAGTCATCCAGAGGACCCGAGGGACCTGGCCCTACGACGGTCCGGCAACCTGTGTTTTACGCAAGGTGCCAACGCCAGGATCGATGAGGAGGACCAGTGACATTCCGCTTCGACGTTCCGCCGCTCGACGGTCGACTCGTGCGCCTCGAGCCGCTCACGGCGGCTCATGCCAGTGACCTGCAAGTTGCCGCCGAAGAGGACCGCTCCGCCTACAGGTTCACCACCGTTCCTCGCGGCTGGCAGATCGAGGATTATCTGTCCGCCCATTCCGAGAGGGCCAAGGACGGCAAGCTGGCCCCCTTCGCCCAGATCCGCCGCAGTGACGGGCGCGCCGTCGGCTGCACCGCCTGCTGGGATCCCCGCCTGTGGCCCGGTCGCAGCGATCTGTGCGCTGTTGAGATCGGCTGGACCTGGCTGGCGGGCTCAGCCCAGCGCACAGGCATCAACGTCGAGGCCAAGCTGCTGCTCATGCAGCACGCCTTCGAGTCCATGGACGTCATCCGAGTCGACCTCAAAACCGACGCACGCAACCAGCGGTCCCGTCACGCCATCGAGGGTCTCGGGGCGACCTTCGAAGGGGTCCTCCGCAGTTGGTCACAATCCCACACACCGGGAGAGGAGGGCCGCCTTCGCGATTCGGCCATGTTCTCAGTGATCGCCTCCGACTGGCCAACAGTCAAGGCCCGTCTTCAAGCCCGGCTTGATCGGCACCCGGGCCGCCAACCGGCCGAGGGCTAAAAGACAGAACGCCCTCGTCTCCAGCCCGGGACCCGGCGTACAGGGGCGTTCTGGGCCTGGGATTCGGGGAGGGCCTCGTTGAGCAATAGGGGGCGCCGGCGGACGCCGGCGAAGTCGTCGCCGCTAAGGCCAGAGGTAGTCCCTGGGATAGCGCGAAATCGGTGTGCGCCCCGACGACAGGCGCGGAATGCTGTCATCCGTGTTTCTTCGTCGTGCGGAGCCAGGAGACGAGGAGGCCGTTGCCCGCGTTCATGTCCGCTCATGGCAGGTGGCATACCGCGGCCTGCTGCCCGACGACTACCTCGATCGCCTGTCACCAGCAGATAGGGCCGCTCGCTACACCTTCGCCGAAATCGGCCCTGGCTCGCCGCACACCACCGTCGCCGTGGGAGAGGATGGGATCTGTGGGTTCACCACCTCAGGTCCCTGTCGAGATGCCGATGAGGACGGCGCCGGCGAGTTGTACGCGATCTATGTACACCCTGATTGGTGGAACCGCGGGGTAGGGCGGCTGCTTATCGACGACGTCCGGAGCCGGTTGAGCCAGGAACGTTTCTCCGAGGCGGTCCTGTGGGTGCTGGTGGGCAACGAACGAGCCGAGCGTTTCTACCGCATCGACGGTTGGGAACCCGACGGTCAGCGTCGGCTCCAGGACGCACACGGCCTCACCGTGGACGAGATCCGCTACTCCAGGTCACTGATCTGAGCGGCGACCCAGCTGACCTCCCATCAAAGGTGATCACCGCCCCGCGAACCGGCGATCAGGGGCAGTCGGACCGGAACGTTACGGGCGTACGATATGGGGCGATCTCTGGCCAGGGCGAGCGGAGAGGACGAGGGCCTCCCCCTCGCTCGGGGCGGGGATCGAATACGAGGAACGTCTCCTTGATCGCTCGCAGATGAAAGGATCTGGGCGTGGGCACACTGGCGGTTGCTTTCACCGGAAGACCGGACCGTGAGCACTGATAGCAATCCCGCCAGCGGAGTGGTCCGCGTTTCTCGGCGCAACCTTCTTCAAGACATGTTCCATAGTTACGACGTCTACGTGGACGGTGAGGCGGTCGGAACTCTCAAGCCCTACCGGACGGCGCGGTTCGTCGTGTCGGCGGGGCCACACCGGATTTGGGCCCGACTTCCCGGCACGGGCGATGCAGCGCTCGGCGACGTGATCATCCGTGTGTCACCGGGCGAGGAACGTCGTTTGCGGACTACCTCACGGACCCGCCGAATGCCGCCTTGGCGATTGTTCCTTGCCGTCATGGCGACCATAGCGAACCAGGGGGCGCTGCTCGAGGGTTTCGCAGTCACGTTTGTTCCGCGTGTCATATTGCGCGCCCACCCCGCCCTGCCCGAAGACGCTCAACTTCGCGACGAGGACCTTCCGAAGACGGCGCACACACCTTGGGAAAGGGAGGCTTCGACTGAGGTAGCCCGTTCTACTTCATCGGCCCAGTCTCTGGCCCAGACGATTGGTGAAGTGACCTTCGCCGCAGCTCGGCGCGGCTACCGGCCGGCCGAGGTCGACCGCTATCTGGAGGACATCGCAGCCCAGCTTCGAACTCAAGGCCGAGTTGTAGGCGGGCCGCTCTCTGCTGCTGGATTCAGACTCGGTCCAAGGGGCTACGACACGGTCCAAGTGGATGCGTTCCTCCAGGAGATCGCCAGTCGTCTCGGAACGGGAGAAGCGGGCTAGAAGCGGTCCAGAACGCCGGCGCACCTAGATAAGACCAACCCTGGGGCAGACGCTGTTCGTGGTCGGCGTTCCGGCCGCTGTAGCGGGCCAAGAACGCGACGGCCGCCAGCTCGGCTTGATCAGGTGTCCTGGCATCCTCGCCTGGCTCGATGGTGATGACAGGAACGGTGATTGTGGCCATGGTTGATCCTCCGGATAGTCGAGAACATCCAGCCAACCCTCCCGCCGGACCCGCCACTCGTAGCACGGCCCGAACACTTCTGGCCCTAGCAACCGAGATTTGTGTCTTGCAATTATATGTTTGTGACTGACACAATGCGCCAGTGAAGCCGATCAGGTTCACGCGGGGTTCCCGCAAGCACCGGATCGGCCGCAAATCCGCTTATCACGTGATCGCCATGACCGCCCATCACCACCGACGAAGAGACCGGTGACACGACGCTCAGCTGGATCGGTGCCGATGAACGCGGCCGAGAACTCGAGATCATCGCCCTAGATAGGCCTGACTGCTTCTTGGTGATCCACGTCATGCCCACCCACTACCGCAAGGCAGGTCGATGACCAAGCGCAAGATCAAGCCCGGCCCCATCGGACCGGACGTAGATCTCGGCACCGAAGAGATCTACCTGGCCGACGGCCGGCGGCTAACTGAACAGCTCGCCGAAGAGATCGCCGAGCGCGCTCTCGCGCGACATCGAGGCCGGCCATCTGTCTCCGGCGGCGGGCGGCGTACCCCCAGCCTGACCGTACGAGTACCCCAGCCCACCCGAGACGCCCTGGAGAAGCTGGCCAAGTCCCAAGGCAAGAGACTCGCGGACATCAGCCGCGAAGCCCTCGACGAATACATCTCCCGCCACGCCAGCTGACCCACCCAGAACGACGCGATCGGCAGACTGAGCCTCAAGCCGGCGATCAGGGGCGCGCGGCCTCCGATCTTCAGGGAGACCGTTGCCCGCATTTATGGGCGCCCCCTTCTGCTCGGGCTCCTTGACGCTTGTCAAGTTCCTTAGCCGTCGATCTGGCGTGCCGGACTGCGTCAGGACCTCGCTGCTGTTGGGACCAGAAAGATCACTCGGAGCGGCCGGGCCGGAGCTCTGGGATCACGCCCGTGGCGAGGCCACGTCCGCCAACCGGTCCGAGACGTCGAGATATGCAGCCGCTTCTTCCTGGTGGCCGAGGCGCAGCAGGAGCAGCCCGGAGGACACCCGCTCGATGAACGCCCACTGCCAGATCGCCTCAGGATCAACACCGCTTCGCGACGCCACCTCCTCGCAGCGACTGAGCGCCAGGGGGGCCGTGTCTCCGGCAAGCAGGTCCTGGTTCCAGGCTCGTAGGACTACGCCGAGATCGTGGGCTGGCTCGGAGACGAGTCCCTCGGGATCGGTGAGCCGGAAGCAGGCACCGTTCTCCGAGTCCTGCGCCAGCAGGAGGTTGTGTGCATGCCCGTCCCCATGGACAAGCACGGCTGCCTCCGGGCGGAAGCGAGCGGCGCGCTCGGCGCTGTAGGCGACGGCCCGCTCGACGGCCGCGGCCGAGCACGGGTGACCGAGATCCCCCCACGCCCTGGTCACGAACTCGGCGAGCCAGTTCGCCTTCGCCGCACCGGTCGGGAGGCGCTCGGTCGCCACGGGGGGCCACCCCCGAGCCAGCGTGCTGGTCAACGCTTCGATCTGGCGAGTGGTGGACCAGCCCAGGCTTGCCAGGGGCTTCCCCAGCCGTTCGAGCAGGACGCTTCGCCGCTCCATATCGTGCCGGATCACGGCGACGTAGGGATCCCCCTGAGCCAACAACAGCGTCTCCAACTCCTGCTCGAAGGGAGTGAAGCCATCGATTCCGGCAGGCAGCGCGACCTTCAGGACGGCAGCGGTTCCGCCGGACGTGAGCGCCTCAGCGACGTACGCGGCGTTGCCGCCATCGAACGGAGCGCCACAGCTGATGGACCACTCAGCCTCCAAACTGGCGAGAAGTCCAGGAAGGTCGTCAATCCAGCGTTGTCCAATGGGCCCCAAAGCCTGCAAGGAGGCCATCAGCCGTCCGGGCACGTTGAGCTCCCTCATTACGACATTCTGTACCGGGAGGGGATCGCCGGTTGCGGGACCTGGATCCTTGGAAGGACCAAGCATCTCCGACTGGCTCCGGGGCAAGCCAACACAGGATGGTCTGTGCCGGGCGAAATGCCTGCTCGGTGGTCGGCGGGGCCTGCGCCGAGTCGGCGTTCGGCGCCGGTTGTCGATCTACGGTTCGGGGTGGTCCACCAGCGGCGAACGTGCGGTCCGCTTCCGACCAAGACCGCCTGGCCGGATCGGGTAGCATTTGTGCTACGATGGTGCTGTGCGTACCGTCGGTCTTCGAGAGCTGCGCCAGGAGGCCTCTGACCTGGTGCGACAGGTGGAGAGCGGAGAAGAGATTGAGATCACGGTCTCCGGTCGTCCAGCGGCCCGCCTGATCCCGGCTGCGCCGAAGCGATGGCAGCGCTGGAGCGACATCGCCGAGCTGTTCAGTGGCCGATCCGACCCCGATTGGTCGCGCGACGTCGGCCTTGTCGACCAGTCCGTTGGCAATCCCTGGGAGCGCTCCGGTTGAAGGCGATCCTCGACACCAGTTTGCTCATCGCCACCGATGTGGAACCGTTGGAAGGAGAGCTCGCGATCAGCGCGGCGTCGCTGGCTGAGTTGCACTTCGGGGTGCTGGTGACCGCTGACCCTGCAGTCCGCGCCGAACGACTGCGAAGATTGTCTCTGCTTCAGCGAACCTTCGACGCACTACCCGTCGATGACGATGTTGCCACCAGCTATGGACAGCTCGCCGCAGCCGTAGCCGCTGCCGGTCGCCAACCCCGATCGCGGGTGATGGACATCCTGATCGCGGCGACCGCCCACGCGCACGCCGCCCGGCTCTACACCCGAAACCCATCAGAGTTGGCCGGAATCGAGAACCTCGTCGAAATCGTGCCGGCATGACCCACCGGCGGATCTCCGAACTCCCCGGTCTGACGCAGAATATTCAGTACGTAGCCGACTAACCGAGCCTGGCAGGAGGAGCGACCGAGCCGAATCGGCGATATGTACTCTCAGCTTCTTTCGTGGCTTGTCGTGGTAGGGCGAGCATAATGTTCAACGTTCGCCGTCTCTCAGCCGGCGATCGTGGACGTAGGGTTAAGCGTTCTTCGGGGACGCTTTAGAGGAACGTTCGGGGGCGTCTCGGGTCAGCTACAAGCTGTCCATAGTTAGGTAAGAGCGGTTCGCACCTGGGCGAGGTGGTGTTCGGCGTGAAAACGCATGTCGGGGCCGCGGTCGATGCCCTCCCAGCACAGGGCCGACGTCATTGCGCTGACGACCAGACGCGCCTGGTCGAGGGCCGCCTCGCTGAAGGAGCCCTGGTATGTCTCGGCGACTGCGGAGTCGGTATGACAGAGGTCCCATTCCCGGGGCCCCGTACAGGCGGTCTCAAAGTCGATGAAGAGGAGAGACCCAGAGACCATCAAGGTGTTAAATGAACGCGGAGAGCCGTGTAGGCCACCGTGCTGAGCGCAGAGCTCCCCGCCCACGCGGTTCTGTGGGGAGGCCGTCGCTTTACCACGACCGGAGCAGGACGCAACCAGACCACGACGTTGTTGGTTGACCGCAGGTGGACAGGGTCACTCACTGCCAGCCCGAGATGGGCAGTCATGCGCAATATCGGGTCCAAGGAGTCCACACGAAACCATTCTGGCGAAGTCCGGCGGTGGCCGGGGCGACCCGCGACCCGGCGATAGGGGCGACATCAGGGGCCTGATCACGTCGGGGATATGGGGCAGCTCGAGAGGCAGATGGATCGTCCGTTCACCGGCCTTGCCACCGCACTGCTCGCACGGCGCGACACTGCCGGATTCCAGCAATGGGTGCCCGTCTGGCGTGTTGAGCGTCTCATCCTCCCGCATTGCAGACTGGTATGCTAAGCGCATGGCTCAGCTTGTCACTCGGTTGGACGATCGTCTCTTGGCAGAAGTCGACGAACTGGTGAGCGAAGGGGTCGCCGCCACTCGCTCCGACGCGGTACGGCTAGGCCTCGAGGCCCTCATCGACCGTCACCGGCGCCAACAGACCGGCCAGGTGATCGTCGATGCCTACCGGCGACGCCCCCAGGACGATGACGAACTCGCCGGACTCGACCAAGCCACCCGCTCTCTCGTCGGTGAAGAACCGTGGTAGCAGCACCGGCCCAAGGGGAAATCTGGTGGGCTGAAGCCGAGGACAAGAGAAGGCCCGTTCTCGTGATCACGCGCAGCGAGGCCGTCCCCGTGCTCACCGGTATCGTCGTCGCGCCCGTCACCCGAACCGTACGCAATATCCCGACCGAGATTGCGCTCGGCGCGGACGAGGGCCTCCACGTCGAATGCGCCGCCTCATTCGACAATCTTCAGCGCATCCGCCGGTCCGCCCTGGTCGAGAGAATTGGTTTCCTCGGCCCTCGACGAGACGAAATCTGCACCACCCTGCGCTCCCTGGCGGACTGCTAGTCAGGATGGAACGGCCGGCTCCGTTCCGTGGAAGATGCGTGGGTCATCCACCGTCTTTGCGGACGGAGCCACTACCGGAAGGAGCGGCGATTTGTACTTCGCGTAGGGGGACGCCAGCATCGAGGGCGGCCATGATGAACGCAGCCCTGAGCATGTGAGGGTGCACGAGTCCGATCCCTGCCCGTTTCCCGATCGAGCGGACCCAGCGGTGGGCGGTGCGTCGGTCGAGGCGTTGACCGTCGTGACGCACCAGAATCGGTCCTTCGCGCCGTTCAGCGACGGCGAGGTCGATGGTTCGGGCAGTGCGAGGCACCAGCGGGATCAGGGCCGGCTTGTTGCCCTTGCCAACGGCGCGGGTCGCCTCGAGCACGGCCAGGTTGCGATCAGCGGCCCACTGAAACAGGTTGCGCAGATCGTGGCGGTATGCGTCGAGCGTCCGGCCGGAGTATCGGGCCAGGAACGCCACAGCCGCCAACTCGGCCTCGTTGGGGGCGAGCGGCCCGCGGGCATGTCCAGTTCTGCCGAGAAGTCGAGGGTTGTCATCAGTGGTCCTCCTTTTGTCGGTGGTGAATCCATGCAACACCCGAAAGAGCGGGTCGCTTGGTAGAATCGGAACTCACCAAGTGACCGGAGGATTGAGATGCCCGCCACAACCGAGTTCCTGGTGTCCAAAAGCGGTCAGATGTCAGTCCCCGCCGGCGTCCGCCGCCGATGGGGTCTCACCGACGGCGGTCGGGTCACCGTGGTCGACCTGGGAGACGCCGTCGTGCTACTCCCACCCGGGGCCCGCCAGAAGCTCCTGACAGACGCGCTGTCGAGCGAGGAACATCTGGCGTTCGTGCGCAGCCTCGACGATCCCGACCTAGCCACCACGTAGGTGTCGACTGTCGTCATCGACGACCACCTCCTCCGAGATGTTCTGGCCGGTGACCGCCCGCCCGATCTTGGCGGACTCGCGACCGCCCTAGCGACGACCGGTCTGTGGCTGTACCGGCTCTCCAGCGCCTGGGCTACTCCCGAAGTCCTGGGGAAGTTGACCGCTCCTGTCGCCGCCCTGCCTGCCGATCAGCAAGACCTGTTCCGATCCCGCCTGGTCGCCCTGCCCGATGACATCGAAGTCCTGCCGTTGCGCCAGCTGGCTTGGCCCATGGCCCTACTCCAGCACCGCCACCGAGTCGAAGGTCGGCCCCTGTCGGCCGCCATGGCCGAAGCGCTCACCGCCGCACGAGCTTTAGGCGCTGCGATTGCCGTGTCCAGACATGACGTCGGACCCAACCTCAAGGCCGCCGCCGAGCATGATCGGGTTGCGTTCCACATTGTGTAGAGGAATCAACCTCGCCTAAGCCGTATCACCCGTGTAACCGGCGATTCGGGACAGAGCTACCGGTGACGTTTGGGGGCAGCCCAGAGGAACATACTGGGCGCCCTCTGCGCCGAGAACGTTAGTGCGGCTAACTTCTATATCCGTCGATCGGAGCGGCTTACTGGACTGCGTCAGTCACCACGAGGAGAGCGCAGATGCGACAATCTGACGTCGTGTGGACCGGCGAGGGATGGCGTCCTCTCGTGGAGGATGTGGCGAGTCGGAGATGGCGATTCAGAATGTTCGGGAGCCGGGAAGTGGCGCTATGCGCTCAGGTATTGGCGAAGTGCTCGTCTCACGATCTCCGAGACGCTCACGCCCTCTTTCGCCGCCTGCTGAGCGGCTAGGTCCCGTAGTTCGGGCTCGATGCGCACGGACTCGACTTCCTTGGCCCGGACTCCCAGAGGTGGGCGCCCTCGGCCCCTGGGCTTGTTCTTGAGCTGCTCGGGGTCGTAACCGCGTTCGGCCTCGTCGGCGAACTTCTCGATCATCTCGTCGTCGATAGGGCGGCCGTCTGTGGTGTGTCCGTATATTCGCTTCGTCATTGGGTGCCGTCTCCAAAGAGCTCGTCGCGGGTGGAGCTTCTGAGTCCCATGGCGTGGATGACCAGAGCCATGTCGGGAACATCTAGCACCACCAGCTCGATTAGATTTCCGGCCCGGTCGGGACCGGCAACGAGGAACCGGTATGGATCGTCGTCCAGTTCCTGCCAGCGAGGACGTTGTTGAACGCGTGGATGACGTCCTCGTCGGCGACGCCGTGCCGGCGGGCTGACGGGTGGATCTCCACATCGAATAAGTGTAATACGGATATTGGCCGTTCGGAAGGGCAAGCCGCCGGCAACGCAGATCGCGCGCTCATCTCATTCACTTGCGAACGCAACACTCGCGCCCGAGCGAGTAGCCGGGGGGAGTTTCACCCCCCGGCTCTCTCAGAACCGGACGTGACAGTCTCCCGTCATCCGGCTCCCACGGGTCGGCCGCGTAGTGGTGGGGCAAGCTGCCAGTGGGCGAAGAGGGCTGGCTGGTGGTGGTGAACACGGACCATCCAGTCGAACGCTCTGGCGTAGCGTCGCCGGTATCGCTTGTACTTCTGCATGGCCCATCTGACCAGGTGGTCGTTGATGCGCCAGGCCAGGAAGCGCAACTCGGAGCGGTAGAAGGCTCCGTAGTAGTTGATCCAGCCTCTGCTCACCGGGTTGATGTCGGCGGCCAAGCTGGACAGGTCCGCCCAGCTGCGACGGTTGAGATGCCAGGCTCTGATCTTCAGGCCGATCGCCTTGCGTGCGTTCCTGCTGATGGCCGGCACGAACCCTGTGAAGTGTCCGTAAGGGCCTTTGAGCAGGCGCCCCCTGAAGGTGAACCCGAGAAAGTCGAAGCTGACATGCTCCGCCATTCCGGGCCGGTTCGAGTCTTTGCAGTACACGATCCGGGTCTTGTCGGGGTGCAGTTCGAGACCAACCATCTCGAGCCGTTCGGCGATCCTGGCCCGAAGATTCTCGGCCTGGACCTGGTTATCGCAGTGGATCACGATGTCATCCGCGTAACGCTCGAACGGGCAGCCCGGGTGTTCCCGGTCCATCCAACGGTCGAACGCGTAGTGCATGAATAGATTGGCCAGCAACGGGGAGATCGGCGACCCTTGCGGGGTTCCTTTCTCCCTGGGGACGAGGGTGCCGTCTGGCATCTGCATGGGGGCTTTGAGCCACCGTTCGATGTAGAGCAGCACCCAGCGTTCGCTGGTGTGGTGAGAAACCGCCTTCAACAGAAGGTCATGGGGGACGCTGTCGAAAAACGCCCGGATGTCACAGTCGATCACCCAGTCGTGCTCCCAACAACGCCGCCGACAGACCTCGACCGCCCCCCGGGCGTCACGCCCGGGCCGGTAGCCGAAGCTGTCAGGATGGAAGATCAGCTCCAGCTTCTCCTCCAGCAGCATCGCGGCTGCGGTCTGGGCCACCCGGTCGGCCACGTTCGGCACACCGAGCACCCGGACCCCCTTCCCATGGTCTTTCGGTATCTCCACCGCCCGCACCGGACCCGGGAAATAGCTTCCCGAGGCCATCCGGTTCCACAGCTTGTAGAGGTTGTCCCCCCACCGCTCCTGAAACACGTTGATGCTGACGGCGTCCACGCCCGGCGCCCCCGCGTTGGCCCGGACCTTCTCCCACGCCCCGAAAACCAGGCGCTTTTCGATGTCAAACGACTTCCGCGTCTTCGGCTTCGATCCCTCCGTCGGCTCCTCCCCCACTTTGGGGTTGGCCTCCGGTCGATCTGACCCGCCCGGCCCCTTCACTCCAGCCCCATTACAGGGCCTTCACCGCTACTACGGGCCGGTCTGCCCCTGTGCCCCGCATCGGTACTCTCCGCCTCCAGCTGGTATTCCCTTGGTATTCTCCCTCTCGCGACCAGGGGGCCAACAACACCCATTTCGACTGGCCGTCACTATCGGGGCGACAGGTTCTCCTGTTCCATGCCAGCGCCTGCGACGAGCTCACGCCACTTCTACACCGGACACCGCCAGGACAGCAACCAGGCAGCCTCCTGACCTTGCTCCCGGGCACTCTGCGATTCCCCGGTTTCGATGTCATCGTTCGCCGTTTCGATTCGTCAACAGTGGTTCACTCACGTTCGTCTTCTTCGTCGCACACCTGACCCCTCATCCGGGGCCTTTTCCGCAACGCTCACCACCACGCCTCTTAAACGCAGCAGCTTGCGGTGGTTTGGGACCTCCGCCTGATCGGCGATCCCGGAGGGCCAACCTCCATCACCGGCACAGCACGGTTTGTGACAACGACCTTCTACATCGTCACCACTCTCCTTTCAGGACACACAGCAGAGTCGGCGATCGATCGGCTCGCCCCCGTCCAGGGTCGGCGGACTCACCAGGCCAGCGCAGAATATCGGCCCGTAGCCGGCGGTAGGTGACACCCTGGCAGACTTGGGGTCGGCGGGGTTCTGGGACGGACTGTCGGGCGACACTTTCGCCGCGGCCATTACTGAAAAGCCGGGGTCGCCCGGCTCGGCTGGCGCACGAAGGGACGTGAGTGTTCCGGCTCGACAGCCCCTCTGGTTGGGACGCGGTGTCGTTGGGTTAGACGGCGTTGGTGAGGGTCGATCAGATCGTGCGGGAGTCACCCCGTGGCGAGGCTGGACCGCCATCGGTGCCGCGAAGTCCGGTGGTCCCCCGGTGCGGGCGTTGAGGATCTCTGCGATGTCGAGGAAGCAGTCCTCGCCGGACAGTCCCGGGGTGGAGACGACCAGCATCCAGGCGTCTTTATCCGAGAGGTTGTCGAACTTGTGGACCTGGGTTCGTCGCGCGCAGAGAGCCTCCCTCTGGGAGTCTTACTCCCAGAGGGAATTCCCTATTCGGCTGAACGGCACGAAGCTCGTGCAGCAGGAAGTGTGACCGCTCCAGCGTCGCGCCTGAGCCCGCGGTAAGGGGCACCCTGGCCGGATTTTCTGGGCATCCGATATGGGGTAGGCGTTGGCGCCGGGGCCATCGACGGCGAGCGCCGAGCGGTCTGTCTGGGCGGCTTCAGCTAATCCGGAGCCGGCGCCGCGGCGGCTTAGGGATTCCCTGGGGCGGATACCGAACCAGTTGTGGCTCGCGAATCCCCGCTTGCGCGGGTCGGCACCGCAGACCGATACTGCGAGCGTGACCGCGACACCCGATGGCGGCCACAAGCCGCGTGCTGACCTGGTGGAAAGTGCCCTGCCGCTCCTGCCCGCCGGCAGTGACATCCGCCAAGCCTTCATCGGCCAGGCTGCCCCAAACTTCTTCTACTTCATCGTCACGTATTTCACTGGCATCATGTCTCGCAACAAGTACCGATGCGTGGCTGTCACCGACGAGGCGATCTATGTGCTCGACAGCACCAAGTGGTCCGGCGGGGCGAAACCGAGGGCGCTGGTGGGCCAGATGCCGCGACACACCCGGCTCGGACCGGTATCCGGCCGCTGGGCGCAAGTGGACCTGCTCGGCGAACGCCACTGGGTGCACAAGCGATTCCACCACCAGATCGTCGCTGCCGACCGGGAGGGCGGCTTTTGAGCGGCGCCCAGTGCCCGAATCCTCCCTTCTACCGGCAACGTGTGTATTCCCGGCCAGCAGGTGACCTTCCCGGCCGCTCGGACTGTGCGGATGGACAGATGCACCGACAGACAGGCAGGTTTGGAGCCGTAGATCAGCAAGCGGCTGTCGGCGGCCGTCCGCCCAGATTAGCTGCGCTGCTTCCTCGCTCATCGACGTTGCGGTGAACCAGCGGGGCCCACCTCGGCGTCCGCGGCAGTGACCTCCCCCTGGAACCGCTTCTTCGCCCAGTGACGCGTCCCAAGGAGCATGATCTCACTCCACCTTCCCGACACCGGCCCCAGTCGTGTGCGACGCGGCAGTACAGAGATTACGGAGGTGGGTCGGGCGCCCCCGGAGCCTGGGACTGTCCAGAACGTAAATAGCCTCATCGGTCACAGCGACGCAGCGATACTTGATCCAGGGCATGGTCAAGCCAGTAGCCCAGTTCACAAGGAAGAAGCCGAAGTGCGGCGCCGTTTGGCAGACAAAGGCGTGCCGGACCGCGCCGCCAGACGGCAGCAGTGGTGCTGCCCGCTCGGCCAGACCTCCCGGAGATGCCACCTCAGCACGCCCTTCCCGTGTCCCTTCTCAGCGTCGCCGGGAGCGACAACGCCTCGATGGCGAGCGGCGGGGTTGCCTGTTCTGCCGTCAACGCGATGGCGGCTTCAACTCCCGGGAGCACATCCTGCCCGAGTCGCTCGGCAACACCGAGCTCATCTTGGCCCAGGGTGTGGTCTGCGACCGCTGTAACCACCAGACCCTCTCCACGCTCGACCCGGTCATTTGCGACTTCACGCCCATCTCGACACGCCGTACCATGCTGGGCGTCCCCTCCAATGTGTCAATGCCGACACGGTGTGTCCGTGTTCCGTTTCAGCGACGGGACAATGGATTTCTTGCCCGGCGTCTGCGGGGCGGACCCGACCTTACAGTTCCGCTCCAATCGACCCGGCGGAGTCATAAGAGAGACCGGACTCCAACCGACGGCCGGGTCTTGCTCCAATGGAAGTTCAGTGGTGGTCGACGTCTGACGGCCCGCTATGCGTCCCAGCTTTCGAGAGCGCTGCTCAAAGCAGCGCTTGAGTGCGCGTGGGTAGACCAAGGCGACATGATGCTCGAATCCCGTGTCGTACTGGCTCTTGACGACGCTCCCGAGGGCATGGACCCAATCCGAGATAGTCGACTATGTGGAGTACTGCCGTCACCGGGTGCGCGACGCGCTCGGGAACATGACGGAGGAGAAGGCGGCGACACCCTTGCCTCCGGCTC
>JAGWSF010000129.1 GCA_028876385.1 Acidobacteriota bacterium | reverse complement strand
GTTGGGCGGCGGCGTGGGCGAAGCGGTTGGACGACCCGATGACGAAAGCGTCGAAGGTGTAGCGGGGATTCAGGTTGGGGGGCTCGATGCTGCGCACGGCCTCGCCCGAGGGGACCGCGGCGCGCAGCACGCCTTCGAGGGAGCCGGGCGGTACCGCCGAGGTCGACGCCGCGGGGGCCGGGCCGGTGGGGTTGGGGTAGCTGCGTCGGCCGCCGTCCTGGTCGGCGGCGTGGTGATTGGTGTGCTCGCCGGCCCGGTGGTTGGTGCCGGCCTGTTGGTCGGCAGCTGTCTGGTGGTCGGTGGCGTGGTTGGTGCCGGGCTGGTGGTCGGCGGCGTGGTCGGGGGCCAGCGGGGCGGGGCGGACGTCGATCTGGACCTCCAGGTCGCGGGCCGCGACCTTGGAGGCGGTCTGTTCGATGAGGGAGAGGTAGCGGTCCTCGAGGCGGTCCCGCACCAGCCCGCTCGGGGCGGTCAGGGTCAGCATGGAGGAGGTCAGCTCCCCCGCCTCGAGGCCTTCGAACCAGGTCTTCCAGACGGCCTCCCGCACGTCCTCGCGCAGCACCGCCCTACAGGTTGTCCACAAATCCACTGCGTGATCCACCGGTCCCCTGAGCCCTCCGGTCCCTTCTTCCACAAAGTTGTTCACATCTTGTGGAGAACTCGACAAGGGGTCGGAGACCCGATTACTCGGGTCCCAAAGTGGCCCCATTGGGGAAGTAGCCGGTCTCCGGCGCCGGGCCAGATGGCCGGCTCAGCGCAGTCCGATGACGGTAGCACCGTGACGGAGGCGCAGGCGCCGCCGTCTGCCGGTCGGGGAGGGGCCGGGGTGACGGTCACAGGTGGGTCTTAGGGTGGGTACCAGATGACAAATCGTCGGTTCCTGTGGCCTGCCGCCGGGGTTGTCCACAGGATCAGCGAGTTCTCCCCAGCTATTCCACCGGGAATCCACCCCTCTGGGGGTCTGGATACCCACAGCACAAGTTCGTTTAGGTAGTCAGCCCATGGTCCAATCGATCGACACGGCTCTGTCCCGGCGACGGCCGGGGGGTGGTGACCGCCCGGCCGTACCGGCCGGCACCCGCCTTCCCCCGCACAACCTCGACGCCGAGAAGTCCCTCCTCGGGGCCATGCTCCTGTCGCGCGATGCCATCGCCGCGGCCATGGAGACCTGCACCTCGGAGGATTTCTACAAGCCGGCCCACGCCCATGTCTTCGACGCCATCAACGTCCTGTACAACCAGGGGGAGCCGGCCGACCCGGTCACCGTGGCCGATGAGCTGGCGCGCGCCGGGCTGCTCGACTCGGTGGGCGGATTGGCCGCCCTGGTGGCGCTGCAGGCCGACACCCCGGCCACCACCAACGCCGCCCGTTACGCCCGCATCGTCGAGGAGCACGCGCTGCTGCGCCGGCTGATCGCGGTGGCCGGGGAGATCGCCGAGATGGGCTACACCGTCCCCGACGACGTGGCCGCCGCCCTCGACCGGGCCGAGAGCCTGGTGTTCAACGTGGCCGAGCGACGGGTGACCGACAGCCTCAAACCGCTGACCGAGCTGCTCTACGCGTCCATGGACCGCCTGGAGCAGCTGTTCGACCGGGGCGAGAGCATCACCGGGGTGCCCACCGGCTACATCGATCTCGACGAGCGCCTCTACGGGCTGCAGCCGAGCACCCTGGTGATCGTCGGGGCCCGCCCGGCGGTGGGCAAATGCCAGGCGTTCGACACCCGGATAGTCGATCCCGACACCGGCGGTGTGGCCACCGTCGAGGAGCTGTTCCGACGCCAGCAGGTCCGGCCCCGGCCCGTTGCTGTGCTCAGCCTCGACGGGGACGGGAGCCTGGGCCGGCGCGAGGTGAGCCACCTCGTCGACGACGGGATCAAGCCGGTGTTCCGGGTCCGCACCAGGCTGGGACGATCCGTCCGGACCACCGCGTCGCATCCGTTCCTCACCCCGCAGGGGTGGCGGCCCCTGGCCGACCTGGCCGTGGGTTCGATCATCGGGGTGCCCCGGGTCATCCGCACCGGGTCGGCCGGACCCATGGAACCGGCCGAGCTGTGCCTGTTGGCCCATCTTCTCGGCGCCGGAGCGGACTCCTCGGTGGCGCCCACCTTCCGCGGTCCGCCGCCGGCGGTGCGGGCCGAGCTGGCCGAGCTGGCCCCGACGTTCGGCTGCCGCCTGGTGGCGGACCGACCCCGGCGCTGGACCGGCGGCGCGGCGCGGGCGGACTCCTACCGGCTGGTGGCCGACCGGGGCGCCGTCCACACCCTGGCCGACCTGCTCCGCCGCCATGGCCTGGCCGACGTGGCCGTCGATGAGCGGGGGGTGCCGGAGCGGATATTCACCCTGCCACCCGAACAGATCGGGATGTTCCTCAACCGGTTGTTCGCCTCGGGTGGCCGGGCCTGGTGCGAGTACTCAGGGGACGGCCGGGGCCGGGTCTCTTTCGCCACCCGGTCCCGCCAGCTGGCCCGGGACGTGCAGCACCTGCTGCTGCGCTTCGGTGTGGTCGCCCGTTTGACGTTCCGCTCGACCGAGGGGACGGCCCGGCGCCTGCCGGGCTGGGAGCTGGACCTGGTGGGCCGCAGCGACGTGGTCCGGTTCTGCACCCGGATCGGGATCTTCGCCCAGGCCGCGGCGGTGGCCCGCACCCTGGACCTGGCTCTCACCCGTCGGTCGCTCGGCTGGACGCCTGACACGCTGGCCGTAGGGGTGTGGGAACCGGTGCTGGCCGCCCAGGGGGCCCGGCCCTGGGCCTCGGTCGGTCAGCCGCCGGTCGCCCAGCCGCCGGCCGTCGGCGCCCCGCTCCCGGCGGGGGCCCGGGCGGCGGCTGTCGTCGCCCCGCTTGCGGCGGGGGCCCGGGCGGCGCTGCTGGTCGACGTGCTCGACCGGGCCACCCCGGGTGGGGAGAGCGACGTCTACTGGGACGAGGTGGTGGCCATCACGGCCGACGGGGAGGCCCAGGTGTACGACCTGACCGTCCCGGTCACCCGCAACTACGTGGCCGACGACGTGCTGGTCCACAACACCGCCTTCGCCCTGGGCATGGCCTCCCACGCCGCGGTCGAGGCCCGGGTCCCGACCCTGGTGTTCTCCCTGGAGATGGGCTGCGACGAGATCACCAACCGGCTGCTCGTGTCCGAGGCCCGGGTCGACGCCGGGCGCATGCGCAACGGCCGGCTCACCGAGCCCGACTGGCCCAAGATCAGCAACGCGGTGGCCCGCCTCGGCGATGCCCCCCTCTTCATCGACGACAACCCCAACACCACGGTCATGGAGATACGGGCCAAGGCCCGCCGCCTCAAGGCCCGCCACGGAGGGCTGGGTCTCATCATCGTGGACTACCTGCAGCTGATGTCGGGTGGCTCGGCCGAGAACCGCCAGCTCGAGGTGTCGTCCATCAGCCGGGGCCTGAAGATCCTGGCCCGGGAGCTGGAGGTGCCGGTGGTGGCCCTGTCGCAGCTGTCCCGCCAGCTCGAGGGGCGCGCCGACAAGCGGCCCACCTTGGCCGACCTGCGCGAGTCCGGGTCGCTCGAGCAGGACGCCGACGTGGTGATGTTCCTCTACCGCGACGAGATCTACAACCCCGACACCGCCGACCGGGGCGTGGCCGAGGTGATACTGGCCAAGCACCGCAACGGCCCGACCGGCAAGGTCCAGCTCAGCTTCTTGGAGCAGTACACCAAGTTCGTGAACATGGCGAGGGTCTGAGGGCCACCCGAAGTGGCGTCGGAACCGGGTCCCGGCGGGCCGGCACCGGAGGGGTCGGCGGCCCGGCCGGCCGGCCTCGACCTGGTGTCGCTGGAAGCGGCCGAGAGGTTCGGCACCGTCCTGGCTGATCCGCCGTGGCGGTTCGCCAACCGGACCGGGAAGGTGGCGCCCGAACACCGCCGCCTGTCGCGCTACGACACCATGTCGAGCGAGGAGATCGCCGCTCTGCCCGTCGGTGAGCTCATGGCGGACCGGTCCCACTGCTACCTGTGGGTGCCCAACGCCCTACTGGCCGACGGTCTCATGGTCCTCGACGCATGGGGGTTCGAGTACAAGGCCAACCTGGTGTGGCACAAGGTCCGCAGGGACGGAGGGTCCGACGGGCGAGGCGTGGGGTTCTACTTCCGTAACGTGACCGAGCTGGTGCTGTTCGGAACCCGGGGTCGGCTGCGCACGTTGGCGCCGGGCCGGTCCCAGGTCAACCTCATGGCCTCCCGCAAGCGGGAGCACTCCCGCAAGCCCGACGAGCTGTACGACATCGTCGAGGCCTGCTCGCCGGGACCCCGGCTGGAGCTGTTCGCCCGCTACCCCCGGGACGGTTGGGCGGTGTGGGGCCACGAGTCGGCCCCCGAAATCGTCCCCCGGGGCCAGGCCCACCGGGGATACCGCGGCGACCCGCCGGCCGGCTGACTCGGCGTCTCAGCCCGTCGACTCAACCGCCTGCGGCCACTCGGCCACCGGCCGGCTGGCGCGCCACCGCCGCCCCCTCCGAGGAGCGGGGCGGCGGTGCCGGCAACCTGTGGCGCGGGGCGTCAGCCCCGGAAGACCTCCACGGTCACCCGGAACTCCACCTCGTTGTGCAGCTTGACCGGCACCTCGTGGGTGCCGAGCGACTTGATCGGCTCGTCGAGGTGCAGGCGGCGGCGGTCGAGGGTCACCCTGGCCTGTTCGGCGACGGCGTCGACGATGTCGCTGGCGGTGATGGAGCCGAACAGCTTGGCCTGGTCGCCCGACCCGGCGCGGGCCGGGATGCGGATGACCATCGGCACCAGGGTGCGGGCCACCAGCTCGGCGGCTTCCCGGTCCCGGGCGTCCCTCAGGTCACGGGACCGGCGCATGGCGTTGGCCTGGGCCGTGACCCCCCGGGTGGCCATGATGGCATGCCCCTTGGGCAGCAGGTAGTTGCGGGCGTAGCCGTCGGCGACCTCGACGATGTCACCGCGCTTGCCAACCTTGTCAACGTCACTTCGTAGGACGATTCTCATTTAGGCCTCCGCTCCTACCAACTCACGCTCGGACGCGGAGTCCTCGTCGATGTCTTCCATGTCTTGGACCGACTGGTCGTCGGGGTCAGCGTTGCGCTCGGCGTCCGCCGGGCGGGGACCGCGTGGGCCCCTACCGGGCCCACGCTCGCTGACGGTCCTCTGGGTGTAGGGAAGCAGAGCCACCTCGCGGGCGGTCTTGATGGCCACCTGGACGTCCCGCTGGTGCTGGGCGCAGTTGCCCGTTACCCGTCGGGAGCGGATCTTGCCCCGGTCGCTCATGAAGCGCTTGAGCAGGTTGATGTCCTTGTAGTCGATCCAGGTCGCGCTGTCCTTGCAGAAGAGGCAGACCTTCTTCTTCCCATGTGAACGGGTGTCCTTGAGGACCCTCTTCGACCCGCGGTCGCGGTCCCTATCGTGGTTCCGGGCCATCGCTTAGAAGGGCTCCTCGTCGTAGTAGCTGTCGCCGCCGGCCGGCTCGTTGGAGACGGGGCGGCTCGCAGGAGCGCCGCTGTAGGCCGGCGCGCCGTCGGGAGTGCGCCGCTCGTTGCGGGTGATGGACGCGGTGGCGTAGCGCAGGCTGGGCGCCACCTCGTCGGCGGTGATCTCGATCTTGGAGCGGCGCTCGTGCTCGGGGGTCTCCCAGCTGCGCTGGTCGAGCCGGCCGCTCACGAGAACCCGGGTGCCCTTGGTCAGGGACTGGGCCGCATTCTCGGCGAGCTGGGCCCAGCACACCACGTCGAAGAACGAGGTGGCCTCCTCCCATTCGCTGGTCTGGCGGTTCTGCCAGCGCCGGTTGACGGCCACCCCGAAGGTGGCGGTCGCCTGACCGGACGGCGTGAAGCGCAGCTCCGGGTCGCGGGTCAGGTTCCCGACGATGCTCACATGGTTTCCGTTGGACATCTCAACTTGCTCCGTTCTCACTCACTGCCGCGGGCTCTGCGTCTTGACCCGTGGGGCGGTTGGAACGAACCGTGACCGCCTTATCGGGGAGACGGATCACCTTGTGGCGGATGACCTCGTCTGCGAGTCCGAGCATCCGGTCCACCTCGGCCATCGCCGGCGGCTCCCCCATCACGTCCACCAGGACGTAATAGCCCTCGCTGCGGTGGCGCACTTCGTAGGCGAAGCGGCGCTTACCCCAGCGGTCCACCTTGCCCACGGTGGCGCCGTGGGTGGTGAGGAGCTGCGTGGCGCGGTCGAGGACAGACCTGATGGCATCTTCCTCGAGGCCGGCGTCGAGAATGACCATTACTTCGTAGTGCCGCATGTGCGGCTCACCACCTCCCTGTGGACCCGCCCTGTGCGGTGCGGGGCCCCGGTAGGTCCGGGGCAGGGTCTCTAATTGAAGACAGGGCATCCTACTCGACCTCGGCGATAGCTGAACAGCGGCCGCTGGTGCCCGGTACCGAGCCGTTGCGGCGAAACAGGTCGACAGGAAAAAGTCTGCCAGGTGGGTGTGACAATGGGAAGCGTGCACGCACCGGCTCAGGGGGGTTCGATGGCTGAACGGTGGCCGTCGGGCGTGCGCCGGTGAGGAAGGCCTCCAAGGCGGGTCTGCTCGCCGCCACGGCCGTCGCCCTCACCGTCGGGCTGACTGTCGGGCGGCCCGCGGGGCGGACCGCCGACGTCAGGGCGCAGGCCGGTTCGACCGCCGACGTCGGGGCGCCGGCCGGCTCGCCGCCGATGGGATCGGCCACTTTGTCCGTCGCTCCGGCCGCCGCGGCGGGCTCGCCGGGGCGGTCACGGGTGGCGTGTGTGCTCGAGGCATCGACCACGGCCCAGCAGAACTACGGGCTCATGTACCGCTCGACGGTGGCCCCCTACGCCGGCATGGCCTTCGTCTTCGACCGGCCCTCGGACGCCCAGTTCTACATGCGCCACACCCTCATCCCGCTGGCGATCGCCTGGTTCGACGCCCAGGGTCGCTTCGAGGCCGAGACGGTCATGGCGCCCTGCCCCGACCAGGTGCAGCTGTGCCCGACCTACGGGCCGGGCCGGCTCTACTCGCTGGCCTTGGAGGTCCCCGCCGGGGGCCTCGGCCCGCTTGGCGTGGGGCCAGGGGCGGTGGCCCATATGGGCGGCCCCTGCCGCTGAGCGGTACCCGCTACTGGTGGATGAGGGCGGGCACGGCGTTGGCCGCCAGGTGGTAGGTCTCGCCGTCGTCGGGGAAGCGTCCGGCCCGCACGTCTTCGGCCCAGCGGCTCAGAGCGGAGGTGGCCTCGGCCTGCAGGGCGGCGTAACGGCGAACGAACTTGGGGGGCCGCTGCTCGTCGAAGCCCAGAACGTCGTGGAACACCAGCACCTGCCCGTCGCAGTGGGGTCCGGCGCCGATGCCGATGGTGGGCACGGCGACCGACTCGGTGATCAACTGGGCCACCACGTCGGGGATCCCCTCCAACACGATGGCGAAACAGCCGGCGTCGCTCAGGGCCCGGGCGTCGTCGATGAGGGCCTTGGCCGCCTCCAGGTCCTTGCCCTGCACCTTGAAGCCCCCCATGGAGTGGAACGACTGGGGGGTGAGGCCGAGATGGCCCATGACGGGGATTTCGGCGTCGATGATGGCTTCGACCACCTCGAGACGCTTGCGGCCCCCCTCCAGTTTGACGGCCTGGGCCCCGGCCCGGACCAGCACGGCGGCGTTGCGGACGGCGTCGTAGGCACCGGTGTGGTAGCTCATCCACGGGAGGTCGGCCACGACCATGGGCGTGGGGGAGGTGCGGGCCACGGCGGCGGTGTGGTGGGCCATGTCCTCGACGGTCACGTGCAGGGTGTCCTCGTAGCCGAGGACCACCATGGCGAGAGAGTCCCCGACCAGCACCAGGTCGACGCCGGCTCCGTCGGCGACGCGCGCCGAGGGGGCGTCGTAGGCGGTGACCATGACCAGGGGTTGCCCGCTGCCCTTGCGGGAGCGCACCCACGGCGCCGTCACCTTGGACCGCCGGGCCGGCGCGGGCGCGCCCCCCATCGGCGGGGTGGTGGGGGTGGTCGACTCGGGGCCATAGGTCGCCATGGCTGGTCCTTCCGCTATGTCCGTCCAGCGCTCAGGGCTGCCGGCGGGGTCTGGTCCGCTCATTGTGGCGCGCCGGACGCAGGCGCGCCACCCCATGTTTTCACCCGGTGGGGCTGGCCGGTGCGGTGGTGGTCGTGGTGGTGGCCGGGGGGGCGACGGTGGTGGGGGGAACGGTCGTCGCAACGGTGGTCGGCGGAACGGTCTGGGGCACCGTCGTGGAGGTCGCCGGCTGGGAGGTGGTCGTCGAATCGGGCACGGTGGTGGTGGAGGTGGTCGTAGTGGTCCCGAGTCCCTCGGGGTATAGGACGCTGCCCGACGGCGGAGGGGTCAGGGTGTTCCCCCC
>JAGWSF010000128.1 GCA_028876385.1 Acidobacteriota bacterium | reverse complement strand
CGGCGCCCTCCTCGTCCTCGGGGTCGTCCGCCTCGGGGTCGTCCACCGCGGTGCACGCGGCGGGTCGGGCCGCCACGCCGCTGCTGCGGGCCGCAGCCGGCCCCGCCGCCTGCCCCGCGGCGCAGTCCACGGCGTCCCTCTACGGGGGGTACACCATGGACCAGCTGTCCAGCGCCTACGGGGTGGACAGCCTCCTCGGTGCCGGTCTGACCGGTTCCGGTCAGAAGGTGGGGGTGTACGAGCTCGGCCAGTCCGTGGCCTCGGACGTCTCCGCCTACGAGGCCTGTTTCGGGCTGTCCAACCCGCTCAGCGTGGTCAACGTGGACGGTGGGGCGCTCCCCGACGTCAACGGCAGCGCCGAGGCCAACCTCGACATCGAGCAGGTCGCCACCCAGGCCCCGGGCGCCAGCATCGTCTCCTACGAGGCGCCCAACACCAATACCGGCGCCTACGACCTGTGGAACCAGATCATCACCGCCGACGCCGTCAAAGTGGTGTCGACCAGCTGGGCCTACTGCGAGCCCGACGCCTACAGCGCCGGGGAGCTGTCGGGGAGCCTGGGCACCCTCTTCGCCGAGGCCGCCGCCGACGGCCAGACCATCCTGGCCGCGTCCGGGGACAGCGGCTCGGAGGGCTGCGCCCAGGACTACTCCACCGGGCCGTGGAGCTCGATGGCCGTGACCTACCCGTCGAGCGACCCCAACGTCACCTCCGTCGGGGGCACCGACTACCTGGGGGCGGGTAACGAGCCGGTGTGGAACGACTGCGGCGGCACCAACTCGACGACGGCCCTCAACTGCGCCTCGAACTACAACTTCCAAGCGTCCGGTGGCGGTGGCGCGTCGACCTACGAGACCCGGCCGGCGTGGCAACCCGATGTGTTCAACTGGCCGACCGGCACCAACGCGGCGTGCGGGACGGCCTGCCGGGAGGTGCCCGACCTGTCGGCCAACGCCGGCGTGGCCATGGTCGACTACTCCGGCGGCCAGTGGGCGGCGGGGGTGGGGACGAGCTACGCCGCTCCCATGCTGGCCGGCCTGGTGGCCGATCGCAACCAGGGCTGCTCCGCCCCTACGGGCAACATCTCCCCCTACCTGTACTCGCTGGCGGCCAGCCCGGCCACCTACTCGGCCGCGTTCAACGACGTGACCCAGGGCAACAACGACATGTTGGCCGACCACACCGGATCGTTCGCCGCGGCCCCCGGCTACGACCTGGCCTCCGGCCTGGGCACCCCCCGCGCCGCCGCCCTGACCTGCCCCGAGGTCACCGCGGTAGCCCCCCAGGGCGGTGCCGCCGGCACCCAGGTGACCATCACCGGCCTCGGCCTCGAGGACGCCACCATCTACTTCGGGTCCACCCCGGTCACGCCGGTGACCGCCACCGCCACGTCGGCGACCGTGGTCCTGCCCACCGGCAGCGACTACGTCACCGTCAGCGCCACTAACCCCTACGGCCACGGCACCCTCACCACCACCTACGGCTACCAGGGCGCCCCCACGACCACCACCACTTCGACCAGCACCACGACCGTCGCCCCCACCACGACCACCACCGTCCCGGCGTCCACGACCACCACCACGGTGCCCTGTCCGACCGCCGCCGGCCAACCCCTCGGGGGCGGCGCCGGGATCGCCAGCGTGGAGATAGGCGGCTGCGACGGCTACTTCGTGGTCGACTCGTCCGGTCGGGTGGCCGCCTTCGGCGCCGCCACCTGGCAGGGGGACCTGGCCGCCTACCGGCTGTCGGCCCCGATCATCGCCATCGAGGCCACCCCCGACGGGCTGGGCTACTGGCTGCTCGGGGCCGACGGGGGCGTGTTCACCTTCGGCGACGCCCGCTTCTTCGGCTCGACCGGCGGGGTGGCGCTGACCGCCCCTGTCGTAGGTATGGCGGTCACCCCCGACAATCAGGGCTACTGGATCGTCGCTCGCGACGGCGGCGTGTTCAGCTTCGGCGACGCCCACTTCTACGGGTCGACCGGCGGTATCCGGCTCCAGGCTCCGGTGGACGGCATCGCCGTCGCCCCCGGCGGCCACGGCTACTGGCTGGTGGCCAGCGACGGCGGGGTGTTCACCTTCACCTCAGACGGCTTCTACGGCTCCCTCGGCGGGATCCGGCTGGCCGAGCCGGTGGTCGGCATGAGCAGTACGCCCGACGGTCGGGGCTACACCCTCGTCGGCTCCGACGGAGGGGTGTTCAGCTTCGGCGACGCCCCCTTCTACGGCTCGCTCGGCAGCCATCCCCCGGCCACCCCGGTCGTGGACCTCTCCCCGGCGCCGGCCAATGACGGCTACTACCTCGTGACCGCCAGCGGGTCGGTGTACGACTTCGGGCCCGGCACCCACTTCTTCGGCAACGCCTGACCCGCCCCGCCGAACGCGGCGCGGCCCGGAGCCATAGAGTCGCGGCCCCGAGCCATAGAGTCGGCGCCATGACCGACACCGAGCCCGGCCGGCCGGCCACCGTCGCCGACTGCCTCCGCCACTGGGCCCGCCGGCGCCCCGACCACCCGGCCCTTCGCTGGGACGGCCAGCAGATCACCTACGGCCAGCTCGACCGGCGTACCAACCGGCTGGCCCAGGCCCTGGCCGGGGCCGGGGTCGAGGCCGGCGACCGGGTCGCCTACCTGGACAAAAACGGGCCCGAGCAGCTCGAACTGCTCTTCGCCGCGGCCAAGCTCGGCGCCGTGGCCTGCCCGGTCAACTACCGCCTGGCCCCGCCCGAGATCGCCTACATCGTCGCCGACAGCCAGGCCAAGGTGTTCGTCGTCGGCCGCGAGTTCGTGGACACCGTGGCCCAGGTGGAATCCGACCTGCCCGGCGTGCTGAAGGTGGCCATGGGGGGAGCGACCCGGTCGTGGCCCGGCTACGCCGAGTGGCGCGACGCCGGCGCCGACACCGACCCCGGGGTCGCCGTGGGGCCCGACGCCGTGGCCTGCCAGCTGTACTCGTCGGGGACCACCGGGCGGCCCAAAGGGGTGGAGCTCACCACCGCCAACCTGGCCTGCGACCGGGACCTGTACGCCCAGGTGATGGGCCTCGGACCGGACTCGGTCTCGGTCGTGCCGATGCCGCTCTACCACATAGGCGGCACGGGATGGGCCCTGGCCGGGTTCTGGCAGGGGGCCACCAACCTGATCGTGCGGGAGATCGTGCCCGAACGGCTCGTCGATTTGATGGTCGAGGAGAAGGTCACCCACGGCTTCATCGTCCCCGCCGTCATCTCGTTCATGTTGTCGGTGCCGGGCGTGGACCAGCGGGACTGGAGCCACCTGGAATCGGTGCTCTACGGCGCCTCGCCCATATCGGAGTCGGTGCTGTCGACCGCGCTGCGCACGTTCGGCTGCCGGTTCGTGCAGGCCTACGGCCTGACCGAGTCCACCGGGACCATCATCTACCTGCCGGCCGAGGATCACGACCCCGACGGCCCGCGCCGCCACCGCCTGCGGGCGTGCGGCATCCCCATACCGGGCCACGAGGCCAAGATCGTCAATCCGCTCACCGGTGAGGATCTCGCCGACCACGAGGTCGGCGAGATCTGGGTCCGCGGCCCGTCGGTGATGGCCGGGTACTGGCGCCAACCGGAGCAGACCGCCGAGGTCATCCGGCCGGGCGGCTGGCTGCGCACCGGGGACGCCGGCTACCGCGACGGCGACGGCTACTTCTACGTCCACGACCGGGTCAAGGACATGATCGTCTCGGGCGGTGAGAACGTCTACCCGGCCGAGGTGGAAAACGTGCTCATGTCCCATCCCGACGTGGCCGACGTGGCCGTCATAGGGGTGCCCCACGAACGGTGGGGGGAGACCCCGCGGGCCATGGTGGTGCCCGTCGCCGGCCGCCAGCCCACCGAGGAGGCCCTGCTGGCGTTCTGTCGCGAGCGGCTCGCCGGCTTCAAGTGCCCGACCTCGGTCGAGTGGCTCGAGGCTCTGCCCCGCAACCCGTCGGGCAAGGTGCTGAAGAAGGATCTGCGGGCCCCGTTCTGGCAGGGGCGGGACCGAATGGTGGGCTGAACGCTCAGCGCTGGTGGCGTTGGGCGTCGACGACCTGACCGGCCGTCGGGGCGCCGAGCCGGGCCTGGACGGCGGCCGAGACACCGGGGGCGACTCCGCCGAGGAGGGCGCCGATCCTCAGCGGCAGCGGGGCCACGTCGACCTCGGCCCGGTTGCGTCGTATAGCTCTGAGCACCGCGGCGGCGACCTGCTCGGGCGAGACCGTCCCCACCCCCGGCGGCAGCTTCGCCCCCGTGGCGGCGAACATCCCGGCGTCGCGCACGAAGCCAGGGTTGATGACCGAGCAGCCCACCCCCGTTCCGTGCAGGTCGCAGCGCAGGCCGTGGGCGAAGCCGCGCAGACCGAACTTGGTGGCCGAGTACAGGGGGGTGCCAGGGGAGGCCACCTTCCCCGACAGCGACGAGATGAACACGAAATGGCCCGATCCCCGGGCCAGGAAGCCCGGCAGGAGGGCCCGGGTCATGGCGATGGGGCTGCCCAGGTTGACCTCGAGCGCCCGCCCGATCTGCTCCTGGTCCCACTCCTCCAGGGGGCCCGACGCCGGGACGGCGGCGTTCATCACCGCGATGTCGAGCGGGCCGGCCTCGTCGAGGAGGCGGTCGAGGTCGCCGGGGCGGCTCAGGTCGGCGGTCACCGCCCGGCCCCCGACCTCGGCGGCCAGCGCTTCGATCACCTCCCGGCGGCGACCGGTGACAACCAGCGAGCAGCCGGCGGCCCGCAACGAGAGGGCCATGGCCCGCCCGAGGCCGCCGCTGGCTCCTGTCACCAGCGCTGCCGATCCCCGCAGCGACGTCATGGGGGTGACCTTACCTCCGGCCCTCCGACCACCGGGACGTCCCCCGCCGGACTCCGCCGTCGGAAGCCATGCCGGAGCCCCCGCCGGAGCCCCCGCCGGACCCACAGGAGGGCCCGGCCGCGCCACCCACGGGGCCCTCGGGACCCACAATGGGACATGCCCCGACGATTCCCTACGGCCCTGGCCGCCGTGGCCGTGGCCGGCGCGGCCCTGACCGTCGGGGCCTGCGCCGCCCCGTCGGGGACCTCCCGGTCGGGATCGGCGGCGGCGACCGCTCCGGGCTCCCCCCACTCCACCACCTCGGCTGGGGGCGCGACCGCGCCCACCGCCCCGGGGGCCACGGCGACGCCCGCGGGGGCAGCCACCGTCGACGCCGGTCACCCCTGCTCGGGCGCGCCCCCCGCACCGGTGCGTCACGTGGTGGTGGTCATGATGGAGAACCGGGCCCTGGCCCAGGTCGCCGGTAACCCCGCCGCGCCCTACCTGGCCTCCCTGGCCGCGGCGTGCGGGCTGGCCACCGACTACTCGGGGGTGGCCCACCCGAGCCTCCCCAACTACATCGCCGTCACGTCCGGTTCCACCCAGGGTGTGGCCGACGACGCCGGGCCGGGGTCGCACCCTCTCGGCGCCCCGAGCATATTCTCCCTCCTCGGCGCCGACTGGCGTTCCCTCGAGGAGTCGATGCCCCGGCCCTGCGACACCGCGAGTAGCGGCGAGTACGCCGTCAAGCACAACCCGGCGGCCTACTACACCACCCTGGCCACCAACTGCCCGGCCCAGGACCTACCCCTCAACGGCGGCGCGTTCGACCTGTCGGCCGCGTACACCTTCGTCACCCCCGACCTCTGCCACGACGGCCACGACTGCTCCACCGCCACCGCCGACGCCTGGCTGGCCAAGGAGGTGCCGGTGATGCTCTCTTCGCCGCAGTACCGCTCGGGATCGACCGTCGTGTTCATCACCTGGGACGAGAACGACGCGGGCGGGGCTCTCGTCCCCACCTACGTGATCTCCCCGTCGGTCATCCCCGGAGCGCGGGTCGCCACCCCCCTCGACCACTACTCGCTGCTGCGCACCAGCGAGGAACTCCTCGGGCTGAGCCCCCTCCTCGGGCAGGCCGCCACCGCGACCTCGATGGTGTCCCTCTTCCACCTCTAGGGGCGGAGCGGTAGCCTTCAGATATGACGACCACCGAGGCGCGGGCCACTTTCAAGAACTTCGAGGAGTCCACCGCCGAGGACTGGGCGCTGATATCTCCCCAGCTCAACATCACCCAGAGCTTCGTCCCCGGTCGGGTCATCACCCTCCTGCGGGCGTTGAAGACCGACCACGGGGGCTTCCCGGTGGACCGGCTCGAGCACTCCCTCCAGACCGCCACCCGGGCCGAGCGCGACGGCCGCGACGAGGAGTACGTGCTCTGCGCCCTGCTCCACGACATCGGCGACACCCTCTCCCCGTTCAACCACCCGGCCATCGCCGCCGACATCCTGAAGCCGTTCGTGTCCCCGGCCAACCACTGGATGGTCGAGAAGCACGGCATCTTCCAGGGCTACTACTTCTGGCACCACATCGGCATGGACCGCAACACCCGGGAGCAGTACCGGGGCGACCCCTTCTTCGAGCACACCGAGGAGTTCTGCGCCAAGTACGACCAGACGGCCTTCGACCCCGACTACCGCAGCGAACCGCTCGAGCACTTCGAGCCGCTGATCCTCTCCAAGCTGGTGACCACGGTCCCGGCGGCCTGAGAAGCTCCCGCCGCACCGCCCGAGCGGTGCTGCGGGTCCTCCCCGGACGGGCCCTGACTCAGGGCCGGGCGTAGCTTTCGACCAGCGCCCTCCCCATCGCCGCCAGCTCGGCGCGCACGGGGTCGGGCGACATCACCTCCAGGTAAGCGGTGAAGGGGATCAGCTCGATGGCCGCCAGGCGGGCGTCGGGGAAGCGGACCTCCGCCCGCACCCGGCCGCCCCGGTCGACTCCGACCTCCTCGACCGGCCACCACCTCCCGACCGTTGCCCGCAAGCGGCGCAGGGCCGACGGGTCGACCGCGACTTCCACGACCAGCGACGCCGCCGTCCGGGTCGCCATCCGCTGCTGTATCCCCGACCAGGCCTCGCCCAGATCGAAGCCGGCCGGCTCGCTCACCGGTTCGTCGGTGACCTCGACCGAACGGACCCGCGACAGCCGGTAGGTGCGCAGCCCGGCGGGGGCGGTGGCCACCAGGTACCACACCCCCTGCTTGCACACCAGGCCGTGGGGGTGCAGGCGGCGCTGCTCGACGGGCCGACCCGGCGGTTCGTAGCCGACGACCACCTGGCGGCCCGCCAGCACGGCCCGACGGAGGGCGTTCAGATGGGACGGATCCCCGGTCCGCTCGTCGGTGGCTCCCGTCGGTGCCGGGTCGGCCGCCCCGGGACCCCAGCGGGTGCGGTCCACGAGTACCGAGCCGCGGGCCGCCTCGACGCTGTCGCGCAACGGTTCGGGGAGCGCCGCGATGAGCTTGCGCTGGGCCGCGGCCAGGCCTTCCCCGAAGCCCGGACCGAGGGTGGCCGAGGCCGAATCGGTGGCCAGGAGGAGGGTCTGGGCTTCATCGGCGGTGAGGCCGCTCAGGTCGATGCGGTGGCCGCCGAGCAGGGCCCAGCCGCCGCCCCGGCCGCGTTGGGGGTAGACGGGGACGCCGGCCATGCACAGCGCGTCGAGGTCCCGGCGCACGGTCCGGGTCGAGGTCTCGAGGTGCTCGGCGATCTGCGCCACGGTCAGACGGCCGTGGACCTGTAGGAGCAGGACTATGGCCACCAGCCGGTCGGCACGCACGGTTGGAGAATATTCCTTCAAATAGGACAGAGGATGGCCACTTTGGCCTGCCACCATGTCCTCATCCGCAGATCCTCTCTCTCGACACAGGAGCCCGACATGTCCTCAACCGATCGCCGCCCGGTCCTCTACCGCAGCTACGAGCAGGCCGCTCAGATCGTGGCCGGGGTCCGACCCGACCAGCTGGCGGGAGCCACCGCCTGCCCCGAGTACGACGTGGCCGCCCTGATCGACCACCTGGTCGGTGCCGGCTGGCGCACCGTGGAACTGGCCCGGGGCACGACGCCGGACGGTTTCGAGTTCCCCCACATCGAGCTCGGAGACGCCCCCGACGAGTTGCTGCGGGCGGGCAAGGAAGCCGAGGCGGCGTGGGCCGACGACGCCCGGCTGGCCGCCACGGTGACCATGCCCTGGGGTGAGACCTACGACGGCTCCACCCTCGTCGACATGTACACCACCGAGTTGGCGGCGCACAGCTGGGACCTGGCCGCCGCCACGGGGCAGCTCGACGCCCTCGCCCCGGACCTGGCCGGACCCGTCCTCGAGGCCGCCCGGGCCATGCTGAAGCCCCACTACCGCGACCTGGCCGGCCCCGGCAGCCCCTACGGGGCGGAGGTGGCGGCCCCCGACGACGCCACCGACTGGGAGCGCCTGGCCGCGTTCATGGGTCGCCGGCCCCGCTGAGGACTTCCAGGGGTCAGGCCCCGGCCGGGGTCAGGTGCCGGCCGGGGTCAGGTGCCGGCCGGGGCTGACGGCACCAGGAAACGCCCGATCACAGGGAGTTCCCAGAACGACTCGGCCCGGGCCACGGCGATGGCCACGGCCAGGCTGTTCTCCGGGGCGTCGTAGATGGCGTAGCGGGGCTGCCAGTCCGGGTCGAACTTGGCGTTGAACTTCCACAGCGACTCGATCTGCATGGAGTCGCCCATCCGGCGCAGCAACCAGGCCTGCACCCGTGGGACCAGTCCCTCCCCGGCCTCCCCGGCCAGGACCGCCCGCATGGTGGCGAAGTTCAAACCCAGCGCCGATTGGCCCCGCCGCTGCAGTTCGCGGATGGTCTCCACCACGGCGAAGTCGATCAAGCCGTTGGGGTGCTCGCCGTCGTCGCGGCGCATCAGGTCGAGGGAGTAGCCGCCGATACCCGGTGCCGGCACGTACTGGCAGAAGGCCACCGGCTCGCCGACGGTGCCCTCGGGGGCGCCCTCGGCCACCGGGGCGTGCACCACTGCCAGCAGCAGCCCGTCGTCGGCCTCGTCGAACACTCGGCCGAGGGTCATGGAGAAACCCCGCTCGACGTCGCCGCGGCGGGATTTGGTCATGACGTCCTTCAGCTGGTCCCGCAGGCCGGGGTCGAGCTGCGACGGGTCGTGGAAGGAGATGCGGTAGCCGTACTTGGCGACCCGGTTGACGGCTTGGCGCAGCCCCTTGAAGCGGCCCCCCTCCAGGGTGAAGCGGTCGACCCTGACCACCCCCTCGTCGCCGACGTAGAGGTCGTGCATGCCCGAGGACCGGTAGATCGGCAACCAGTCCTCGCCCATGCCCAGACCGCCCAGAGCCCATCCGTGGGCGTCGACGTAGCGCCGGAAGGCCCGCCACGCGGCGTCGCGTTCGGCCACCGGCCCGACCGGGTCGGGCGACACCAGGCACACCCCGCCGTAGACCCCGTGGGCCACAAGGGTGTCGCCCCAGAAGAAGAAGTCCTTGTCGGGCCGCAGGGCGAAGTAGTCGAGGGTGCTGGCGCCGTGGCGGTCCACGATGCCCCGGGCCCGGGCCAGCCCCTCCGGGCCGCTCGCCACCGTCCCCTCGTCGGACTCGGTGCTCGCCGGGCGGATAGCGGCCGGCCGGGGAGGCGCGACCGGGGTCCCGGACCGGGAGCCGCTGGCCGCCGGCCCCGAACCCGACGCTCGTCGCTGCGGCCCCCGCCCGCCGCGGCCCTGACCAGAATCTGGTCCGTCCCCGTCCGAGGCGGCGCGCCCCCCGGCGCCCGCCCCCCCGGCCCTAGGTCGCGTCCCGGGGCCAGGCGCGCCGGTCCCAGGTGCAGCTCCGGCCCCGGCGCCGGGCATCCCGGCGCCAGCCACCGCCGCGGCTCCCAACTGCGAGGACTTATCCGACCGGGCGTCCCGGCGGTGGGCCACCACCGGGCGGAACACCACGGCGGCCAGGGCCAGCACCAGACCGGCCGTGGCGGTGGCCATGGTGGGGGCGAGGAAGGCGTTGACCCGCGGCGGGAGGGTCACATGGCTGCTGCCGACCATGCGGTACAGCGAGGCCTGCAGGGCGTGCAGCCACGAGACCCGCACCTCGGCCCGGTGGCGGGTGTGGTTGATCACGGTGCTGATCTCCACCCCCAGCGTTCCGGCGGCCACCACCGCGATGGCGGCGCCGAGCACCCAGGCCAGGCCGCGCCGGACGGCGACCACGTCGGTGCGGGCCTGGAACGAGTCCCGCACGACGTAGAGCAGGGCCGCCGCGACCAGCGCGATCAGCGCCTCTTCGACGTCGACCCCCTTGACCAGGTTGAGCCCGGCCACGGCGACGAGGAGCAGCTCGCAGACGGCCCAGGCCCGGCGCTGGCCCCGGCGGATGCCGCGGGCCAGGACGATCAGCGCGACCCCTACGAAGGCGGCTATGGCGGCCGCCGTCTGGGGGACGGCGAGAGGAAATATGTGGCGCAGCAGCTGTAGACGGTCGTTGACCGGGTCGGACATCGACGAGACCAGGGATAGGAAGCCGACCGCCACGAGCATGGCTGCGGCCACCCGACGGACCCGCCGGTCCCGCCGGCCGAGAGGCACCGGCCGGGGCCAGGCCTCGCCGTGGGGGAAGGTGGCCACGACCTCGGGCCGCATCTCCCCCGGGCTCGGGTCCGCGTCGCGGCTGGCCAGGAGACGCTCGACCAGCGCCGCCCCGGGCAGGTCCTGGCGGGCGTGGAACAGCCGGGCGTGGAGGTCGTTGCCGGCTTCCAACTCGACCCAGCTGAGCGTGCGGTGGGCGAGGAACACCGACGGCAGCCCCAGGCCCGGCAACCGGTTGGGGTACTCGGTCACCAACTCGGCTCCGGCGCCGGCCCCGGCGAAGAAGCCCGCGCCGAGCGGGGTGAGCTCGGGGCGGCAGGTCGTGGCGGTGATGAGCCCGGCGTAGCCCCGGGTCACCAGGTCCCGGGCGTGGGCCCGCGCCGCCCCGTTGGTGTCGAGACCCGGGTCGCCCAGCGCCACCGCCCCGAGGGTCCGGTTGGTCACCCGAATCCCGAGGAAGGAGATGAAGGCGAAGAGCAGGAGCTCCATGAACGAGGCCGAGACGAACAGGCCGACCCGGGTCGCCAGGGCCCCGTGGCGGGCCGAGTACCACACGGTGGCGGGCAGGCGGAGCACCAGGGCGGCCACCACGGGGACCACCAGCAGCCAGGCCGAGTGGATCAACCTCCGGTACACCAGGCGCGACGCCACGAACCGCGAGAGCGCGCCGATGTCGTCGAGCTGCTCCACGCCGGCCAACCAGCCGGCGCCGGGTTCGCCCCGCCCGGCTCGTCCGGCCCGCCCCATGGCCGCCTTCCAGCGCCGGGCCAGCGGGCCCCCGCCTCCCGGCGCCTCCGAGCCCGGGCTGCCGGTGCCGGTGCTGGGGCGCTCGGGTCGGGCGGCCCGGGCCCGCACCGTCGGCATGACCTGCTCACGGATGTGCCGGCCGTAGGGGGAGTCGAGGGGGTTGCGGGGATCCCGGTAGGCGGTCAGCTCGCAGAAGCCGTAGCCCGGGTCGACCCGCACCGTGCGCTCGCCGGCACCGGTGGCGACCCGCAGGTCGACGGCCAGGGCCAGTTCGGCGCCCAGGGCCCGCACGAGCGCGGTGCGGGCGGCGGCCGATGACGCCAGGGTCATGTCGCGCTCGCCGGGTAGGACCACCACTCGGCGGCCCTCGCCGCTCGCGAAGCGGGCGATGTCGCCGGTCAGGCGGGGGTGGGCGGCCAGCGCCGACTCGACATCGCCGGGGCCGCTCAGCGCCGAGAACAGGTTCCCGGCCACGACCAGCACCCCCGGCCCGGTGGCGGCCTCGAGAGCGGCGGTCAGTTCGGTGACGGTAGCCCCGCCCCCCGCCTGGTCGTCGGCCGAGAGGTGCAAGTCGGCGACCACCAAGACCCGGCCGCCGATGGGGACCGCGACTTCGAGCAGATCCGGGATCTCTTCGGCGGCGGACAAGGCGCCGTCGACGCTACTACGGGGAGAGTTGGTAGCGGCGGCCATCGAACCGGCCGCCCCGCCGCCCCGCCGCTCGCCCCGCCGCCCGCCCGGGCCGTGCGCCGCTCGCCCGCCCGGCGCCTAGTGCGTGATCTGGCGGGTCAGCCAGGCCCGCACGTTGCGCTCGGACTGGATGGCGATGGCCGAGCCGGCGGCCATCTGGTAGCCGTGGCAGGCCCCGGGATAGACGTGCAGCTCGCAGGGGATCCCGGCCTGGTTCAGGCGGGTGGCGTAGTCGATGTCCTCGTCACGAAAGCCGTCCACCGTCCCCACCGACACGAACGCCGGGGGCAGGCCGCGGAGATCCTCGCAGCGTGCCGGCGCCGCGGTATACGGGACCTCCCCGCCGTACAGGTCGCCGAGGTAGCTACGCCAGCCGAAGGTGTTGCTCTCGCGCGACCACACGGCCAGCCCGTCGAGCCGGCTGGAGGGGGTCCGCTGGCGGTCGTCGAGCATGGGGCAGTCGAGGAGCTGGAAGCGCAGGGGCACCTCGCCCCGGTCCCGGGCCAGGAGGGCCAGGGCCGCGGCCAGCCCTCCGCCGGCGCTGCCTCCGGCCACGCCGATGCGGTCCCGGTCGATCCCGAGTTCCTCGGCCCGGTCGTGGACCCATCGCAGGCCGCGATAGCAGTCCTCGAGGGGACCCGGGTAGGGGACCTCGGGGGCCAGGCGGTACTCGACCGAGACCCCGACGACGCCGAGTTCGGGGCACCACGAGTCGAAGCGGGCGTCGTCCATGTCGTAGCTGCCCATCACGTACCCGCCGCCGTGGATGCTGTAGACGCAGGGGAGCAGTCCCTCGGCGCCCCGGGCCCGGTGCACCCGGACCGGTACCTCGGGCGTCCCCGGAACGCGGTGGTCGGTGCGCACCACCCGGTCCGACACCTCGGCGGGGGGAAAGGCGCCCCGCATCATGCTCAGGGTCTCGGCGTTGAGGCCGGTGAAGGGGAGGGCGTCCACCACCGCCGCGATCTGCGGATCGAGATCCTGGAGGGTCATGGACGCGACGTTATCCCTCCCATTTGCGACCGGCGACGTCCCGCTCCCGGCCGACGAGTATCCGTCCTCGGGGGGCGCCGTCCCGGGAGCGCGGCCCCGGCGGTGCTCTACGCTCACGCCCGTGCCGGATCGAGACCTGCTCCGCGAGGGCCACTGGCGGGACTCCGGCACATGGGTGGCGAAGGCCCGGCGGCAGGGTGCGCTCTCGTGGTCGCAGCTCGGTCGGCGGGTCCTCGGCCCCCTGCCGGAAGAGTGGGTCGGGCCGCTGGGCCGGTGGCTGGCCGACTATTGCGACCACGCCTGGGCGGCCTGGGGTCGACCTGATCCTTTCACCGTGGTGGTGATGTCAGGCGACGACGGTTGGCTCGCGCGGGCCGTACTCGACGCCGGCCCGGTCTGCACGCCGGCGCTGCGCTACGTCATGGTCGACCCCGACGGGGACGCCGCCGGCCCGCCGGCGGCGGTGGCCGGGCGGGTTCCGCTCGAAAGCCCGGCCTTCCTCTACCCGGCGGCGGCAGCAGGCGCCGGCGGTGCCGGGGGCGGCGCGGCAGGGCACGGCGCGGCCGGCGGGGGCGGCGGGGACAGTCCGCCGGGCTGGGATGACGACGACGAGTTGGAGCCGGGGGAGCTGCGGCCGGCCCGGGGTGTCGGCCCACTGGTCACCTACCTGAGCGAGCTGCCCGGTCTGGGCGACGGGCCGGGGGCGCTCGTGGCCGTTGGGCTGATCAGCCGTCTCGAGTTCGATCTCTACGAATCCGACGGGCGCGACTGGGCCGAGATCCGCCTGGCCGACCGCCGCCGATCGGCCGAGGAGGGCGCCCCGGTCGAGGGGGGCGCGGGGGACGGCCCCCTGGAGGAGATCGTCGTGCCGCTCGCCCCCGGCGCCGGGGCCGTCCTGCCCGACCCGTCGCCCCCCGGCCGCTACCGCCACCCCATCGGCGCGGTCGCCTGGCTGCGGCGCACGCTGCCGTGGTCGGAGGCCGCCCCGCTGGCGGTGGTCGACGCCCTGGGCGACGGACGGGACGGCGGAGTCGACCTCGAGGCGTTGGGCCATGTCCGCCGACCCGACCCCCCCGGACCCCGGCCCGTGCCCGGCACGGACCTGTCGGTGGTGACCTGGCGCCTAGGGTGACGGGGGCCATGCCGAGCTCCCGTTTCTACGAGAACTGGCGCTGGCGGGACGGGCCCGTCGCTCCCGGACGCACCGTGGTGTTCGACCTGGACGGGGTGCTGTCCGACGCCGCCAGCCGCCAGCACTACATCACCGGGCCGTGGAGGGACTGGGACGCGTTCTTCGATTCGTGCGGCGACGACCCTCTGATCGAGGAGGTGGCCCGCCTCCTCGGCCTGCTCGACGAGTCGCTGGTGGTGGTGCTGCTCACGGCCCGCCCGGCGTGGGTGCAGCCCCAGACCCTGGCCTGGCTGCACCGCTACGGGCTGCGCTGGGACCTGCTGGTCATGCGCGACCGGGGGGACTACGGGGCGGCCCGGGAGTTCAAGCGGCGATCGGTGCGGGAGCTGCGGGCGGCCGGTTTCGAGCTGCTCCTGTCGTTCGAGGATGACCGGCGCAACGTGGCCATGTTCCACGAGGAGGGCGTCCCGACCGTCTACATCCACAGCGGCTACTACGACTGACCGCCGTTCGGGTCGCCAGATGACAAGCTGAAGCCGATGGTCACCGACCAAGTCATCGACCAACTCGAGGCCATCGCCGGCCGGGGCCACGTGTGGTCCGGCGCCCAGGCCCGGGAGGAGTACTCCCACGACGAGGCCCTCGGGCTGACCCCGGTAGTGGCCCGGGCGGTGGTCCGCCCGGCTTCGGCGGCTCAGGTCAGCCGGATCGTGGAATGGGCCAACGCCACCGCCACGCCGCTCACCGCCCGGGGGTCGGGCACCGGCCTGTCGGGGGCCTGCATCCCCCTCGCGGACGGCGTCGTGGTCAGCTTCGAGCGTATGAACGCCATCCGCGACATCGACGAGGGCAACCATGTGGCTGTCGTCGAACCGGGCGTCACCCTGCAGCAGCTCGACGAGGCGACGGCGCGGGCCGGCCTGGTCTACCCCGTCTTCCCCGGGGAGCTGAGCGGCAGTCTCGGGGGCAACGTGGCGACCAACGCCGGGGGGATGCGGGCCGTCAAATACGGCGTCACCCGCCACCAGGTGCTCGGGCTCGAGGCGGTGCTCGGCACGGGGGAGACCATCACCAGCGGAGGGCGGTTCGTGAAGGCCACCTCCGGCTACGACCTGACCCAGCTCATCGTGGGCTCGGAGGGGACCCTGGCGTTGGTCACCGAGGCCATCCTGCGCCTCTACCCCCGGCCCCGGTGGTCGGCCACCGTGCTGGCCCCCTTCGACTCCCTGCCGGCGTGCACCGCGGTGGTTCCGGCTTTGGTGCGCACCGGGGTGGGGCCGCTCATGGTGGAGTACATCGACGACCTCACCATGGCCGCCCTGAGCCACAACGAGGACATGGAGCTCGGGGTCCCCGAGGAGATCAAAGCCCGGACGGTCGCCTACCTGGTGGTGGTCCTCGAGAACGACCACGACGACCGCCTGCTCCAAGACACCGGCCGGGTGTCCGAGCTGCTCGGCGAGGCCGGGGCTCTCGACGTGTACGTCCTGCCGCCGTCGGCCGGCGCCCGGCTCATCAAGGCGAGGGAGCGGGCCTTCTGGGCGACCAAGGCGGCCGGCGCCGACGACCTGCTCGACGTGGTCGTCCCGAGGGCCGAGATCGCCCGGTTCATGCAGGAGGTGGCCGAACTGGCCCGGGCCAGCGGGTCGTTCGTGCCCGGATGCGGTCACGCCGGGGACGGCAACGTCCACCTGGCGGTGTTCCAGAGCGACCCGCAGAAGCGCTCCGAGGTCATCGAGGCCATCCTGCGGGCCGGGGTGGCCCTCGGCGGGGCGGTGTCGGGCGAGCACGGCATAGGCCGCGGAAAAAGGTCGTATCTGGCGGCCATAGAAGACCCCGCCAAGATGGCCCTGTGGCGGCGCATCAAGGCCGCCTTCGACCCCAACAACATCCTCAACCCGGGAGCGATCTTCGAATGAACGGCGCCAACGCCCTGCTGCGGACCCTGGTCGGCGGCGGGGTCGACACCTGCTTCATGAACCCCGGCACCTCCGAGATGCACTTCGTGGCCTCCCTCGACGACGTCCCCGAGATGCGCGGGGTGCTCACCCTCTTCGAAGGTGTCGCCACCGGAGCGGCCGACGGTTACGGCCGCCTGGCCGAGCGGCCGGCGGCCACCCTGCTCCACCTCGGCCCCGGCCTCGGCAACGGGCTGGCCAACCTGCACAACGCCCGGCGGGCCCACACCCCCGTCGTCAACGTGGTCGGCGATCACGCCACCTACCACAAGCGCTACGACGCCCCCCTCGAGTCGGACATCGACGCGGTGGCCTCCAACGTGTCGAGTTGGATCCGCCGGCCCCTCACCACCGCCGACCTGGCGCCCGCCGCGGCCGACGCCGTCCGGGCCGCCCAGAGCCCCCCCGGGTCGGTCGCCACCCTCATCCTGCCGGCCGACGTGTCGTGGTCGGAAGGCGCCGAGCCGGCGGCCGCCCACCCCCTTCCCCGCCCCGCCCCGCCGACCCCCGACGCGGTG
>JAGWSF010000127.1 GCA_028876385.1 Acidobacteriota bacterium | reverse complement strand
TGTCGGGGCCGGCGCCTGGGGTCTGCCGGCGGCCGCCGAGGCCGCCCGGCGCGGACACCGCGTGACGCTGTTCGACCGGTACGGGCCGGCGACGGCGCTCGGCTCGTCGGGCGGCCCGAGCCGCATATGGCGCTTGGCCCATCCGGACCGCCCCCGGGTCCGCATGGCCGAGCAGGCCCTGGCGGCGTGGCGGCGATTGGAGGAGCTGAGCGGCGAGACCATCCTGCTGCGCAGCGGACTGCTCTGGCGGGACTCCGAGGGGCCGACGGGCGTGGCCGAGGCCCTGGCCGCCGAGGGCGTCGAGTACCGGTGGGTCGAGTCCGGCGGAACGGGCAGAGTCTTCCCCGGTCTGCGCGACAGCGGCACCCCCGCGCTGTTCCAACCCGACGCCGGGACGGTCCTGGCCGACGTAGCACTACGCGCCCAGCTGGACTCCCTGCGCCGGGCCGGCGGCCGACTGGTGAAGGCCCGGGTGCGTGAAGTGGCCGCAGCTGGCGGTAGCCCGGCTGTCCGCCTGGCCTACGAGCCGGGCGAAGACGACGAGGCGCCGGGGTCGGAAAGCTTCGACGCGGTGATCCTCGCCCCGGGACCGTGGGCGTCGGATCTCCTCGGCCAGGTCGGGATCGACATCAAGCTGTCGGCCCATCTCCAGCAGGTGACCTACTTTGCGGCGCGGCCCGGCTGGGAGCAGCTCCCGTGCATCTTCGATGTGGGCGACGAGACCCGCCCGGGCATGTACGGGATGCCGACGCCCGGCCGCGGCTACAAGATCGGCCTGGACCGGGCCCTGCGCCCGTTCTCCGACGGCGATACCGACCGCCGCGCCGACCCTGTTGTCACTGCCGAGATCGTCCGCCGGGTAGACGAGTCGTTCGATTGGGACGCGGTCCCCACCGATTCTCAGGTCTGCTGCTGGACGACCAGCCCCGACGGGCGCTTTGTGATCGACCGGGTGGCGGGGGGACGGGTCGTGGTCGCCTGCGGGGACTCGGGGGAGGGCTTCAAGTTCTCCGCGCTCATGGGCGAGCTGCTCGCCGACCTGGCCGAGGGCGCCGACCCACCGGACTACGCCGGCGGCTTCGGACTGGGCCGCTTCGCCACCCACGACGGTGGCCAGCCGCCCCCGCCGCTCGGGCGCTGACCCCGCTCGGGCGCTGACCCCGCTCGGGTACTGACCCCGCTCGGGCACTGACGCTGCCTCCGGCCCGCCGCCGCCGGGAGCCGCTCTTCTTTGCCCGTCCGGCCCCGTCGTGCTGGTCGGCCCGTGTGCCCGTCCAACCGCTCCGGCTGGGTCAGCCGGTCTACAGTCTCCCCCGATGGGGACCCCGCGGTGCTGGCCGGCGGCGTTGGCCGGCGCTTCGGTGCTGCTGTTGGCGGCGTGCACGAGCCGTGGGGCCGGGGTCCCCGCCGGAGCGGGTGCACCGAACACGCCGCCGTCGGTCGCTTCGTCCTCGCCCGCCCCCTCGGCTTCGCCGGTCGCCCCGGATTCGACCTCGGCCCCTGACACGGCCGCCGGCCCGGGCTCGGGGGTCAGTACCTGGCCGGGCGCTGCGGTGTCGGCGACCGCCATCCCTCTGGGCGACGGCCGGGTCACGACCACCTCGCCCCAGCAAGGCTACGTCTATTCGTGCACCAGCCAGTTCCGGGGGGGCGGGGCGCGCCACAGCGGGCCGTGGATCGACACCGCGGCAGGGACCTACAGCTCGGTCGCCAAGGTGCAGGTGGCCGGCGCCAACCCGTGGCCCAGCGCATCCCACTCCTTCACCGTGTCGGGAGCGAACCGGATCCTGGCGACCGACGACCTACCCACCGGAGCCACGACCGGGAACTTCCCGATCTCGCCCGGCGACCCCGCCTACCAGTACGACACCAACCCCAACAGCGTGCGAGCCCAGTCGTTCACCTGGACCGTACCGGCCGAACCGAGCGCGGCCACCACTCCGCAGTGCCTGGGTCTCGGCCCGATAGGGGTGTCGGAGGACGGGGTGCTCTTCTTCGACGCTCTCGATGACGCGGGCCGCGACGCCGGCGCTCACGAGGTCCAGGATTCCTGCGCCGGTCACCCCCAGAGGCAGGGGACTTACCACTACCACACCTATTCGCCGTGTCTGGCGACTGCGGCGTCGGCCCAGCCCGGGTCGTCGACGCTCGTGGGTTACGCGGCTGACGGCTACGGCATGTACGTGGAGCGCGACTCACACGGCGACCTGCCGACCGACGCCGATCTCGATGCCTGTCATGGCCGAACCAGTTCCGTCACCTGGGACGGAAAGCAGGTGGTCATGTACCACTACGACATCACGACCGAGTATCCCTACACCCTCGGGTGCTATCACGGCACCCCGGTGAACACCCACCAGGCGGCGCCATCCGGGCCGTAGCCCTCGATGGCTGTCAACCGGCCCCCTCGGGTGCCGGTGGCGGCCCCACCTGTGGCCCGACCAGGGGCCGATGGGTCACCCCTCCCCGGAGCGCTTCCGATCCTGGACCGACGCTTCGAGACGGACCATCTGGCCCCGGATCCGAGCGGCGACGCCGGCCACCCGAGGGTCGCTGGAGGCCCGGAAGCACTCGAGGAGCTCCTGGTAGTACCAGTGCTGTCCGAGCCAGCCGGTCTTGAACCTGGTCCACAGGACCTCGCCGACCTCTTCGTAGTCGTCGGCGATAGCCGTGAGGTTGTGAAGCTTGTCGCAGGCCGAGACCAGCACCGCGCCGGGGGTCACCCCGGGGGACCGGAGATGATCGATGTAGGACCGCTTGCGCTGCTCCCAGGGAGGCTTCTCCTCGCCGGCGGTGGTGTCGACCACGCTGTCCGAGCAGGCCCTGACGATGTCGGCCACGGCCGCGCCGCACTGCTCGGCAATCTCGGCGAGCCGGGGCGCCCCACCACCGTCTTCGACCACGTCGTGCAATAGGCCGGCCGCAGCCTCGGTGGCGTTGCCCCCGTGGACCATCACCAGCGACGAAACGGCCATCGGGTGACTGAGGTAGGGGATGTCCGAGCCTTTGCGCGGGGTGCCCTGATGGGTGCGGGCGGCGAGCGCGAAGGCCCGCTCCAGCGTCCCGTAATCCCAGTCGGTGTCCCTACTTCGTTCCATCGGCCCACTCAGCACAGTTCGACACTGGTCACGCTCCCTTCGGAACCAAAGTAGCGACCGGGTGAGACAGTTGGACCAGCCCGGCCGGCGCGGATGGGTGACGCGCGACCACGGTGAGCGGGGCGGCCACGGCGCCAGCGCCGGTGCGTCTGATCACACCGGCACGGTTCGCGCCGGCGCCCCCGGGGTGAGGAACAGGAGGTTGGCGTCCACCCGGGTCTCCCCGGTGATCTCCCGTACGGCCGTCCTGTAGGCGTCGAGCTGCACCCGGTAGCGGGCCACCTTCCCGTCGAGGTCGGTCTCGTCGCGCCAGCTGTCGGTCTTGTAGTCGACGACGACCAGGCCGTGCTCGCAGCGGTAGAGCAGGTCGATGTAACCCTCGAGGACGCCATCGCCGTAGGGGATGCCGACGTAGACCTCCCGCCAGTGCTCGCGGCGGGCCGCTTGGGCGACGAGCGGCGAGTCCAGCGCCGACCGGCAGAGCGCGGCGATGATGTCCTCCCGGCCGAGGACGCCCTCGGCCGCGGCCTGGCCGGCGCACAGGTCGCCGAGGCCGGCGCCGGTGGCGAGATCGACCGATTGCAGGACGGCGTGCACGGCGCGGCCTATGGCGCTGCCGTAGCGGCCCTTCTGCCAGGGCGGCAGCTCGATGTCCCGGGCGTCCTTGCGGATGCCGGCCAGGACCTCCCCGCGGTCCTCTGCGCTGCTGACCCCGTCACCGCTCGACGTCGCGGGCGGGCCCGAGACGCCACCGCTGATCCCCCGGCCACCGCTGATCCCCCCGCCACCGCCTACCCCGCCGGCGGCGCCTGCCGCCGTGAGGGCTTCCTCGGCCAGGCGGGTGGGTGAGACGGCCACCGGCCGGCTGCCCCCGGCCAGGGCCCGGGCCCACTCCGCCCGCCACTCCTCGACGGAGCCGAACTCCAGGGCCGGTGACGATGGCGGGGCCGCACCCGGGCCGCCACCCGCGGCCACCGGGGACGGTTCGGGCACGAGTTCCGTGGTCAACTCCGGGTCGGCGCCGGCGCCGAAGATGACCTCGGCCGCCGTGTCCCCGCGTCCTCCGTCCTTGCGGTGCACCGAGACGATCAGGTGATCGCGGGCCCGGGTGGCGGCGACGTAGAGCAGGCGGATGCGCTCGTGGCGGTCCATCTGCTCCTCGATGGGCTGGAGATCGCTGAACTCGGCGGTCTCCAGGTCCTTCTTCAGCCGCAGCTCCCAGCTCCGCCCGGCGGGCCAGCGCACCTGCACGCCGCTGTGGCGGGATCGCATGGCGGTGGTCATCCCGGACAGGACGGTGACGGGGAACTCCAGGCCTTTGGCCCCGTGCACGGTGAGTATCCGCACCGCCTCGTCGTCGGTCTCGGGTAGGACCGTCTCGACGACCCGGGAGCCCTCCGCGCCCTGGAGCTTCACCCACTCCAGGTACTCCCGCAGGGTCGTACCGCCGGCCTCCTCCCACGCCCGGCACTGGTCGATCACGAACCGCAGACGCCGCCACAGGTCCCGGGGCCGGCTGGTGACGAACGCCAGCTCCATCAGGCGCCGGTCGCGGACGATGCGGTCGAGGACCTGGCTGGGGGCCAGCCATCGGCGCTGGCGGTGGAGATCGCTCATCCAGGCCAACCCGGCGCCGACGGGCTCGTCGGCGGGGGCCGATTCGGGCCGCCGGCGCTGGTGGTCCCAACTACCCCCGTGGGTGTGACGCCAGCGGTACAGGTCGTCGTCGCCGCACCCGAACGCGGCGCTGCGCAGGGCCGCGACCACGGCCAGGGAGTCGGTGGGGTCCTCCACCGCCCGGGCCACCATCAGCAGATCGCGGACCTCGCCGGTGCCGTACACCAGCGACGACGTCTCGGCCCGGTACGGGACCCCCCGCTGGTCGAGAGCCCGCTCCAGCATCCGCAGCGACGTCCGGGCCGGGAGCAGTACGGCCACGTCCGACCAGCGGCACGGCCGCCACCCCGCCCCGCCGTCGCTCACCGACCATCCCTCCGCGACGGCGGCGACGATGGCCGAGGCCACGTCGACGGCCTCGGCCTCCCGTAGGTCGTCGGCCTTCCAGGCCTTGGGATGCGCGGCGCCGCCGATGAGGGCGACCGCCGGGCCTGCGGGGGCGGCGGCGCGCACCGGCTCGAGGGCCACGTAGGCCGGCTGCGACCCGGGGTGCTCGTCGATCAACTGGCGGAACGTGTGGTTGATCCAGCGGAGGATCGGGTCGGTGGTGCGGAAGTTGGCCGTCAGCCGCTCGGTGCGCGCCGCCAGGGCGTCCCGGGCCTGCAGGAACACCGATATGTCGGCCCGGCGGAACCGGTAGATGGACTGCTTCGGGTCTCCGACGAAGAAGAGCCGGCCCGGTTCCGGCGTGACCTCCGGCCAGGCCCGGGAGCCGGCGCCGGGGTCGTCGGAGGCGATCAGCACGGCGATCTCGACCTGGATGGGGTCGGTGTCCTGGAACTCGTCGAGGAGGAGCCGCTGGTAGCGCTCGGCCAGCCGACGCCGCACCTCGAAGCCGTGGGTCGGGTCCCGCAGCACGGCCCTCGACAGCACCAGCAGGTCGTGGAACTCCAGCCGGCCCGACCGGCGCCGCTCCCCGGCCGAGGCCACGGTGAAGTCGGCGATCTCCTCGGCGAGGCGGCGCAGGCAGGCGTCGAGGGTGCGGCGACGCACATCCTCGGCCGCCTTCACCACATCCCTCAGCCGGGTGCGTACGAGCTCGACGTCGGGCCAGTTCGCCTGCCGCCCCGACTTGGCGACACTCGGCGGATGGGCCAGCGAGGACAGCAAGGCGGCTTCGTCGCCTTCGGATTGGTATCGGCGCAGATCGGCCGCCCACCCGGCGAACGTGCTCAACCGCCCCAGTAGCCCGTCGCTGTCGTCACGACAATGGCAGCCCAGGGCGACCGCTTCGTCGACCAGGGCGGCGATCGGCTCGGCGGCCAGTCCGGGGATGGCGGTGCGCGCTGCGCTGAGCCGCTCGACGACCAGGTCCCAGTTACGGGAGAACTCGGTGGCGACCTGGTGGAGCTGGTCGAGCCGACCGCCCGCGCCGAGCAGGAGCCTGAGGGGCCGGTCCAGCCCCGGGTCGTCGATGATCCGGTCGATGAACGCCTCCCAGCGGGCCTCGAACTCGAGCTGCGAGCCGATCTCGTCGAGCACCTCGATCCGGGGCGGCAGGCCGGCCTCGATGGGGAACTGGGCCAGGATCCGCTGGGCGAAGGAGTGCAACGTCCCGATGGCGGCCCGGTCGAGGGTCGCCAACGCCGCCTGGGCCCGCCGCGAGGTCAGAGCGTGCTCCTGGAGCCTCTGGCGGACCCGGTCGGCGAGCTCGGCCGCCGCCTTCTCGGTGAAGGTGATGGCGGCGACGGCCTCGGCGGGCATCCCGGACTCGACCAGGGACACGAAGCGCTCGACCAGGCAGGTGGTCTTGCCCGATCCCGCCCCAGCCTCGACGAAGACCGTCTCGTGCAGACAGTCGGCGATGGCGTCCCGAGCCGGCCCGTCGGGTGGCTCCGTCATGTCAGGCATCGGCGGCGGCGGCGTCGGGTTCGACCAGCTTCAGGTAGGAGTCCAGTTCGGCGGCGACACGCTTGCGTTCCCAGTCGCGGCGTGCCTCGGCGGTGCTCAACCCGTCCGGTGAGCAGTACCAGCACTCCACCCAGCCGTAAGCCGGCTCGGCCGGTGGACGCCGCGGGAACACCCCGGCCCTGATGCCGTCGACGATGGTGGTGATGGCGGCGCCGACCCGGTCGTGCACGTCGTCGGTCACCGGGTAACCGAGCCGAGCGAAGCCGCCCTTGTCGGTGACGAACCAGTACCACGCCTCCGCCCGCCGGTCACCGCGCTCCTGGCGGGCGGCGGCGGCGTACACGGCGAGTTGCAGGTGGCTGCCGCCCTGGTGGGGGTCGTCGGCGGACAGCCCGCCGTAGCCGCGGGTGCTGCCCGTCTTGTAGTCGAGGACCACCAGCCGCTCGGGGTCGGGTTCGTCCACCCGGTCGATGGACCCCCGGAACCGCACCTCCCGCCCGTCGGGCAGCCGGTAGGTGGCGTCGTCGAAGCGCATTTCGGTGGCCACCGGACAGCCGCCGTCCTCGGCGGCGAAGCGCAGCAGGTCCCGGCGGATCCGCTCCCGGTCGTGGCGCCACGCCGAGCCCCGACCGGTCCGGCCCCGCGCTTCGAAGGATGCGAACATCTCCTCGGCGATCTCCTCGAGCCGGGACACGGCGGGTGGCGGCCAAGGGCCCCGGCCGCCCGCCGCGATCTGCTCGGCCACGAAACGCTCCAGGACGGCGTGCACCAGCGTGCCCCGGTCCAGAGGGCTCATCTGGAGGCGCTTCTCGGGCTCGTCGACGACCTCCACGCCGAGGAGATGGTTCATGAGGAAGGCGTGCGGGCATTTGGCCCAGTCCTGCAGCCGGGTGGTGGAAGTGACCCCCCCGGCGGTGTAGTCGGGCAGGTCGAGGCCGCCCAGGTTGCCGTCGAAGCGGGTGAACTCGCTGCTCCTGCGGGCCCGGGCCAGGTCCGTGCCCGACCGCACGACGGGATCGGTACCGACGATGGCCCCCTCGTCGGCGAGCATGACCGCCAGGCGGACGTCCTGGTCGGTGGCCGGGAACGGGGTGGAAGCCACCCCCGCCGCGTAGGACGGCACCGTGGTCAGCCACGGCGCCGACAGGCCGGCCAGGTCGGCGGTGAAGAGGCTGTCGCGCCCGGCCAGCGCGGCGGCGTCGTCGAGCAGCCAGCGCGACGCGGGGCGGTCGCCGCGCCGGCGCAGGTCGCCGCGGGGGAACACCAGCACGGCCCGCTCGGAGCCGGCCACGGCCGCCAGGAGCAGGCGGTGGTCGTCGTGGTGGCGGTCGGCTCGCAGTCCCAACTCCCCCCCGGTCCGCCGGCGGCAGTCGTCGGGCAGGAGCGAGTCCTCGAGCCGCCGGGGCGGGAACGAGCCCTCGGCCAGGCCCACCACGACGAGGCGCTCGGTCGCCACGCCGAGCGCGCCGCCGACGGGGACGGTGAGGACGCCGCCACCGAGGTGCCCCACCCGGCCGGGCACCGCCTCCAACTCCACTTCCAGCGCCCGGCGGAACACCTCGACGGTGGGCGGCCCGCCGTCGAGCTCGTCGAGAGCGGCCAGCCGCTCCATCACCTCCTCCACCCGCTCCGCGGCCTGTATCTCCAGGTGCGGCCACGACCCCCGCCGCCGGTCGTCGCCGACCCACCGGTCGACCATGGCGAGGAGCGCGCCGGCCATCTCCCGCCAGGTCCCCGCCCCGGCCAGGCCGTCGACCTCGGCTCTCAGCCGGGCCACGAACGAACTGAGCGCCTCGGTCCGCTCGGCGTCGCGACGCAGGTGCCCGGCTCTCAGCTCGTCCTCGTCCCGGGCCGCCTGCTCGGCCCGGCGTCGCTGATCGGACGCGTGAGCGGCCAACCGGACCGACCAGTCGGTACCGGAGACGACGCCCGCCTCCCTCGACACCCGCTGCCACGCCCGACCCGGAGCCGGGCGGTCACCGTCGAGCAGGCCGGAGCCGGTGATGAGCCCGAGCACGTCCTGGCGCCGGTAGTCCCGCTCGGGCAGGCGCAAAAGTCCCCGGACGGTGCGCCCGAGCAGCATGTCGCCCAGGGCCCGCACCGGGGCCCCCGAGTGGGGTATCCCGGCCGCCTCGAGATGCTCGTGCAGGAGGCGGGCGTATGGGTCGGCGCTGCCGTACACGACGGCCATCCGCCCCAGCGGCACTCCCTGGCGCATCCACTCCGCCACCAACCGGACCGCCGCCCTCGCCTCCTCGTCGGGGTCGCTCACGCTGACGATCGACGAACACGTCGGCCGCCGCACCTCCTCCTCGGCCCGGGCCTCGATCCCCGCCCGGGCCTCGATCCCCGCCCGGGCCTCGATCCCCGCCCGGACCTCGATCCCCGCCCGGGCGTGGGCGTCGATGACCGACCGGTCGGCGTCGGCGTCGCCGCTGAGCCCGACGTTGACCACCACCGCCTGGGTGCGCCCGAGAGCGGCCAGGAGCGCCGCCTCGGGATAGCTGAGGTGCTGGAGGAGGTGGACCACAATGGGCTGACCGCCGGCTCCCCGGCCACCGGCCAGCTCCGCCGCCTTGAGCAGCAGATCCCGCTCGTCGTACCAAGCCGCCTCCAGGTCTGCTCGCAGCGCCGCCGACACCCTGACCACGTCGGCCGGCATGGCCCCGGCCCCCGCCACCGCCTCCAGCGCCGCCGGACCCAGCCCGGCCAGCTCCCGATGGGCCGCCACCAACGCCAGCTCGGTGGCCGAATGCTCCCGCACCGGGGCGAACCTCCCGGCGTCGGTGGCCAGCACCTTACGCACCGCCCCAGCCAGCACCGGTCCGCTCACCGGCCGCCGCCCGACGGCGGCCAGGTGCGGCCCGGCGAGCCTCTCGGCCACCCGGGCCAGGGTGGTGAACGTCACCGAGGCGACCCCGCCCGGCATTTGGGCCAGCGCTCGGCGCGCCGAGATGCCGGCGTAGTCGGACGGCACGACGACCGTCACCGGCGCCAGTAAGTCGCCGCCTTTGAGCGCCGCGATCTCGGCGCTCAGGAGGGTCGAGGCGGGGGGACCGTAGGCGGTGGTGTACACCTCGAAGCCGCTCGTCACCACCTCGCCACCCTCCTCAGCCAGCTGCCGGAACCCGGCTCAGCGTAGGAGGTCGCTGTGACCGAAGGTCACGACGCGAGGGGCCCGACCCTGGCTTTCAGGGCGGATCGGATGCTGGTGTTCAGCTCGCGGGGGCTCAACGGCTTCTGCAGGTACTGGTCGGCGCCTCGGGCTGCCGCCGCCCGCTTGGTGGCGGCGTCGCCGTGGAACGAGCAGACGATGATGACCAGGGCCGGGTAGTCGTCCCGGAGAGCGCTGATGGTGTCGAGCCCCTGGGCGACGGGCAGCTGCACCTCCAGCACCACTGCATTAGCGCCGAGTCGGTCCACCGCCTCCAGCGCCCGAACCGGGCCGTCCGCGTACCCGACCACCGTCACGCCCTCAGCCTGCTCGACGATGTGGGCGGTGACCTGCCGGCGATCCTCGGAGCCGTCGATCACCACGACCCGCACCTCTGGGTCGTCACCTGGGACGAGATCGGCCACCGGGCCGCCGGACAAGGTACTGAGGTTGGTTCCCATCGGAACCGCCGATCTCCTCGCTGGCCGAGGCGCCGCAGCCCGAGATGGACGACAATGTCGATCGTACACCCCCGAGGCCGCAACTCCTCTGGGACGGGTGGTGGGTTCTGCTGCGGTCATTGGTCCGCCTCGAGGTCGGCCGCCGCCGGATGGCGCCCCCGACGGGAGAGGGGACCTCAGCTGGCCGCTACGAAGCGGCGGGCGACGGCGGCGCGATCAGGCCAGCGCACATCGCTGATGCAGTGCAGGCGTTCGAGCACCGAGATGACACCGGCGCTGGTGTCGATCTCGAAACGGCCGACCCCATGGCGGGCCGAGGTCGGTTCGCAGTGATGGAAATTGTGCCACGACTCGCCCATCGACGGCAGGGCCAGCCACCACACGTTGCGGCTCTGATCCTTGGACCGGAACGGTGTCCGCCCGACCAGGTGGCACACCGAGTTGATGGCGAAGGTGACGTGGTGCAAGGCGGCGACGCGCACCAGGCTGCCCCAGAAGAACGCCGTGACCGCCCCCCGCCACGACCACGACCACAGCCCGCCGGCGAGGGGCGGCAGCAACATCGACAAGGCAACCCACACCGGGAACGCCCTCGACAGGCGCCGGATGCTCCGATCCCGGCACAGGTCGGGAGCGAACTTCTCCGCCGAGGTGACCTGCCGCCGATCGAACAGCCACCCGAGATGGGCGTAGCCGAAACCCTTGGCCAGGCCCTTGAAGCTGTGCCCGTAGCGCCACGGTGAGTGGGGGTCTCCCGTGCGGTCGGAGAAGCGGTGGTGTCTGCGATGGGCGGCGACCCAGTCGATCACCGGGCCTTGCACGGCCATCATCCCGCACACCGCCAGCGTGGCCCGCAGCCACCGCGGCGCAGTGAAGGCCCGGTGGGCGAAATGACGGTGGAACCCAACGGTGATCCCGTGCCCGGTGATGAGGTACATGCTGATCGCGATGAGCGCGTCGCGGCCCGACAGGCCCCAGCCCCACGCCAACGGCACCGCGGCCGCCACTGCGGCCAACGGAACCGCGATGAACAAGCCGAGCGCGACCTGCTCGCCGATTCCCTTCAGCTGAAGTTCCGCCCCTTCCGGCGCACCCTGGTAGTACGCCCGAGATCCGGCCGCCGCGTAAATCATCTGGCACTCCGACTGCCGAGTGGAATAGGCGTGTGTCGGGGACCGCGACCCAAACGGCGTATCGCCGCAGGTCCTCCGCGCGTATCTACCCAGATCGATGCCGACGTAGTCAGCCGGCGCCGGTCCGGTGCCGACCAGGTCCGGCCCGGACCCCGGCGGCCTGGTTCAGGCCGCGACCTCGGCGGCCTGGTTCAGGCCGCGACCTCGGTCCGCTGGGAGGCGCCGGCCGGCTTGCGACGCCGCACCATGGTCGAGGCTGCGTCGGCGTCGCGCACCGTCGCAAGGGTGGTCACCGACCCGACCAGCGCCACGGCCGCGGCGACGAGGAAGGCCCCCTGGTAGGCGGCGACATGGGCGACGAGGTGGCCGCCCGCCCGCCGGGTCGGGCCGATGGCGGCGAGGACCGAGCTGAGCAGGGCGACGCCGACCGCCCCGCCGAGTTGGCGGTTGGCGTTGAACAGTGTCGAGGCCCGCCCGGTCGACTCGGACGAGATGGTGGCGAAGGCCGCGGCCTGCATGCTGACCATCACGTAGGGGATGAAGAAGCCGAGCGCGAACATCAGCACCCTCAGGTACCACAGGTCGGAGTGGGGGCCGCTGGCGGCGGCCATGGCCGCCGTGACCGCGGTGACACCGAGCAGCCCGGCGGCCATGAGCCGTCGGGGCCCGACGGTCGGGTACAGGTAGCGGCTGACGAGCTGTGCTCCGATGAGCACGCCGATGGCTTCGGGGAACGTGCTCAGACCCGAGTTGAGCGCCGAGAGGCCCCGGGCGTCCTGGTAGTACAGAGGCACGAGGTACAGCACCCCGAAGAAGCCGGTCATGGTGATGACCACCACGACGTTGCTGGCCCGGAACAGCCGGTCGCGGAACAGCCTCAGGTTGACCATGGGCTGGTCGACGGACATCTCCACGCGCACCATGACGGCGAGGAGCACCACGCCGGCCACCACCGTGGTGAGCACGGGCGTCGATCCCCAACCTCGCGACGGCCCCTCCGACACGCCGTACATGAGCGACCCGAGTCCGGCGCCGGCGAGTACGAAACCCCACAGGTCGAACCGGCCCGGCTTCTGCTCCCGCTGCTCGGTCACGAACAGCGCCCCGAAGATCACGGCCGCCACGCCGATGGGCAGGTTGACGAAGAAGACCCACCGCCACGACAGGTCGGTCACCAGCAGGCCGCCGAGGACCGGGCCGAGAGCCGGGGCCAAGGCGGTGGGGACCATCAGGATCCCGGCCAGGCGGATCCGCTCGGCGGGTGGGAAGGTGCGGTACAGCATGGCCATGCCCACCGGCGTGAGCATCCCGCCGCCGACGCCCTGGATGACCCGGAACACGACCAACTCGCCCAGGCTGGTGGCCACCCCGCACATGGCCGAGGCCACCGTGAAGATGGCGACGGCGGCGAGGAGGGTGCGCTTGCCGCCGAAACGGTCGCCGATCCAGCCCGACGCCGGTATGAACACGGCCAGGCTCACCAAGAACCCGATCACCACCACATCCACCGACGCCGCCGAGGTGTGGAAGTCCCGGCCGATGGTCGGTATGGCCACGTTGACGATGGTCACGTCCAAGATGCTGAGGAACAGGGCCCCCACGTAGACCGCGCTGACCGCGAAACGCTGATCCATGCGGGGTGGCGCCGCGGCCGCGGGGGTGGAATCAGTGACACTTAGCATTGGCAACCATCAAGGTACCGGCCTGCTCCAGGGTGCGGCCCCCATTTTCCCAGGCGGCCGAGCCGCCTCGACCACGCGGCCCGGACCGCGGCCTGTGTAGATGATCAGAGACGAGCGTAGGCCTTCGATTCCATCTCGAAGCGGTCGTTGGCCTCGCTGCTCACCGACGGCCTGGTTACCGCGACGGCGGCCAGCACGTCCGCGCTGGTGACTCTGGCGTCGCCCCCCGCCAGTGCCCGGTCGAAGGCTCGCTGGGCGCTGCGCTGGGCGACCAGCGCGAAATCCGCCGGCGTGAATCCGGAGGTCCGCGCCGCCACCTCCGCGGGGTCTCCCGCCGGTACCAGCTCGGCCGCCAGCTCGGCCCGCCCGGCTTCGTCGGGGGCGCCGATGGGAATGATCAGATCGAAGCGCCCGGGGCGCAGCATGGCCGGGTCGATGGCCGCCACGGAGTTGGTGGCCATCACCATCACCCGCTCCGGTCGGGACTTGAACGCGGGAATGGACTTCAGCAGTTCGTTGACGATGGACTGGCTCTCGGGGCGGTCGGCCCGGTCGGCGACGATCTCGTCTGCTTCGTCTATGAAGCAGACCAGCCGGTCGACGCCGTGCAAGTCGTCCAGAGCCTGCCGGAGCCCGGCTGCGCCCTCGACTCCCCGGCCGAGTAGTGACGGGTGAAACTCGACGAACGCCCACGACAGCCGGGAGGCTATGGCTTTGGCGAACGAGGTCTTGCCAGTGCCCGGCGGTCCGAAGAGGAGGATCGTGGCCGGCGGGACCAGGCCGACCTCGTCCGCCAGGTCCCGGTGTCGCAGCGGCTCGAGTACCCGGCGTTCGAGGAGCTTCTTGGTCGACGAGAAGCCCTTCATCGCGTCCCAGAGTCCCGGCCCCGGGAAGTGGCCTCCGTAGCGTTCGACGACGGCCAGCTCCTCGGCCACCATGATCACCGGTCGCTCGTACAGATCGAGTCCGGCCAGCCGCGAGAACCCCTGATTGGCGAAGGCCAGCACGCCGACCTGCCCGGGGCCGACCAGCGCAAGGAGCCGGCGCCCGCCGTGGTGGACTATCTCCTGGTCGAGCAGCTTCAACAGAGCCGAGCCGATACCCCGGCGCCGCCACTCCGGGTGTAGGGCGAACGCCAGCAGGTGGGCGTCGGGTCCGCAGACGCGTGCTACCGCCGCGCCCAGCAACTCCCCGGACGAGGACAGCGCGACGGCGGCTGGCTGACTCTCGTGCAGTGCTTCCACCACATCACTGCGCCCGTAGCCGGCGCCCGTGGCCTCCCCCGCCATGTCCAGCAACCGTACGATCCCCTCGAGCGGCGCGATCGGATCGCGATGGTCGATCTGCAGGACGCGCCAGGACTCGCTCACGCTTCACCCTCCCCTGATCACCAGCAGCCGGAGCAAGAGGCATCCGGAAGGGACCGAGCCTACGCCGGTTCGGCGGTTCTCTCGGCCGCCGGCGTGGAAGGACGGGCGAGTAAACGGCGCGGGCCGGAGAAATACAGCATTCGCCGGTGGCTACCAGTCGCCGGCGGGACCGGCCCCGCACTTGGCGCGACGCCCGGCGGCCCCGGCCGCACTCAGCTCCTGCCAGGTTCCGCCGGTGATTGTCAGCCGCCGGATCGGGTAGCTCCCAGGCGCCAATCCGCGTCGGTTGGCATCAGGGAGGGAAAAAGGGGACGGTGACATGGTGACGGTGGTGACACGGTGACGGTGATGTCTCGCTTCAGCGACCGAACGGCTCTGCGGCAGGCCGTCGACGGCTGCCTGATCGACCTCGGTGATTCACCCGGGTCGGTGGCCGAGCGTCTGCAGGGCCTCGGGGTCCGGGGGTTGGCCGGACGGGCCGATGAGTGCCCCATGTCCCGCTACCTCCGGGCCGTCCTCGGCCCCGAGGAGTCGTTGGTACGGATCGACGTGCTCGAGAAGCGTCTGCGGGTCAGCCGCAAACTCCCACGCCTCCCGCTGTCGGTGGCCCTGCCTCCAGCCGTCCGGGCCTTCGTGCACGACTTCGATGCCGGCCACTTCCCGCAGCTGCTCGACGGCCCGGCCACCGCTTCGGACCCGCCCGTCACCAGCGACCCCCGCTGACGCCCAGCCCGCCTCACCGACCGCCACCTCGCCCCTGATGGCCAGGCCGCCCGCTCCGGCGCGGTCCCGACTCCTCGTTGGTTCTGTCACCCGTCGCCACGGGCTGAGGCCTCACGCAGGGGGCCGGCGGCCAGGACGGCGCGGGACGTGGGCACGGTCCGCACGTCGTGGGCATCCATGCGTTGGCCGCAGTGGGAGCACACGAGGGCCGCTTCGGCCACCTGGCCGCAGGCCTTGTGGGCGACCTCCAGTGGCGGACCGTCGGGCGCGGCGTACTTGTCCCCCCACTGGCGCATGGTCGTCAGCACCGGCCACAGGTCCCGGCCCTTGTCAGTGAGGCGGTACTCGTAGCGGGGGGGACGGGTGCTGTAGGGCACCTTGACCAGCACCCCGGCGTCGACCAGGTGATGGAGGCGCTGGTTCAACACGTTGCGTGATATGCCCAGGCGTCCCTGGATGTCGTCGAAGCGGTTGAACCCGAGGAAGACATCGCGGACGATCAGCATCGACCACCACTCGCCGATGACCTCGAGGCACTGCGCCACGGAGCAGTCCATACCGGCGAAGCTCTTTCGTTCCACACCGCCACAATACTAAGTTGCATCATAGAACGAAACCCTCTATGGTCAGTTCTATGTCAAGACTCAGATGGTGGTGGTCGTGATCGCCGCCTCGCCCGTGGGCGCCCGGAGCGGCCGGCCGGAGAGTTCACCCCGCCAGGTGCTGGTCATCGTCAGCGCCGGGGTGGTGCTGGCCAGCCTGGACCTCTTCATCGTCAACGTGGCCCTGCCGCGCATCGCCCGGGACCTGGGGACCGCCAACCTCAGTCAGCTGTCATGGATTCTCAACGGGTACGCCATCGTCTACGCCGCCCTCCTGGTCTTCTTCGGCCGCCTGTCCGACCGTTACCGGCGGGACCTCGGTTTCCTGCTCGGCGTGGCCGTGTTCACCGCCGCCTCGGCGGCTTGCGCCGCTTCCACCAGCATCGGGATGCTCGTCGCCTTCCGCCTCCTGCAGGCCGCCGGCGCGGCGCTGCTCACCCCCACCTCCCTGGGGCTGGTCCTGGCCGCCTATCCCGCCGAGCGCCGGCACGGGGCGGTGAGGGCCTGGACGGCCACCGGTGGGGTGGCTGCCGCGCTCGGGCCGGTGGTGGGCGGCCTGCTCGTCGCCGCCAGCTGGCGGTGGGTGTTCCTCGTCAATGTGCCCGTCGGTCTCGCCGCCTTGGTGGTGGGCGTCCGCCGTCTGCCCCACCTCGCCGGTCATCACACGCCCCGACCCGACGCCTTGGGGGTCGTACTGGCCACGGCCGGGGTGGCCGGCCTCACCCTCGGCCTGGCCCAGGGAGGCGACTGGGGTTGGGCTTCGGCCCCGACCGTGGCCAGCTTGGCCGGGGCGGCGGTGCTGCTCGGCGCCTTCGTCGTCCACTGCCGCTTCAGCCGCAACCCGCTCATCGACCTGACCCTGTTCGCCTCGCAGAGCTTCAGCGGAGCGTCACTGGTGGCGCTGTTCTTCTCCGCCGCCTTCGGCGCCATGCTCCTGTCCATCGTGCTGTGGCTGCAGGGCCAGTGGGGGTGGTCGGCGCTGCGGGCCGGTCTGGCCCTCGCCCCCGGTCCGCTGATGGTGCCGCTCATGTCCTTCGTCGTGGCCGGGCGGGTGATCGCCCGCTACGGGGCCGCTACCGCCATCACCGCCGGCAGCGTTTCGTTCAGCGCCGGCGTGGCGTGGTGGGCCCTGGCCATCGGGACCCACCCCAACTACGTGTCGGGGGTGCTGGGCGGGATGATCCTGACCGGTATCGGGGTCGGCCTCACCCTCCCCACCATGATGGCCACGGCGTCTTCGACCCTTCCCCCGCAGTCCTTCGCCACCGGCTCCGCCGTCGTCAACATGATCCGCCAGACCGGGCTGGCTCTGGGTGTGGCCGTCCTCGTGGCCGTCCTGGGCCGGACCCAGCACGGCGTCGGCGGGCTCAACGCCTTCCGCCACGGTTGGTGGGTGATCGCCGCCATCGCCGCGGCCGGCATCGGGCCTGCCCTGGTCTTCCTGCGGCCTGACCGTCGCCACCCCGGCGCCCCGCCCGCTGCGTCACGCGCTGCGTAGGGCCCGGTAGGGCTCTCCCACCACGACCCCGTCGTCCCACCACGCGGTGCGGGCCCGTCCGGCCCGCTTGGCCGCGTACAGCGCCTCGTCGGCCCGGGAGAGCAGGCTGTGGGCATTCGCACCCGGGCGGAAGGCGGTGATGCCGGCGCTGATGGACAGCGCCGGTCCGAGCGGGTCGGTGGGGTGCCAGAGCTGGGCGGCGACCCGGTCGGCGTAGAGGCGGGCGTCGGCGATATCGGTGCCCGGGAGCGCCACCGCGAACTCCTCCCCGCCCAACCGGCCGACGGCGTCGGTCCCTCGTGACTCGTAGACCAGCAAGTCGGCGATACGCCGGAGGGCGTCGTCGCCGGCGAGGTGGCCGTGAAGGTCGTTCAGGGCCTTGAAGTGGTCGACGTCGAACATCACCACCGACAGGGGCGCCGACGCTTTGGCGGCGTGCTCGATCATCTCGCCCAGCAGGGGGTCGAAGGCCCGTCGGTTGAGCAGCCCGGTGAGCGCGTCGGTTTCGGCCGCCCGGGCCAACTCGCACCGCAGCTGGGCCTCCCGCCGGGTCATGAAGGCGATCAGGGCGGCCATGACCCCGACGCTCGACGCGGTGCCGGTGAAGGTGTCGACCTTCAGGTTCAGGTGCGGGTTGAGCAACAACCCCACCCCGAGGTTGACCGCCATCCACACGTACAGCGTCACCAGGAGGCGCACGGAGAAGAAGTAGGCGGCGTAGACCACCGGCCATAGGAAGAACAGAGGCGCCATGCCCAGAGGTTCGGACCGGGCCACCAGCACCCCGAGGGTGAGGATGCTGGCGGCCACGGTCCACTCGATGACCCGCTGGCGGGGGCGGAGCGCGACGAGCAGGACGCCGAAGGCCACGAATGCCACGGCGCAGGCGCCCTGGCCGAGGCGCGCCGCGTGGGTGGATTCGGTCGTCAGCACTCCCGAGGCACAGGTCAGGCCGCCCGCCATGAAGGTGGCGACGGCCACGCCGCGCATGAGCCGGAGCCGATCCCCGGTCTTTCCGGTTCCCGGCGACACGAGCCGGGCGAAGCGTCCCACAGTCCCACTGTCGGGTCGGTGACCCGCCCTTATGAGGAGATTGTCGGCATTTTCCGGGCCTCCGGCCGGGACTCGCCCCATTCTGCGCGGTTGTCGCATTTCCCGCCGCCCGCTGTCCGCCGCCCGCTGTCCGCCGCCCGCCACTCGGTGACGGCCAGGGAAGTATCGGAGGGAAAAAGAAATGGAATACCGCTGCAACCAAGCGGACTCCTCTCTCGACACAGCCCGCGCCGCTCCGAGTGGACGTGGGCTCCGAGGGTCCCGGCCGTGGGACCTGGCCTTGTTACGGGAGGAAACGTCCATGTCGACCACCGCAGCCCACAACCTCGACTCGGCTTCGGCTCCGACGGCGTCTCCGCCGCCGACCCTGGACCTGGTCAAGCGTCTCGCCGTTCCATCGGTCGGAGCCGGCTTGATCGGTGGAGCGCTCCTGATCGCCGTGATGACCCTGGTGATGGGAGCGGCCGGAATGGGTTACGCCACACCGGTCAGCCTTGGTATGCCGGCGTTCGTCTACACCGTGGCCCCGCCGGCGTCGATGCTCCCCAGCTTGATGTCGGCCATGGGGGTGAGTCTGCCGGCGTCGATGATGGGGCAGATCGGGCCCATGCTGAACGGCGGTCACTACCTCACGCCGGCCATGGCCAAGCAGATGATGCCGATGCTGACGGCGATGCACATTCCGGCCCAGAAGATTCAGATGATGGCCGCGGTGATGACCGGCCATGCCGATAACGCCACGGTGGCCAACCTGATGGCCGGCCTGCCGGCCTCGGCCCGCAACCAGGTGATGGCCGCCATGCCAGTGAGCGGTAGCCACGTGGTCGTCGGCCTGATCCTTCATTTCGCCTTCTCCGCCTTCTTGGGCGTGGCGTTCTTCGCAGTGATCGCCGCCGCGGCCCGGATGGGCGTTCCCGGTCTACGCCACCCGGTCGGGATGATGGCCGCCGGCGTGATCGGCGGTGCCATCGTGTACGAGCTCAACCGTTGGGTCTTCCTGCCCCCGGCCAACCCGATGATGCGCCTGGTCCCCCAGATCGCCTTCTTCCTGTCCCACCTTCTGTTCGGTCTAATCGTCGGGTCGGCCGCTGCGGTGGCCCTCGGCCGGGTCATGGGCCGTCGGGAACCGGCCCAGGCCTGAGCACCGAGGCCAGGGCCGACGCCATGTCCCACTCCAGACGTCCGAGCCGGTCGCCCGGCGCCGCCCGAGGGGTGCCCCCGCGGGGGCGGCCGGCCCGGCCCCGCCCGTCAGCGCGACCCGGCAGTTACCGGCTGCCGGCTGAGGTTCGCCGCCGGCGGCTGCAGGCGGGCAGCTTCACCTTGGTGGCACTGGCCGCCATCGGTGGGGTAGTCGCGCTGGCCGCCACCAGGACCAGCTCGACCGCCGGATACGACACCAACCCCAAGGCCTTCGTGCTGCCCGCCCTGTCGGCCCCCGGCAAGGTTTCGCTGCGCCGCCACGGTCGGGGGGTGACCGTCGTCTCCGCCGGTGGCCTCGGGGTCATGGGGGTCCTGCTGGTCCTCGACCGGCTGGCCACGGTCACCACGGTGCTGCAGCAAACCCTCTAGCCCCCGGGCGGTATGACAGCATGACCGGCGTGGACGCCGGCGCTGCAGACGACGATCTGGTCCCGCTGCCCCCCGGCGCCCTGCGGGAAGGCCCATGGGAGCGGGCCGATCCCCCGCCGGGGTGGGACCTGGACGCCCTGGTCGATCCGCTGTTCGTGGAGGGGGGACCGTTCGGCCAGACCTGGGCCGTCGCCGTCGCCCATCGGGGGCGGCTCGTGTTCGAGCGCTACGGCGGCCGTCTCCCGTCCTGGGCGGGGGAGGGGGAGGAGGTTACGGAGTCAACGCTCCTGCTGTCGTGGTCAGTGGCCAAATCGGTGCTGCACGCCGCCGTGGGCCTCCTCGTCGGCGAAGGACGGGACGATCTGGGCTCCCCCGCCCCGGTGGGCGAGTGGCGCGACCCCTCCGACCCCCGCCGGGCCGTCACCTGGAGGCACCTGCTGACCATGCGCGACGGCCTCGATTTCGTGGAGGACTACGACCCCGACGGGGGGCGCTCGGATGTGATCGAGATGCTCTTCGGGGGCGTCGACGACATGGGCGGCTTCGCCGCCCGTCGCCCCCTGGCGGCGCCCCCCGGCAGCCGGTACAGCTACTCGAGCGGCACCAGCAACATCATCTCCCGGCTGGTCGCCGACATGGTCGGGCCGGGGGCGCCCTACGAGGCTTGGCTGCGCGATCGGCTGTTCGGACCGGTCGGCATGGATTCGGCGGTTCCCGGGATGGACCCGGCGGGGACGTGGGTGGCCTCCTCCTATCTGCGGGCCACGGCCCGCGACTGGCTGCGCTTCGGGGAGCTCTACCTCCGCGACGGCCGTCTCACCGGCGGCCGGCTGCTACCGCACGGTTGGGTGGACTTCGGGCGGTCGCCGGTCTCGTTCGACAGCGGGCAGCTCTTCTACGGCGCCCACTGGTGGACCGAAGCCGACGCCCTGGGCACCTTCTGGGCCGACGGCTACGAGGGCCAGACGGTCACCGTCTGCCCGGCTCTCGAGACGGTCTTCGTGCGCTTCGGCCGCACCCCCGAGGGCAGCCCGGCCGTAGCCGACTGGAGGCGGGGGATGATCTCGTCGTTGGCCGCCGGGATCTGACCCACCGCAGCGCCTGACCGGGGTGGCCGTCGCCCTGCGCCGGAGTTGCTGCCCTGCGCCGGAGTTGCTGCCCTGCGCCGGAGTTGCCGCCCGCGCTGAGCCTCCGGGCCGCCCGGGTGGGCCTACTTGACGGTGAAGCCGGCGTCCACCGGCAGGGTGACGCCCGTGATGTATCGGGACAGGTCCGACGCGAGGAACAGCACCGTGTCGCTCGCGTCGCGCGGTTCGAGGACCTCGACGGGGAGCAGGTTGGACAGGTTGTTGACGGCCTCGGGGAACTCGCCCAGGAACTTCTCCATCATCGGGTTGCGGATCATCATCGTGTCCACGCCGGTGGGGTGAACGCTGTTGACCCGGATCCTCGCCGCCGACAGCTCCACCGCGAACTGCCGCATCAGGCCGACCACGCCGTGCTTGGACGCTCCGTAGGCCTCGCTGCCGAGGCGGCCCGGCGAAGTGAGGCCCTTGAGGCCGGCGGTCGAGGAGGTGAGGATGATCGACCCGCCTTCGTTGCGTTCGATCATGGCCGGGGCGCAGGCCCGGACGGTGTTCCAGACCCCTGTCAGGTTGACCGCGATCACATCGTCCCAGGACTCCTCGAGTTCCTCGTCGGTCGGGCCCACCCCCATGCTGGCGATACCGGCGTTGGCCACCACGATGTCGATGTGGCCCAGTTCGGCGAGACCGGCGGCCACCGCCGCCCGCAGGTCGGCCGAGCGGCGGACGTCGGCCCGGAGCGTGACGGCCCGCCGCCCGGTCCGCTCGACCAACTCCGCCGTTTCCTGCAGTTCCTCCTCGGAGCCGAGGGAGTACTTGACCGAGTCGATGTCAGCGCACAGATCGACGCCGATGATGTCGGCGCCCTCCTCGGCCAGGCGCCGCGCGTGGGCCCGTCCCTGACCGCGCGCCGCGCCGGTTATGAAAGCAACTTTCCCCTCCAACAGTGCCATGCGCGGAGTATAGGTCTCACCCTTCGCGCCGCCGCCGGGCGCCGGTCAGCCCGGCTCCGCCGCGCTCAGAGCGCCCGGGCAAGGATGCCCTTCCGCGACCCCGCGATAATCCGCTAGAGTGACGGCAGAGGGCAGTTGTGACAACGAGTATTCCCTCCGGCTCAATGTGAGTCAGGCCGCGTTCCCGTGTGATCCCCGGGTTCATTCAGGCCAGGAAAGGAGGGGATCGCCCATGGCAACCGGCACTGTGAAATGGTTCAACTCTGAGAAGGGCTTCGGTTTCATCTCCCAGGACGGGGGCGGCCCTGATGTGTTCGTACACTTCAGCGCCATCACCGGAAACGGGTACCGCAACCTCGAGGAGAACCAGAAGGTCGAGTTCGAGACGACCCAGGGGCCCAAGGGCCTCCAGGCCAGCAACGTAGTACCCCGCTGACCTGCCACTGACGCGGTCGAGCCGCCGAGGGTAACCCCCCGAACTCGACCGCGTCATGGTCGCGCCCGCAGCCATATCGGCCTCCGGCGCTCAAGCCTGGTGGCGGACCACCCCGATACGGTCGAGGATGCGGTCCATGGTCCGGGCCAGCGAGATGGTCTCGTCGAGGGGCATCACCGGAGACTCGGTGCGTCCCGTGTCTAGGCAGCGGTGGACCTCCTCGATCTCGAAGCGCAGCCCGTCACCCTCGAAGGCGGCTTCGATGCGATCGGTGCGTCCCGCCGAGGACACCTCCAGGTAGTCGGGGCAGTGCATGAACGGGGGGAGGTCGATCCACCCGTCGGAGCCCGAGATGCGGGCCCGGCAGCTCATAGGGACCCGGATGGCGGCCTTGACCACACCCAGCCCGCCCCCCGGGTGGTGGAGCACCGCAGCCACGTGCTCGTCGACGCCGGTCACCCCGATCTCCCCGTCGGCGGTCACCCGGTCGGGGTGACCGAGCACGAGGGAGCACAACTGCAACGGATAGATCCCGAGGTCCAGCACCGCGCCGCCGCCCAGAGCCGGGTCGAACAGGCGGCCGTGGGGGTCCACCGGGACCCTGAAGCCGAAGTCGGCCTCCACCAACAAGGGGACCCCGATGCGGCCCTCGGCCAGGACGTCGACCAGGGCCCGGTAGGAGGGTAGGAAGCGGCTCCACACCGCTTCCATCAAGAACGTGCCGCGGGCCCGGGCCGCCCCCGCCATCTGCTCGGCCTGGACCGCCGACAGGGCCATGGGCTTCTCGCACAGCACGTGTTTGCCGGCGGCGACGCTGGCCAGGGTGTCGGAAGCGTGGCCCGAGTGGGGCGAAGCGATGTAGACGGCGTCGATCCGGTCGTCGGCGGCCAGAGCCGCCACGTCGTCGTAGGCGTAGGGGATGCCGTGCTCGGACGAGAAGGCCCGCGCCCGGTCCATGGATCTCGACGCCACCCCGACGATCTCCCCGTCGGCGACCATGGACATGGCGGCCACGAACCGGGTGGCGATGCCCCCCGTGGCCGCGATCCCCCAGCGGACGGTCAAGGCCGGCCGTCGGTCGTCGCCGACCGCTCCTTGCCGCCGCTACCCAGCCGGGCCGCCGGAACGACCACCGGTGCGTCGGGTGCGCTCATCACCCCATCGTAGATGCCCGGCCCCGCCGGATGACCGGGCCGGTCACGTCCCTCCCGCCCCCCGGCTGAGGTAGGTCCCTCCCCGCCGGGCCCGTCAGGTCGGGAGGGGCGTGCCGTGGTAGCCCGGCGGGGGCTGGTCGTTGGGGCACGCCCCGGGCGGGTTGTTGTACCGAGGCTGGCGGACCCACGGACCCGTCTCCCACCCGGGGCGCAGCGGGCCGATGTCGAGGATGTGGGCGAAGTCCGCGGCCACCAGGGCTCCCATCACGGCCGATCCGAAGGGGCAGAAGTGGGTTCCGTCGATCTTGCGGGCCCTCAGCCACGCCCCCGACCCGGTCCGCAGCCACTCGTAGAAACGCCCCGACGGTGCGAACACCTGGCTGGTCTGGAGGTACAGAGCCCTACCCGGGAACCGGGAGGTCACCTGCTCGGCGGCCTGGTCCCACGCCCGTTGGGCGGCGTTCTCCCGTTTCCACTGGGCCGCCGCCTTGGGGCTGGTCTGACCCAGGTACGGGCCGGCCTGGGGGAACTGGAGCAGCACCACCAGCTCCAGGTTGTACGGGGCCGAAAGGAGGGCGGCGACGACCGAGCCGAGGCGGTCGCGGTATCCCACCGGATCGGCCAGGGCCTCGGTGTCGTCCCAGGACCAGGTGCCGACGGCGATCTGGGGTCGGGACCGCTCCACGGCCGGCCCGGCATCCCTGGGGAAGGCCCGGTCGACGGTCAGGCCCCAGCCGGGGAAGGCCGAGTTGAGGACCACCTGCATGCCGGGGGAGGCGTCCAGGGCGGCCACCAGGCCCGGCGCGGCGTCGGCCATGACGCTGTCGCCGAGGACCCATACCCGGTAGGGGTTGCGGGGGCTGGCCGGGCCCAGGTCGACTCGGTAGGCACCCCCGCCGGCGGGGGCGCCGGTGTCGATGGACGCCTCCGGCACCGGGGCCGAGCCGGCCCGGGCCGGCCCGACGGTCGCGCCGATCACCAGCAGCGCCGCGACCGACAACGCCGCCGCCGGGAACAGCGGGCCGGGCACGCGGGCGCGGGCGGCCAGGCGCGACCAGTCGAAGGTCCGTAGCGGCTGCTCGACGGCATAGTAGCTCACCACCGAGGCGCCGAGCATGGCCGCCAGCCGGGCGGCCAGCAGGCCCGCCCCGCTCAGGCCGGTCGTGCTCTCGGTGAGGGTCACTATCACCGGCCAGTGCCACAGGTAGAGGCTGTAGGAGATACGGCCGACCCACGCCACCGGCGGCAGGGACAGCGTCCGGGCGACCGGGCCGTCGGGGGCCTGGACCACGCCGCTTATCACGAGGGCCGAACCGAGGCCCATGGCCACCAGGCCGCCGTCCCAGATCCACCCCCCGGGCGCGCCGGTGAAGGCGATCCCGACGCCCACCCCGGCCAACCCGGCCACGGTGGCCGCCGGCCAGGGGAGGTGGCCCAGGGTGGGGCGCTCGGGCGGGAAGGCCATGCTCAGGGCCCCCCCGAGCAGCAGCTCCCAGGCCCGGGTGTCGGTTCCGAGGTAGGCCCGGTTGGCGCCGAAGACGTGGGCGGCCACACCCATCCACACCGCCGAGGTCGCCCACAGCACGGTGGTCGCCGCGATCAACCGCCTCCGCCGGCCTCCGCTGAGCCGTACGAGGGCGGCCAGGATGAGCGGCCAGAGCAGGTAGTACTGCTCCTCGATGGCCAGTGACCAGGTGTGCTGGAACACCGAGGGGAACTCGAAGTGGGCGAAGTAGCTCGAGCCGGCGACGATCTGCTGCCAGTTGGCCGCGTAGAAGGCGGTGGCCAGAGCCGGGCTGCGCATCTGGGCCGGCACCACCCCGGGACCCCCGAGGTGGGCGTAGGCCGACATGACGACCAGCAGGAGCAGCACGGCGGGCAGCAACCGGCGGCTCCGCCGGCCCCAGAAACGCCCGAGGTGGCGTAGCGGGCCCTGGTCGCGCAGCAGGATCGACGTGATGAGGTAGCCGGACAGGACGAAGAACACGTCCACCCCCACCCAGCCGCCGGGCAGGTAGCCGAGGTGGTAGGCGACCACCAGGGCGATGGCCACGGCACGCACGCCGTCGAGCTGGGGGAGATGCTGGCGGGAGGACACTCGGGGACCCCATTCTGACCGACCGCCGGCCTCGGGCCGCCTTCACCCGACTCGGGCCGCGCCGCCCGGTCCGGTCGGGCGGCTACGAGGAGGGGGGGAAAAATGGTTCAGTTCGGAAAGCTGCCGCCCTTCTCCTCGCCCCGCCCGGTCGCGGCCCGGCCGGAACCCGGCGTGGATGGGTAACGTCGTCGATATGGTCGAGGCCAACTTCGGAGGGCTATGCGAGAACGGCCACGACGTGACCGCCGGGGCCCGGTACTGCCCCTCGTGCGGGGCGCCGGTGCACCGTCCCTCCGACCCGGCCGGCTCGCCTTCGGGGCCCTGGGCGCCGCCGTCCGGCCCCGGCCCCATGGGCGGCCCGTGGCCCAGTGGACCGTGGCCGGGTGGACCGTGGCCGGGGCCGTGGACCGGCGGGTCGTGGCCGGGTGGACCGTGGCCGGCCCCGCCGCCGCCTGGGGCCGCCGGGGCCGCCGG
>JAGWSF010000126.1 GCA_028876385.1 Acidobacteriota bacterium | reverse complement strand
GAGCCGAGCGACTTGGCCAGGATGTCGTGGATGCCGGCCATCTCGAGGATGGCGCGCGCTGCCCCGCCCGCGATGACGCCCGTGCCGGGCGCGGCCGGCTTGAGAAGGACCCGACCGGCGCCGGCCTCGCCGAGCACGGGATGGGTGATGGTCGAGCCGGCCAGGGGAACGGTGAAGAGGTTCTTCTTGGCCTCCTCGATCCCCTTCTGCACGGCCAGGCCGGCTTCCTTGGCCTTGCCGTAGCCGAGACCGACGGTGCCACGGCCGTCACCTATCACCATCAACGCGGCGAAGGAGAAACGGCGGCCACCTTTGACCACTTTGGCCACACGGTTGACCTTGATGGTGCGGTCCTCGTACTGCTGATCGGGCATTGGTGTCAGAACTCCAGTCCGGCCTCGCGGGCCGCCTCAGCTACGGCGGCCACCCGGCCGTGATATTGAAAACCGCCCCGGTCGAAGACCACTGCAGTCACCCCGGCGGCCCGGGCCCGTTCGGCCACGAGCCGGCCGACCGACGCTGCGGCCGCCTTGTTTCCCGTCCCACCGGCGTCGCGTAGAGCCTTCTCGACGGTCGACGCCGACGCGAGAGTGCGACCGCTGCGGTCGTCGATGACCTGGGCCGAGATGTGCTTGTTGGACCGGAAGACCGCCAGGCGGGGCCTCTCGGCGTTGCCCGCCACCTTCTTGCGCACCCGGAAGTGCCGGCGCGTGCGGGCGACCTGCTTGTCCTTGGTGGAATAGCTCATTACTTGGCCGCCTTTCCAGCCTTGCGGATGACCCGCTCCCCGGCGTAGCGGACACCCTTGCCCTTGTAGGGCTCGGGCTTGCGGATCTTGCGGATGTTGGCGGCCACCTGGCCCACCAGCTCCTTGTCGATCCCCTTCACGCTGATGCGGGTGGGCTGGGGCACCTCGAAAGTGACACCGGCCGGGGCGTCGACCACCACGGGGTGGCTGAAGCCCAGGGCCAGCTCGATCTGGTCGGGGCTCTTGGGGGTGGCCCGGTAGCCGACGCCGACGATCTCGAGCTCCTTGGTGAAGCCGGAGGTCACTCCGGTCACCATGTTGGACACAAGGGTGCGGGTCAGGCCGTGCAAAGCCCGGTTCTCCCGCTCGTCGTTGGGTCGCTCGACCAGCAGCGAGCCTTCCTCCTCACGGATGGTGATCTGACCGGGCACCGGGCGCGACAGGGTCCCATTGGGACCCTTCACGGTTACCTGGCGGTCGACCACGCTCACCTCCACTCCGGAGGGAACTGCTATGGGGGCGCGTCCGATACGGGACATGGCTGTACCTTTTTCCCTTTTCCTTACCAGACGTAGCAGAGGATTTCGCCGCCCACTCGACGCTTGCGCGCCTCGCGGTCGGTCATGAGCCCCTGGCTGGTGGACAGTACGGCCACCCCGAGGCCACCAAGGACCCGGGGAAGCTTGTCGGCGGCGGTGTACACCCTCAGGCCCGGCTTGGACACTCGACGCACGCCCGAGATGGTCCGGGCCCGCTCCTTGGTGTACTTCATGGTGATCTCGAGCACCCGGCCGGGGCGCTCCGAGGAGTCGGTCACCGAGAAGCCCTCGATGTAGCCCTCCTTCACCAGGACGGCGGCCAGGGACTCCTTCAGCTTGGAGGAGGGCATGCGCACGGTGTCGTGCATCGCCACGTTGGCGTTGCGGATACGGGTGAGCATGTCGGCGATCGGATCGGTCATCGTCACAGCTGCGCTCCCCTCACCACGACGCCTTGGTCACACCGGGAACCTCCCCGGCGTGGACGAGCTCGCGCAGGCAGATGCGGCACATCCCGAACTTGCGGAACACCGAGTGGGGCCGGCCGCAGCGCCGGCAACGGGTATAGGCCCGGACCTTGAACTTCGGCTTGCGCTGGCTCTTGATGATGAGCGCCTTCTTGGCCATTTCGTTTGGTCGCCTTCTCTACTTACTGGTTGGAGCCATCACGGCGGAACGGGAACCCGAAGGCGTCGAGCAGAGCCCGGCCCTCGGCGTTGGTGCGGGCGGTGGTCACGATCGTGATGTCCATACCGCGCGGGGCGTCGATCTTGTCGTAGTCGATCTCGGGGAAGATCAACTGCTCGATCACACCGAAGGTGTAGTTGCCCCGGCCGTCGAATCCCTTCGGCGGGAGGCCTCGGAAGTCACGGATGCGGGGAATGGCCAGGCTGATGAGCCGGTCGAGGAACTCCCACATCCGGTCCCCCCGCAGGGTCACCTTGCAACCGATGGCGTTGCCTTCGCGCAGCTTGAAACCGGCGATGGACTTCTTGGCCCGGGTGACCATCGGCTTCTGTCCCGATATGGCCGTGAGGTCGCGGACTGCGCCCTCGAGCAGGGACTGCTGCTGGGTGGCTCGGCCGACACCCATGTTGATGACGATCTTCTCCAAGCGGGGCACCATCATCACGTTGGGCAGCCCGAGGGAGTCTTTGAGTTGGGCGCGGATCTCGCTGTCGTAGCGGGTCTTCAGGCGCGGCCTCTCCGTCGTGGGGGCGGCCATCACAGCTCCCTTCCGCACGTACGGCAGATCCGGACCTTCGAGCGGCGGTCACCTTCGGTGCGGTACTCGTAGCCGACCCGGACCGCCCCGTCCTTGGGGCACACCAACGCCACTGAAGCGACGGGCAGGGGCATGTCCTTGTCGATGATGCCGCCCCGCACCCTCGCCTGGGTCTGGCGCTGGTGCTTCTTGGCCACGTTGACGCCCTCGACGATGACCTTGTTCTCCTTGGGGAGGACCTTCATGATGGTGCCGCGCTTGGTCCGGTCCTTGCCCGACAGGACCTCGACCTCGTCACCTTTGCGGAGCTTGGCCATTCAGAGCACCTCCGGGGCGAGCGAGATGATCCGCATGAAGCGCTTGTCCCGCAGTTCCCGGCCGACCGGACCGAAGATCCGGGTGCCGCGGGGCTGCTGCTGGTCGTTGATGAGCACGGCGGCGTTCTCGTCGAAGCGGATGTAGCTGCCGTCGGGACGGCGCTTCTCCTTCTTGGTGCGCACCACCACGCACTTGACGACATCGCCCTTCTTCACGTTGGCCCCGGGGATGGCGTCTTTGACAGTGGCCACGAAGATGTCCCCGATCGAGGCGTAACGACGGCGGGAGCCACCGAGCACCTTGATGCAGAGCACCTCCTTGGCGCCCGAATTGTCGGCCACCCTCAGGCGGCTCTCCTGCTGGATCATTTGGCTCTCTCCAGAACCTCGGTGATACGCCAGCGCTTCAGCTTCGACAGAGGCCGCGTCTCTTGGAGACGGACCCGGTCGCCCGGCTTGAGCTCGGCGTCGGTGTTGTGGGCGTACAGGCGCTTGGTCCGCTGCACGGTCTTGGCGTAGCGGGGGTGGCGGACCCGGTCGACCACGCCGATGACCGCGGTCTGGTCCATCTTCACCGAGATGACCAGTCCCTCGCGGATCTTGCGGCGGTTGGGCCGGCTCTCATCGGGGGCGCCCGACGGCGAGCTTGCGTTCTCAGCCGGTGTATCGGTCATCGGTCGTTCACCTCTCCTGCCGCCTCGGCGGCCTCGATCTCCCGCTGCCGCAGAAGCGTGGCGATGCGGGCGATCTCCTTGCGTACCTGCCCCAGACGGGACGAGTTGTCCTGCTTGCCCGTCGCCATCTGGAAACGCAGATTGAACAGCTCGTGCTTGGACTCGAGGAGCTTCTGGTCGAGCTCGGTGTCGGACAGCTCTCTGAGTTCAGATGCCTTGGTCAACCGACCTCCACCTCCTCCTGCTGGGCCCTGACGACGAACCGGGCCTTGATCGGCAGCTTCTGGATGGCCCGCTCCATGGCGGCCCGACCCAGCGTCTCGTTGACGCCGCCCAACTCGAACAGGATGCGGCCGGGCTTGACCACGGCCACCCAGAACTCGGGGTTGCCCTTGCCCGAGCCCATCCGGGTCTCGGCCGGCTTGGCGGTGATGGGCTTGTCCGGGAACACCCGGATCCACACCTTCCCACCGCGTCGGACGTGGCGGGTCATAGCGATACGGGCCGCCTCGATCTGGCGCGCCGTGATCCAGCCCGGCTCCAGGGCCTGGATGCCGAACTCCCCGAAGGTGACGGTGGTCCCGCCCTTGGCTTGGCCGGTCAACCGGCCCCGCTGGACCTTGCGGTGCTTGACCTTGCGCGGCATCAGCATGATTCAGCGCTCCTGGCTGCGAGGGTCGCCGTGGACCGGTGTTCGGTCAATGGTCCGAACCGGTCTGGCTCGAGAGGGAGAGACATCAGATGTCCTTCGGGAAGTGCGGGGTCTCGTGATGGTCGCCGCGGGTCCGGCGCTCGATGTCCTCCTCCTCGGCGAGGAGACGCTCGAGCTCCGGGTCCACCTGGACTATCGGGCGGTTCTCGTCGACGGGGGTGTCGGTCGGCTCGGTCGGCTCCGGCGCCGGTGCGGCCGGCGCAGCTGAACCGGGCTCGCCCAGGTCGGGTCGACGACGGCCACCGCCGGCGGAGATAACCCGGCGGGGACGGTTCTGGCCGGACGTCTCGCCCACCGCCATGGCCGCCTCACGGCTGATCTTGTCCTCGGTGCTGGTCTTGTAGGGCAGGATGTCGCCCTTGTAAATCCACACCTTGACGCCTATCCGGCCGTAGGTGGTGCGGGCCTCGCGGAAGCCGTAGTCGATGTCGGCCCGCAGGGTGTGCAGCGGCACGCGGCCTTCCCGGTAGAACTCCCGGCGGGACATCTCGGCGCCGCCGAGGCGGCCCGCGCACTGCACGCGGATACCGAGCGCGCCGGCCTTCTGCACCGTCTGGACGGTCCGCTTCATGGCCCGCCGGAAGCTGACTCGCCCGGTCAGCTGATCGGCAATGCCCTGGGCCATCAAAGCAGCATCTAGCTCGGGCTGCTTGATCTCCTGGATGTTGAGCTGGACCTTGGGGTTCTTGGTGATCTCGGCCAGCTTGGTCCGCAGCCGGTCGGCTTCGGCTCCCCGCCGTCCGATGACGATGCCCGGCCGGGCCGTGTGCACGTCGATGCGCAGGCGGTCGCGGGTCCGCTCGATCTCGATACGGCTGACCGCGGCGCGCTCGAGCTGACCCATCAGGTAGTCGCGGATCTGCCAGTCCTCGACCAGATAGTTCTGGTACTCACGGTCGTTGAACCACCGGGACTTCCAGTCGGTGGTGACCCCGAGGCGGAAACCGTACGGGTTGACCTTCTGGCCCATCTACTTCTCTCCCTCGTCAGTGGACTCGGCTTCGGCTTCAGCCTCGGCTTCGGCCACCTCGGTCTCGGTCGGATTCCCGACCTCGACCTCTTCATTCGTCGCCGCGGTGTGCTCCTCAGCGGTGGAGGCGCCGTCGGCTGCGCCACCTTCGGCCTCATCGGTGGGCGCGGAGTGCTCGGTCTCTACCGCCGTCTCGGCGGCAGGCGCCTCGGCGCTGTGATCGTGATCGTGATCGTGGTCGTGATCCTGCTCGGCCTCCCAGGTGACCCCCCGGCGGCGATCGGCCCGGTTACGGGTATCGCCGTCGGAT
>JAGWSF010000011.1 GCA_028876385.1 Acidobacteriota bacterium | reverse complement strand
TCAGGCCGGGATCGCCCTTGGACGCCGAGGCCTCGACGAAGAGAATCTCTCCACCGACGCCGGTGACCGCCAGCCCGGTGGCGACTCCGGGGTCGGCGGTGCGCGCCGCCACGTCGCGGCGGGGGTGGGGTCGCCCCAACCAGGCCCGGACGTCGGCCGTGTCGATCACGATGGGCCCTTCCGGCGTACCGTCGGCGGCGACCCGGGCGGCGGCCTTGCGCAGCAGTCGGCCCAGCTGGCGCTCGAGCGACCTGACCCCCGCCTCGGTCGTGTAACCGTCGATTATGGCCTGCAGGGCCTCGTCGGTCACCTCGACCTCACCCTCGAGCAGGCCGGCCAGGGCCAGCTGGCGGCCCAGCAGGTGCTGGCGGGCGATCGCCACCTTCTCGCCGTCGGTGTAACCGTCGAGGCGGACGACCTCCATACGATCCAGCAACGGGACCGGAATCTGCTCCACGAAGTTCGCCGTCGCGAGGAACAGGACGTCGGACAGGTCCAGGTCCAGGTCCAGGTAGTGGTCCCGGAACGTGTGGTTCTGGGCCGGGTCGAGGACCTCGAGCAGGGCCGAGGACGGGTCACCACGCCAGTCGGCGCCCAGCTTGTCGATCTCGTCGAGGAGGACCACCGGGTTCATGGTTCCAGCGTCTTTGATGGCCCGGGCCAGGCGACCGGGCATGGCTCCCACGTAGGTCCGCCGGTGCCCCCTGATCTCCGCTTCGTCGCGCACCCCACCCAACGCCACCCTGACGAACTGCCGTCCCGTGGCCCGGGCCACGGACTCCCCGAGAGAGGTCTTGCCGACCCCCGGGGGTCCGACCAGAGCGAGGATCATCCCGTCACCTCGGCGGCTGGGGACGGCGGGGCCGGTACGGTCGGTGGCCTCGGTGGAATCCGCCGCTCGCTCGCGGCGCAGCTTGCGCACGGCCAGGTGTTCGATGATGCGGTCCTTCACCTCCTCGAGACCGGAATGATCGGCGTCGAGCACCGACCGGGCGCCGACCAGATCCATGGGGTCCTCCGAACGCCGGCCCCAGGGCAGATCGAGGACCGTGTCCAGCCAGGTCCGGATCCACCCGTGCTCAGGGCTCTGTTCGTTGGTGCGCTCGAGCTTGTCGATCTCCCGACCGATGGCGGCCCTGACCTCCTCGGTGGCGTCGAGCGCCTCCAGACGGGCGCGGTAGTCGTCCCCGCCGCCCCCCGAGTCGCTCTCGCCCAGCTCGCGACGGATGGCCGCCAGCTGCTGGCGGAGGATGTAGTCCCTCTGGGTGCGCTCCATTCCTTCGGCCACGTCGGTACGGATGCGGTCCTTCAGCTCCAATTCGGCCAGCGCCTCGCGGGCCCAGCCCAGCACCAGATTCACCCGCCGGTCGACATCGACGGTCTCGAGGATCTCCACCTTGCGCTCCACCGACAGCTCGGGCCAGTAGCCGGCGGTGTCAGCCAGACGACCGGGTTCGTCGATGGCCCTGAAGTACTCAGAGAGACGGCCCATGCCGCGGTGCTCGGCTACGGCCTCGAGCACGGCCCGCAGCTCGCGGGCCTGTTCGCGAGCCGTTTCGCTCGGCGATCCCTCCTCCACGGGTTCGACGTTCACCCACAGGGCCGTTCCGGCGGCCGCCACTGCAGCGCCAAGGGTCACCCGGTGCTGACCGGTGACGACCACCGCCTGGGTCCCTCCCGGCAGGGCTCCCCGCCGCTCGACGCTGGCCAGGGTGCCGATGGAGGCAAAGCGGGCCGGGCCGCGGGCCGCGTCGCTGCGGGGCACCAGGACGAGGAGATCACCCGCACCAGAGGCGGCCGCGGCCGCCTCGCGGGCTTCGGGCGTCTCGAGGGCGAGCGTGATGGTCATCCCGGGCAGAACCACACCGGCGTCCAGCGGGAGTAAGGGAAGAGCTGACGTTGCAAGGGGGGACACTTGCTCTCCGTTCTGTAAGCATGTAACTGTGCCACAGGGTAACGGGAACGGACGTCCAAGTATTCCGGTGTCTGTCAGCATGACCCCATGCACGCCGAAGTGGAACGTCTGGCCCAGGCCGACCGCGGGGATCTGCCCTGGCGGAGATGGGGCCCCTACCTGTCGGAGCGGGCCTGGGGAACGGTGCGCGAGGACTATTCCCAAAGCGGTGACGCCTGGACGTACTTTCCCTTCGAGCACGCTTCGTCGCGGACCTTCCGCTGGAACGAGGACGGCCTGGCCGGCATCTGTGACGACCAGCAGCTGATGTGCCTGGCCGTGGCCCTGTGGAACGGTAGGGACCCGATTCTGAAAGAGCGCTTCTACGGGCTGACGGGCGAGCAGGGCAACCACGG
>JAGWSF010000125.1 GCA_028876385.1 Acidobacteriota bacterium | reverse complement strand
CCAAGACCATCGGCAGGCCGGCACGACTTCTTCGGGAGCGGGGTCTTATGGCCGTAATGGTTCCACGCCGGTACCGGCCGCGGGGGTCGGGACCTCGGTGCCGCCCGGAACTCGCAGCACCCCGGCGGCCGGGGAGTAAGGTCTCCCGGGCAGCGAACCGGGGTTCCGTCCGGGGGAGCCTTGGATGGAGGATTCCCGTATGCGTTCCGGGTCCGCTCCACCCAGTCCGAGACCACCCGGAGGTCCCATGCCCGTCCCCGAACCTGTCGGCACTTCCATCCCCGTGTACTCGGAGCTCCCCCTCGTCGCGGGCAGCGAGGAGAGACACGCCTGGGATGTGTGGGGACGCCACGACCAACTGGGCACGGTCAACTTCATCACTCCCGACTCGGTGCGGGCCGGGGCCCGGACGGTGAAGGAGGGCACGGTGGTCAGCCTCAGCGCCGGAATCAATGACACCGAACCAGGGCTGTTCCCGCGGCGCAAGCCGGCATCACATGAGATGATGGCTACGCCCCACGGGCGCGACGATCGTCTCGACGGCTTCTACCCCCAGTTCGGCTCGCAGTGGGACGGCTTGCGGCACGTCAAGTTCCGGTCCCACGGCTACTGGGGGGGCAGAACCGACGAGGACCTCGACACGACCGACGACCTCGGGATCCACCACTGGGCCCAGCGGGGGATCATCAGCCGAGGTGTTCTGATCGACGTGGTTGAGCACTGCCGTCGCCTAGACCAGCCCTTCGGTCCCGAGGACGAGTTCGTCATCGGTGCGGACCTGCTCGACGACACTCTGACGGCCCAGGGCAGCGAGGTGAGGCCGGGCGACATCGTGCTGGTGCGGACAGGGTGGATCGACTGGTACCTCGAGCTGGGATTGGAGGAGCGGTTCCGCCGCCACGGCAAGGTCGGCGCCGCCGAGGACGCCTTCACCTGCCCGGGGCTCGAGTCCAGCCGGCGTACCGCAGCGTGGCTGTGGGACCATCGGGTGGCTGCCATCGTCGCGGACAATCCGGCCGTCGAGGTGATGCCCGTCAGCCGTGTGGCCGGCTTTCTCCACTACCGCCTCATCCCCCTCCTCGGCATGCCTCTAGGCGAGATGTGGACCCTGAAGGAGCTTGCCGACCTGTGCCGTAGCCACCAGAGGTACGAGTTCTTCGTCTCCGGTGGTGTGCTCAAGGTCCCCGGGGGGGTCGGAAGTCCGGCGTCGGCCTACGCCGTGCTCTGACCCTTCATGGGCTGGCCGGACGTCCCGCTCACTTCCGCCGGGCGGCCGCCGGGGAACTCCGTCTGGCCGGCAGGGTCGTAGGGGTCACGATGGTCTCGATGAACTGCTCGGTCACCTCGTCGGCGCTCATGCGGCCCTCGGGGCTGAACCACTCGACGATGGAGTTGGCGGCCCCGAGGACGAACAGGCAGAGAAGGGCGGGATCGCGCTCCACCATGCTCCCATCGGCGATGCCGTCCTCGACGATGGAGATGAACAGAGCCTCGTAGCGCTCCTTCATCTGGAGGTAGGCCCGGCCCTTCCGGCTGTTCAGATGTTGACGTTCCCGTAGGAAGATCTTCAGTTCGCGGCCGTGCTCGAACACGAAGCGCAGGTGGTTGCGCACCGCCGCCTGGAACCTGGTGGCGCCGTCGCAATCGGACTCACGGGCGATCTTCTCCAGTGACTCCACGTAGTCGCGCAGTCCTCGATCGAGGATGGTCGCCAGCAACTCGTCCTTGATGGTCACGTAGTGGAAGATCGTGCTCTTGTGGACCCCCACCTGGCTGGCGATGTTCTCCAGGGTCGTCGACGCGTAGCCCTGCTCGGCGAAAAGCCGGGCGGCGGTCGAGTAGATCGCTTCCTCGGTCATCTCCCTCGACCGTCGGCGTCTCGGTCGCTGGCCCGGGCCAGGGTCCTGAACCGTCACGTCCTCCAGGGTATTCGCTTCCCTTCCGCCGACTGTTTCGTCCACCTAGATACTCCCCCCGTGAGGTGCTATGTTACATCCTAACCAACCAGCTAGCTGGTTGGTTAGGGGAGGCCGAACCGGCGGCCTCTGCCAGTCGTCGAGGGGAGGCACGGCCAGCTGTGAGAACTGTGATCGGTGGGCCGTCGCTTTTGACCGATGAACAACAAGGATCACGCCATATGGCTTCAGCACTGCCGAACCGCCGGAAGCCGGAAGATGCTGGTGACTCGAACGGGGGACACAGAAGATGAATTCCACACACAAGCGGGCCGCCCGCGCCGCCAGCTTCGCTGCTGTCGCGGCCTTGGTGGCCGCTGGCTGCTCCAGCAGCTCGAAGACGACCCCGGCAGCTTCGGCTGGAACCAGCAGCACCACTGCCGGATCTTCGCCGACCACCCCGGCGACGACGGCCCCGGTCGCTCCTGCCAGCGTGTCCATCGCCGCCTTTCCGGCGAGCATGCCGAGCCTCCCCATCTTCGCGGCCAATCGCTTGGGTTACTTCCAGAAGAACGGGATCGACGCCACCGTGGTGAAGACGACATCGGGCTCGGCGGCGGTCCAGGCTCTGGTGGCCGGCGGAGCACAGTTCGCCATCGGGACGATTCCCGAGGCCGTCAATGTCCGCTCGAAGGGCGTCGACCTCCGGGTGGTGTCCTCGCTCTACTCGCAGTTCCCCCAGGATCTGTGGTGCAACAACAGCGTCTCGGTGCCCCACGCCCACCAGTACCCGGCGATCATGCAGGATCTCAAGGGAGTGTCCGTGGGGATCACCTCCCAGGGCTCGCTGACCGCCGACATGGTCAACTACTCCCAGATGGCCGCCGGTCTGCCGCTCACCTACCTGAAGGTCGTCTCGGTTGGCAGCGCCGCCTCGGGCATCGCCGCCCTTCAGTCCGGAAGCGTCCAGTGCGTGGTGGCCTACGAGCCCATGGAGTACGAGCTGACCCAGATGAACCTGGGTCGCAGCGTCTTGTCCTGGGAGAAGGACGAGGGGCCGACCGAGTTCGCCACCTACGCCTACACCCAGGTCGACGCTCAGAACAGCTACCTGACCGCCCACGCCGACGTGGCCAAGCGGGTACAGACCGCGCTGAACGCCGCTGACACCTTCATCTCGGACCCGGCCAACGCCGCGGCGGTAGCCCAAGCGGTGGCCCCCGACTTCCCCGGCCTGAGCGTGGCTGCGCTGACCTCGATCATCCAGGACCACGTCTCCCACGACGTCAGCGCCACCATAACTCCGACGCAGGTGCAGAACGCCGAGACCGTCGGACAGAAGATCGGAGAGGTGAGCGGCGCGGCCCTTCCGTTCAGCGAAGTGGTATGGAACGGCTAGGGGCTGTGGCCGAACGGGCGGCCACCCCGGCAGGTGGGAGACTGCCCGAAGGGGCCGGGATCCAAAGTTTGGAGGGAGCATTGACCACTACTACGGGCATCGAGGACCCTCCGTCGGCGTCTGAACCGGCGAAGATCGCCATCGATGACGTCTCCATCACCTTCAAGTCGAAGTCGGGGCCCGACGTACTGGCTGTCAAGTCGGTCAGCTTCCAGGTCCGGCCGGGGGAGTTCGTGGCGCTGCTCGGCCCGAGCGGGGGCGGCAAGACCACGCTGTTGAACATGATCTCGGGCCTCTACAAGCCCGATCGGGGTCGGATCGACATCGACGGGGAGAAGGTCACCGGGATCCATCCCGGCCTCTCCTACATGCCGTCACGCGACGCCCTCCTACCCTGGAGGACGGTTCAGCGCAATGTCGAGTACGGACTCGAGTTGCGAGGGGTCGGTAAAGGCGAACGGGCCCGGGTCGCCGCTGAGATGATCGCCCAAGTCGGTCTGGAGAAGGCGGCGGGGCGCTACCCGGCCCAACTCTCGTCGGGTATGCGCCAGAGAACGGCGGTGGCCAGGACGTTCGCCTGCCATCCCGAAATCCTGCTCATGGACGAGCCCTTCTCGGCACTCGACGCCCAGACCCGGGTCCGGCTCCAATCTCTGTTCCTCGACCTTTGGGAGCGGAACCGCTCGACGGTCCTGCTGGTCACCCACGATGTGGGCGAGGCGTTGGCGTTGGCCGACCGGATCGTGGTGCTGACCTCGAGTCCGGCCGTGGTCAAGGAGGAGGTCGTGGTCGACCTCGGACGTCCCCGGGACCTGCGGGCCATGCACCGCGTGCCCCGCTACCACGAACTGTTCGCACAGGTGCTGGATCTGCTCGATGACACCGAACCGATCCAACCCGTGTCCCGAGGGGGTGGAAGTGCTAGAAGCTGAAGCCGTTGTCCCGGTCGAGCCGTCGGAACCCGAACCGGGGCCCGCTCGCCCGACCCGGTCGCGCCGGGCGGGGTTGATCCGCTTCGCCTGGCAGATGCTGCTGCTGGCCATATTCCTGGTCACCTGGCAGATGCTCGTCGATCACAAGGTGCTGACCGAACTGTCGGTCAGCAAACCGACCGCCATATGGGACGAGATGGTCAAGCTCTACCGCGGCGGCCAGATCTGGAACAACGTGGGGGTCACCCTCCAAGAGACCGTCGTCGGCTACGTCTTCGGGGTGGTCGCAGGAGTCGCGGCAGGCTTCACCCTGGCCTTCACCCCCAGACTGCTCGCCGTGCTGAACCCGTTCATCACGATCCTCAACAGCCTCCCCCGATTCGCGCTGGGACCGCTGTTCATCCTGTGGTTCGGCATCGGCCTGACGTCGAAGGTCGCCCTGGTGTTCTCCCTGGTCGTATTCATAGTGTTCACCAATACGTCGGCCGGGGCCCGGTCGGTCGACGCGGACGTGGTGACGGTCTCGCGCCTCCTCGGGGCGTCGCGCTGGGACATCATCCGCAAGGTGATGCTGCCGTCCACGTTTCCGTGGGTGGTGGCCGGTATGCGCCTGTCCATCGCCTACGCCGTGGCCGGCGCGGTGGTCGGGGAGATGTTTGCCTCTCAGGAAGGCATCGGCAACTGGATCGTCGCCGGATCCGGGGTCTTCAACACCGCGGAGATATTCGCCGGGCTGCTCGTCATCGCGGTCATCGCCGGCGCCATCGATCTGCTGGGGCGCCTCGTGGAGCGTCGGGTGCTTCGCTGGCGCCCAGAAGTAGCGATGGGTTAGTGGTAGCAGCCCGACTGGATGTCACCAAGCATGACCGAACCCAGGCGCGGGTCGTGGTCGTCACCACCGGGGGCACCATCGGCTCGACCGTTGACCCCCGTGACGGCAAACACATCGGGCTGGCCGGCCAGCACAGGTTGGAGCCGGTCGTGACCTCCGCCAGTGCCACCATGGTTCCGCTGTGGAGGCGCTCGAGCGTCGAGGTCGGCCTCGAGGACGGCCTGGAGTTGGCCCGGCAGATCGAGGCCATCCGTGCCGACTCGTCAGCCGACGGCGTCGTGGTGACGGTCGGCACCGACACGCTGGAGGAGATCGCCTTCACCCTCGAGATGGTGTGGGGCGGACTGGTCCCCTGCGTCATCACCGGCGCCATGGCCACCCCGGGAACCGTCGGCTACGACGGCGACGCCAACCTGCTCGACGCCGTCGTACTCGCCCGCCGGTCCGACGTCGCCGCCTTGGGCGTCGTGGTGGTCCTCGCCGGGATGGTGCACTCGGCCCGATACGTCTACAAGGCCGACCCGGCCAACCGGGACGCCTTTCGATCCTACGGGCCGGGCCCCCTCGGAGCCGTATCCGACCTGCAGCTGCTGGGCCCCTACGCCGGCCGCCCCCGACGCGTCCTGCCTGCGCCAGCGCCCGGCCCGCTCCCCTTCGTGCCCCTGGTCACCGTCGTCAGCGGCGACGACGGGCGCACCATCAGAGCCATCGACGATCTGGGACCCGATGGCCTGGTCGTGTGCGGAACGGGGGCCGGGAACGTGTCGGAGGCGGCCTTCGGCGCACTCGAGCGGCTCCGCCGGCGCGACATCCCGGTGGTGATCGCCAGCCGCAGCGGCAGGCCCGCGGTGGCCCCCGAGGTTGAGGGATCGCCGAGCCGAAACGGTCTGCGTCGGATGGGCTGCGTCTTCTCGACGGAGTTGAGCGGTCTGAAGGCCCGGCTTGCTTTGATGCTCCTACTGGCCGGCGGGATGGCCGGAACCGTGGCGGAATGGTTGGAGACCGGCCCGGCACGCGAAGCCGGTGCGGCAGGCGAAGCCGGTGCGGCAGGCGAAGCCGGTGCGGCACGCGAAGCCGGTGCGGCACGAGAGGGATGAAATGACCACGGCCGACTCACTCTCCACGCGCTTCGCCGACCTTTCCGTGGCGGCGGAGTTTTCCAGCCTGCCGGAGATCACCCGCCAGGCGGCCCGGCTTCACTGGCTGGACGGGTTGGGCGTCACCGCCGGCGGCTACGCCTCCGAGGCGGGGGCCGTGGCGAGACGGTACCTGGCCAAGGTCACAGGATCGGGCGCCGAGCGTGACGTCCTCCTCCCCGGCCGGGACGGCAGCCGGCCCGACGACGACGCCTTCCTGTTCGGCACCTACGCGTTCAGTGAGAACTACGGCGATACGTCGCTCAGGTCGGTGGCCCACCCCAACACCGTCGTGGTGCCGGCGCTTCTGGCCGCCGCTCGCTCCCGGGTGGTCACGGGGGAGCGACTGCTCGCCGCCCTGGTGGTCGGTTACCAGGTGATGGAATTCCTGGCCCGCTCGCTGAACAACGGCTCCCCGCGAATGGGGCACCAGATCCGGGGTTTCCGACCGTCCGCTTCGGCGGGAGCGGTGGGAGCAGCTGCGGCCGTGGCCCACGCCTGGGGTCTGCCCGCCGCGACCACCCAGACGGCTATCGAGATCGCCTGCAACTACGGTGGGGGCCTCCGCCGCCACGCCCCCGGTCCAGCCTCATCGATCCGGGTTCACTCCGGTGAGTCGGCACGAGGGGGTGTCACGGCCGTGATGCTCGCCCTAAGTGGGTTGGAGGGGGAGGCCGGGATGATCGAAGGTGACGGAGGATTCCTGCGGGCCTACATGGCCGACGCCGTCGACTCGGGGGCCGAGGACTACCTGGGACCCGACACCTGGGCGGTCGGCGACGTGGCGTTCAAGCTGCACAGCACCGCCCACACGTTGCACACCGCCCTCGACTGCCTACTGGATCTGTGCGAGGAGGGGCTCGAGGCCGAGTCGATTGAGCAGATGGAAATCCGGATTCCTGACCAGCACGCCACCATCTCGGCCGCCACCCCGTACACGAGCCCGACCACGGCGGCGGCCGCCGGTGGGAGCTACCCATTCTGCGCCGGGGTGGCGACGGTCACCGGTGACTACCTCTGGCCCGAGCAACTGGCCGGGCACCTCGGTCATGCCGAAGTCGAGCGGATAGCCGCCGCGACCCGCGTCGTCGTCGACTCCGAGCAGTCGGCCATCTTCGACCGTGACCCAGGTACCTGGCCGGCGACGGTCGAGGTGCGGGCCAGCGGCCGGACCTGGCAGCGCGGAAGACGCGAGCCGCGCGGTCTGCACATCGACGAGCAGCTGGAACAGGACCTGATACGCAAGTTCGTCAGACTGGCCTCCCGGATCTCCTCGGAGGACCAGGCCGTCTCCCTAGCTTCATCGGCACTGGACATCGAGTCGGCCCCGGACGCGTTCGCCGTCCTGGCATCTTCCACAGGAGGTTGAGAGATGGACGCAGGAATCGCTGGCAAGGTGGCGGTCGTCACCGGAGCGACCAGAGGAATCGGAGCGGCCATGGTCAGGGCCCTCGTCGCCGAGGGCGCGTCGGTGTTCGGGACGGGCCGGTCACCCGAGAGCGTGGAGACAGCCCGAGCCGGTCTGGGGGACGAGCGTCGCAACGTCGTCCTGGCGCCGGCCGACCTCAACGACCCGGCTGCGGCGGCGCGGCTGGTCGGGAGCGCTCTCGAGACATTCGGCCGGATCGACTTCGTGATCAACAATGCGGCTTCGTTCGCCTACCGCTCGCTGGCTGAGCTAACCCCCGCCGACTGGCAGGAGCTGGCCCAGCAGAAGCTCATCTCCTACAGCGCCATCATCGACGCTGCACGCCCCCATCTCGTCGCCAACAAGGGTGCCGTAGTCAACGTCGCTGGGATCGCCGGGTGCGTGCCGACCGGCGAGACGCCCCACGTCGGCGCCATCAACGCCGGCATCCTGTCCGCCACCCGCTTCTACGCCGCCCTCCTGGCCGCTGACGGCGTCCGGGTGAACGCGGTTAGCCCGGGCGACACCGACACCGACCGGCGCCAGGATCGCCTCGCCCGGCTCGAGGGCACGGGGCTGTCACGAGATGAGGCCGAGCGGCGCCTGTCCTCGTCGATCCCTTTGGGTCGGGCGGTCCAGCCGTCCGAGGTAGCGGGGGTGGCCGTGGCCCTGTGCTCGATCCAGTTCGCCTCGGTGACGGGGATCAACGTGCTCGTCGACGGAGGACGCCACGTTCACTACTCGGTCACCCAGTGACCGCGACGGCCCATCGGACCCCAGAGCGCGGCTCCGCTCCGGGGTCGGCACTGTCCAGTCTGCTCGCCGGTCTGCGGGTACTCGATTGTGGAGGTGACCGGGCCCTGACCCTGGCCGCGGGCCGACTCGCCTACCTCGGCGCCGATGTGCGGTCGTTGCCATCGGGTCCAGGTCCGGACCAGCAACAGCTTGCGTCCGAGGCCGACGTGATCCTGGCGGGACGCCCGGTCGTCGAGAAAATGGGCCGGGAGAACCTCGAACGCGGCGCTTCTCTGCTGGTCGAATCGGACTGGGAGGGCTTCGGGGGAGAGCTATCGGTCCAGGCGGCAACAGGAATGCTGTCATACCTCGGTGAGCTGAACGGCCCGCCAGTGAGGATCGGCTGGGACGTGGTGACCTGGGCCCAGGGCGTGATCGCGTCCCAGGCCGTCCTGGCGGCCTGCTCTCAGGGCCGCCCCCTGCGCCCTGGCCGGGTCAGGGTTCCCGTCCTGCGCACCGCGGCAACGCTCATCTCCAACCAGATCATCGCCCACTCGTCTCCCGACGAGTGGATCGGCTTCGCCGGCTACCAGTGGCAGAGCCCCGAGCATGGCTTCCGGTGTGCCGACGGTTGGGTCGAGATCATCTTCTTCCGCAACGAGGCCGCATGGGCCGAGTTCTGTCGGCGGGTGGGCCTACCGGACCTGGTCAGCGATCCGCGCTTTGCGACCTATCCGGCCCGCACCAATCACAAATCGGAGCTGGCTGAAGAGCTCGCCGCCGTGCTGTCAGAGATGAGCGTGGCCCGGGTCGAGGATCTGGTCGGCGACTGCGGAGGGATGTGCGCGGAAAGGGTCCGCTTCCATGACGCGGTTGCACAGCCCCAGGTGATCGACAACGGGATGAGGGCCCAAGGGGACGCCGTGGGGCTCACTTCCCCTTGGACTCTGTGCGGCGAACGGGCGGCGCCGCCGACACTGTCGAACGGGCCACCGACAGCGAGCGACTGGACCGGTCGGTCGGCCTGGCGGGCGACGAAGCGCGAGAGCCCTGAGCGATACGTCGTCAGGGGCCCATTGAGCGGCATCACCGTGGCCGATGTGACAGAAGGGGCCCAGGGTCCGTTCGCGGTCTCCCTATTGGCCGATCTGGGTGCGACCGTGATCAAGATGGAAAGGCCGGGCGGGGAGTTCATGCGCCACGTGGGGCCCTTCCGCCGCGGGGAGGCGCTCCCCTTCATGGTCCTCAGTCACGGTCGGCGGTTGTGCTGCACCCTCGACCTGCAGGATCCCGTGGATCGGGCCACCGCGGCCGGTCTGGCCGCGGCAGCGGATGTGTTCGTGGAGAACTGGCGCCCCGGTACCGCCGCCCGGCTGGGTCTGGGTGCGGCACAGCTGCACCCTCGCAACGGGGACCTGGTCTACGTGTCCGCCTCGGGGTTCGGTCCCCGCGGCCCCCTGGCCGCCAAAGGAGCGCTCGACCAGATATCCCAGGCGGTGAGCGGACTGTGGTCGCTGAGCGGCGCCGATGGAGGGACCCCCGAGCGGTTCCGAGGGGCACTGCTCGACTACATGTCGGCGCTCGTCACCGCGGAGGGGGCTCTGGTCGGTTTGCTGGCCCGGTCCCGCGGAATACCCGAGGTGGCGATCGAGGTGTCGCAGCTGGCCACGGCCCTGTCGGCGGCCGAGCCTGAGATGGCCGAGCCTCCGGCCCGCCAGGGGCCTCGCGGCAGCCGCAGCCGGCACTGCTGCCCATCCGGGGCCTTCTGCAGCGCGGATGGCGTCTGGCTGGCCGTCGAGGCGGCCACCGACGCCGAATGGGAGGAGCTGGTAGCGGCACTGGACGATCCCCAGCTGGCCGATCCCCGGTTGGCCACCAACGCCCAGCGCCTGCGGGAGGAGGACTTCGTCTACGCCGGGCTGGCCCGACTCATCGCCCGGCAGCCCTCCGAACTCTGGGCCGCGTCGCCGGCCGCCCGATACCTGACGCCGGTGTCGCGCCCGCTGGGGGGCGTGCTCGACGCCGGCGGCCTCCTTCGAGAACGCGACCATGTCGTGCTCGAACAGTCGAGGGTCGGGGCGGTCCTGCGGGTTCGTCCACCTTGGGACGGCCCCGGCTTCGAGCAACTGGGTGAGAGCGCACCGGAGGAAGGACGTGACGACAGCCTGGTCGCAGCTCTGACCGTCTCCATCCCGACCGTTGCGGCCGCCGAAACTCGAGCGGACCGTTGAGCGGGCGCGACGCGACCGGTGGTCGGAAGCCCCTCGCCTATGTGGTGGGGGTGGGCGCCACGGCACAGGGCAAGCACCCAGGCGTCTCCTCGTGGGAGCTCGGCGTCGCCGCGTTCGACACCGCCGTGACCGACGCCGGATTGGACAAGGGCATGCTCGACGGCCTCGTGACCCAGGAGATGCAGGACGGCTCGGGCGGCATGGAACTGACCCGCTTCGGGCAGATCATCGGACTCAATCCCCGGGCCAGCGGCTCCCTCCAATACGGCACCTCGGGATTCTCGTTGGCTCTGGCCATCGGCATGTTGGCCTCCGGCCAAGCCTCGGCCGTCGCCTGCTGCTACGCCACCAACCAGAAGACCGCGGGCTACCGGTTCCGCCGCCCGTTGCGCCCCGAGTGGGAACGATTCGGGGCTTACAACCCCGCCACCATGTCGGCTCTGGGCTTCAACCGGTATCTCCACGACACCGGCGCCGACGCCTCGCTCCTCGGGCACTACGCCATACAGATGCGGGCCAATGCTGCGAGAAACCCTCTCGCCTACCGTAGGTCTCCCCTCACCATGGATGACTACCGGTCGGCGAGGGTGATCACAGAGCCGCTCACCGTCCTCGACATCGCCAGCATCACCGATGGAGGCGCAGCGCTCATCGTCGCCAACGAGGAGGTTGCCTCGCAGTGCCGGAGCGCCGTTCCTGTGCTGGGGATGGCCCGGCGGGATCCTCTGCGGATGTTGCAGAACAAAGATCATCTCCTCACCCCCCACCTGGCTCGCCTGGGGGCCGATATCAGCGAATCCACCGGCATACCCACCTCCGACTTCGACGCCTACTACATCCAGGATCCGCACAGTCCCATGGTCCCCATGACCCTCGAGGCATTGGGTCTGGTGGGACCGGGCCGGGCCCTCTCCTACATCGCCGATGGCGGGATCCTTCCGGGCGGCCCGACGCCGGTCAATCCCAACGGCGGTCAGCTCTCCGAGGGATACATGGTCGGGTGGCTCCACCATGTGGATGCCGTCAGACAGTTGCGTGGCGATGCCGTGACCACCCCGGTCAAATGCCAGAAGGCACTCTTTTGTGCCAGCGGCGGATTTCGCGAATACGCCATCGCCGTGGCCTACGGAGCTCCGTGATGGAACCCGAAGAGGAGATGTTCTGGCGGTATGTGGCCCGGGAGGACATGCACCTGCAGCGCTGTCGCTCCTGCGAACGCTGGCTTGCCCCCCCGGGCCCCGTTTGCCCGGACTGCCTCTCGCGCTCATTGGAGTGGTCGGCGATCTCGGGTGACGGCACCGTGTGGAGCTACACGGTGTACCGGCACTCCTTCGCCGACCATCTCGACGCTCGGGTCCCCTACGCCCTCGTTCTCGTCGAAACGGCCGAGGGACCGCTCCTGATGGGGAACCTGATCGGAGCCGACTTCGGCCCGGCGCTCATCGGCATGCCGGTGCGCGTCGAGTACGGAGCGGCAGACGATCTGCCTAGCTACCGGTTCGTACCGGCCGCCCGCGATCACTGACACTTAGGAGTGACATGAACACCGAACCGATTCGCACCACCAATCTCGGAGCGCTGGAGGAAGTGGACACCCCGTGGGGTCGGGTGCGGCGCCAGGACGTGTGGTTCTACAGCGATGGGGCCCGCATCGCCGCCGAGCTGTTCTGGCCGGCTGACCGGGGCGCCGACCGGTCCATCCCGGGCCTGGTGATGTGCCAGGGCTTCGGTGGCTTGAAGAAGATGAACGTGGACAATTTCGCCAAGTACTTCGCCAACGCCGGCTACGCCGCGCTGATCTTCGACTACCGCGGGTTCGGCGAGAGTGAGGGGGAAAGGTGGCGCCTCGAACCCAACGAGCAGGTCGAGGACATCCAGTGCGCCGTTACCTTCCTCACGACGGTGGAGGGTGTGGATGCCCAACGTATCGGCGTCTATGGGACCAGCTTCGGAGGGGGCAACGTGATCGCCGCGGCGGCCACCGACAGCCGCATCCGTTGTGTCGTCTCATCGGTAGGCTTCGGCGACGGCTACCGGTGGATCCACTCCCTGCGGCGCAACTGGGAATGGATCGAGTTCACCAGGAGACTCGAAGAGGACCGCGTCCGGCGGGTGCTCACCGGGGTATCGGAGCAGATCGAGCCCGAGGAGATCATGGTTCGCGACCCCGAGTCGATCGAGAGCGAGCGCAATCTCAGGTCCAAGGTGCCCGAGCGGGCATTCAAGCTGAGGCTTCGCGACGGGGACTTCATCCTCGGCTTCTCCCCGGAGGCCTACGCGTCCAGGATCGCGCCCCGTCCGGTTCTGCTGATCGGAGTCAAAGACGACGGTCTCATATCCAACGACGAGACCAACAGCCTCTACGAGCACCTGGGCGAGCCGAAGAAGCTCGTCTGGATGGGTCCCATCGGACATCACGCCGTGTACTACGGCGAGCACCTCGAAGAGGTGCTCCGCAATGCCCGTGAGTGGTTCGACGAGCATCTGAAGTGAGCGCCGTCAGCGACGGACTCCAACCCGAATCCCCAGCCTGGGGTCGTTGGGGACGGGACGACGAGCAGGGGGCGACGAACCTGATCGACGCGTCGACCGTGCTGGCCGCGACGCGGGCGGTGACCCAGGGAAGGGTCTACCCCCTGGCCCAGCCCCTCGGCCCGGGAACGCCGATGCCCCAGCACCGGAAGCGGCCCGAGCGGTACATGGCCCGTGACGGGGGCGACTACGCCGCGGGAGCCCGTCGGCCGGGCGGCTTCCAGTTCGCCGAGGACGTGGTCTCCTTCTCGAGCCACTCGGGTACCCATGTCGACGCGCTGTGTCACGTCTGGCGGGACGACCTGCTCTACAACGGGCACCCGGCTTCGTCCGTTCGTAGCACGACTGGAGCCCAGCGCTGCGGGGTGGAGAAACTCCCACCCGTGGCGACCAGAGGAGTCCTGCTCGATCTCGGACAGGACCCCGAGGACTATCACGACGCTCGCCCATTCGGCGCCGAGGACCTGGAGGGCGCGGCGAACCGGGCGGGGGTAGTCATCACGAGCGGCGACGCCGTGCTCCTCTACACCGGCTGGATGGCCCGCGCCGGAGCCGACCCGGCGCACTACTTCGCCACCGAGCCGGGCTTGGACGTGTCAGGAGCGAGGTGGCTGGCCGACCAGGGTGTCGCCCTAGTCGGCGCCGACAACTACGCCATCGAGGCCCAACCGTCCGCGCCGGGGACGGCCTTCCCGGTCCACCAACTGCTGCTACGGGAGTGCGGCATCCCCGTGATCGAGAACATGGTGCTCGACGACCTGGCGCGAGCGGGTGTCGCGACGTTCTTCTTCCTGGCCGCCCCGATCCCTCTGGTCGGCTCGACGGCTTCGCCCGTCGCACCGGTAGCCATCGTCTGAAGGAAATTAGGTGCACACGTTGAGAGCGGGAGAAAGAAGCGTCACATGGAACGCCCGTTAGCCCCCACGCTGGCCGGGCTCGTGCGAAGGTACGCCGCCGACGGCGAGGCGACCCAGCGAACGGCCATCGTGGACGACCAGGGGACACGGCTCACCTACGGCGAGTTGGCGGAGCGGGCCGAGGCCTTCGGGGGGGCGCTGGCCCGGATCGGTGTCGGCAAGGGCGATACGGTCGGGCTGCTGGCGCCCAACAGTGCCGGGTGGGTGGTGTCGCTGGTCGGCGCCGGGCTGTCTGGCGCGACGGTCGCGGCGTTCCACACCTGGGTCAAGGAGCGGGATCTGGAGTTCCTGCTCGGGCACTCGGAGGCCAAGGTCCTGGTGATGGCCGCCACGGTGGGGGAGCGAAGTCTCCTCGATCCGCTGCTCGCCCTGGTCCCGGAAATCGTGGAGGGAACGCCGGGGGATTGGTCCTCCGCCCGCTTTCCCCACCTCGAGGCTGTAATAGTGCTCGGCGAGGGCGCGCCGGGGGTGGCGGGACTGCTGCCGGTAGACGAGTTTCTGCGCTCCGGCGGTGAGGATGCGGCCGTGGGTGAACCCGAAACTGACGCGACCGCAGTGGTCCTCTACACGTCAGGGTCGACCGCCGACCCGAAAGGGGTACCGCTACTCCAGGGTCATCTGGTCGAGAACGGCTTCGAGATCGGCGAGCGCATGGGGCTCACCCCCGATGACCGGGTCTGGTTGGGCTCTCCGCTCTTCTGGAGCTTCGGAGCGGCGAACGCGCTTGTGGCCACCTTCACCCACCAGGCGACGCTGGTCGTCCAGGAGAAGTTCGACGCTGCGGCGGCGGTCCGCCAGGTGGCCGACGAGGTGTGCACGGCGGCCTACCTGCTGCCCGCCATGACCTACGCACTGCTGGCCGTGCCCGGCGTTCGTGAGGCCTTCGCCACCGTCGGCAAAGGCCTCACGATCGGCCGCAGCGAGGAAGTGATGATGGTCGTGGACGGCTTGGGAGTCGACGGGGTCTGCAACATCTATGGCTCAACGGAGACCTACGGGAATTGCTGCGTGACTCCGAGCGATGCTCCACTGGATATCCGCCTCCGCTCCCAGGGGCCCCCGCTGGCCGGCTTCGAGATCAGGATCGTCGAGGAGGAGAGCGGACAGGCGCTCGAAGCGGGCCAACCGGGCCAGGTGCAGGTACGCGGCCGGGTCACCCCGGGATACCTCAAAGCGCCCGAGCTGAATCGGGCCACCTTCACCGAAGACGGGTGGTACCGGACCGGTGACGTGGGGGTGCTCGACGACCACGGCTACTTCCATTTCGTCACCAGGGACAGCGACATGATCAAGACCAACGGGATCAACGTCTCACCGGCGGAGATCGAGGCGTTCGTGGCCGGCCTTCCCGGGGTTGCCGAGGTCGTCGTCGTGGGGGCGCCGGACCCGCGGCGAGACCAGAGGATCGTGGCCTTCGTAAGGGCCGTTCCCGGCGTCGCGTTGGACCCCGAGACGGTGCTCGAAAGGTGCCGGAACGAACTGGCCTCCTACAAGGTTCCTCACGCGGTGCAAGTGGTCGAGACCATTCCTCTGACCGCCACCGGCAAGCTGTCGCGGAGACTGCTGCTCGACCTGCTCCCCGACCGCGCCGCTTCGGCGGAGCGCCGATGACCACCTCCGACCCGGTGGAGGGTCTCTTGGACATGGCCACCCAGATGCCGTTGTCGGATATGACGGTGGTCGACATAAGCCAGCAACTCCCCGGGCCGTACTGCACCGCGCTACTTGCTTCTCTCGGGGCCAGAGTGATCAAGGTCGAGCCGCCCATGGGGGACCCGGCCCGGTCCATAGACCCGGCCATGTTCGCGATGGTCAACGACGGCAAGGAGTTCGTCCGCCTCGACCTCAAAGCTGCCGGCGACGTCGAGCGTCTCCACCGTCTCGTTGCGGTGGCCGACGTGTTCGTCGAGGGCTTCCGCCCCGGTGTGGCCTCCCGGCTGGGCGCTGGCGTGGACACCCTCGCGGCGCTGAAGGGCGCCCTCGTGTACTGCTCCATCAGCGGTACCGGTCAGTCCGGCCCTCTGGCGGGGGTACCCGTGCACGATCTCAACCTGCAGGGCCTCGCCGGTATCCGGGGTGCCGAGGTCGGTATAGGGATTCCCTGGGTGGACCTCGGGACGGCGAGCATGGCGGCGCTGGCCATCGTGGCGTCGTGGAGGCACGCCCTCGTCACCGGTCGCGGCTGCTTCATCGACGCCGCCATGCTCGACACGTCCGTCCTCTGGAGCCGGGTCAAGGAGGAAGCCTATGAACGGGAGGAACCCACTTACGGTCGGTTTGCGGCCTCCGATGGGTTGGAGGTCACGGTGGCGGTGCTTGAAGACCACATCTGGAGACGGCTGTGCCTGGCCTTCGGATGGCAGGACTGGGTGGACCACGCGGACCTGGCGACCTATGCCGAGCGGGTCGTCAGGGCCGCCGAGATCAGGTCCCGGCTAGCCGAAGCCTGCCGGAGCCGGTCACGCGACGAGTTGGTCGACCTGGCTTTCGAATACGACCTGCCGATCACACCTTCGGGAGCGTCCATCGGGTCGGCCGCCGAGAAGCACTTTCTGCTCAGAGACCTCGGACCGGTATCGGGACGGTCGGTGCCCGCCCCTTTGATGTCATCCCTGCCACCGGAGGGTCGGTCGTGAGCGCTGGGGCGGTCACAGGGGCTGACCGCGATCAGATGGACGAGTGGTTGGCCCGCTTCTTCGCCGAGCACCTCCCCGGGCCGCCCCCGGCGGTCACCGGGCTCCGACGCCTGACGGCGGGAAGGTCCAGGCAGAACTGGGCTTTCGATCTCAGCTACCGGAGCGGGGGCCACGTCGTCACCGAGTCGTTGATCCTGCGGCGCGACCCAAAGGGGGGCCTGGTCGAGACTGACCGCCAGACCGAGTTCTCGGTGCTGTCCTGCCTGGAGGCGACCAAGGTTCCCGCCCCGGTAGCCCGGTGGATCGACGCCGACGGGAGCTGGTTCGGCAGTCCGTCGTTGATCATGAGGCGCGAGCCTGGTGACTGCGACTACTACATCCTCAACGGGGACCGACCTCTCCCTGAGCGGGTCGCTCTAGCGCGGGCGTTCTGCGATCTCCTGGGCGACGTGCACCGGGTCGACGTCGAATCCTGCGGTCTCGTCGACGTGCTGGCGGTTCCGGTCGATCCCGCCCGCGATCAGCTCGACTACTGGGAGGCGGTCCTCCGCAACGACCAACTGGAGGCCTATCCGGAGATCGACCTGGCCCTGGCCTGGCTGCGGGAGTCGCTACCCCCTCCCGCGGCGCCGGTCCTGGTGCACGGCGACTTCAAGCCGGGGAACATCCTCGTGGAGGGCCCCGCCGTAAGCGCTCTGCTCGACTGGGAGCTGGCCCACCTCGGCGACCCGGCGGAGGATCTGGGGTGGGTCACTCAGCCGTTGCGCACCAGGGAGCACCTGATCGATAGGCACTGGAGCCAGAGCGAGCTGCTCGAGCATTACGAGCGTCACACCGGGATATCCGTCTCCCGTGGTTCCCTGCGCTGGTGGAACGTCTTCGCCGCGTTGCGCACCGCGGTGATGCAGGTCAGCGGGCTGCGATCCTACCTGGAGGGCCGCAGCTCCGAGCCCTACCGTCCGACCAGCAGCGTCCTCGGGACGCTTCTCGAAGGGGCCTGGCAGCTCGAAGGAGGCACGGAGTGAGACCGAATCCCCGCGAGGAGATGGCTCTGCTGGTGAGGGACCTCGAAGAAGTCGCCGGAAGCGACGAGACGTCAGATGCCATCTCGGGGGACCTCCGGCAATGCATCCGGACGCTCCGCAGGATCGAGCGATCCCTCGAGCAGATGGTTCCCTACCTGCGGGCCGACAATGAGCGACTGGCGGGATTCTTGAACCAGTTGCGATCCGGTAACGAGGCAACCTTGGATGCCGGCGACTTGGCCCTCCTCGGGAGCACGCCGCCACCGCTGACGGGCAACTGGCAGGAGGACGTAACCGAGGCCAACACCCGCAACGAGTCGCTGCGGGACCTTCTCGGCCGGGTCGTGCGCGCCGGGGGCTGCTCCTCTCGCCAGGCCAGGGCTGACAGTCGGGGGGTTCTCATGGAAAGCATCAGGTCCCGACCGTGGTAGGCGCCCCCGGAGAGCGGGCCGCGGGGAGCCCGGGCGAGGAGACAGCCCCGGACTTCACCGTCGATGACGCCCACTTCGAGGAGCAGTTCCCCCTGTCTCCGCTCGACGATTTCATGATCCATCAGACCCCAGACCCGATAAGGGTGGTCTGGACCGGCGACCCGCGGGCCTATGAGCGCTTCTGGATGGTCTGCCACGATCCGAAAGGTGAGGTGCTGGTCGCCACCGGCACCAGCTTCTACCCCAACCTGAACCGGGCCGAGGCCTTCGCCATAGTGGTGCACCAAGGGCGTCACACGGCGGTGCGGGCCTTTCGCCCTCTCGGCGCCGACCGGGCCGACATGAGGCTCGGTCCCATACGCGCGGATGTGATCCGCGGCTTGCGGGAATGGCGGTTCCGCCTCTTCGAGAACGACTTCGAGGTGTCGTACGACATCGACTTCGTCGACACCACCAGGCAGGTCTTTCGCGAGCCCTTGTCCGACTCGGTGCACGGACAGCCCCCGGGCCGGCGCAACGATGTGACCGCCGGCTTCGAGGGCTTCGGAACGGTGAGCGGCTGGGTGAAGGTCAACGGCACCCGGATCGACCTCCCCGAGGGGTCGAGCGGCACCCGGGACCGCCACTGGGGGACCGGGCGCGGGGTGGGGGGGCCGGCCCTGGCCCTCGGCGGTCGTCTCCATGTGGGAGTCAACGGAAACGCTTTCGTGGCCTTCCCCGGGTGGGGCCTGTGGGGGGACCACGTCGTCTACCCCTACGGTCACGATCAGCCGGGCTGGTCCCGGGTGGGGCGTCCGAGCCGCTGGTTGTCTTTCGAGGAGGACACCGGCCTCTTCCGGGGCGGGGAGGTGCGCTACCCGCTCGCCACCGGCGATACGCGCGTCGTGCACTACGAGCGCATCGGTCACCAGACGGCCTTCATGCGCTGCGGCATGTACGGCGGAACACCGTGGTCGGGGATCCACCAGGGGGCGTACGACGGGCCGCCCCTGGTCGAAGGTGAGAGCGTCGACCTGACCGACCCGACGGTCCGGAAGCAGATGGCCGGGCTGGACGAGCACCTGTGCCGGGTGACCTGCGAGGGCGAGACCGCGATCGGCGTCTACCAGACGATTGATCCGGTGGCCTACGAAGCGTGTCTGGCCGGCCGAGAGGGATGGAGCTTCAGATAGGCATCGCACCGCACGGACCGGACCCCATGGCGGTTGACCTCGCCTCTTTGATCCGCGCCGGGGACACCGTGCTGTGGAGCCAGGGCTGCGGCGAGCCCCGAGCCCTGACCGAGGCCCTGATGGCCCAGCGCCACCGCATCGGGTACCTGTCGGTCTTCCTCGGCGCCACCTTCTCCGACACGCTGAAGGCCGAATACGCCGACTGCATCCAGTTCCGCGGTATCGGCGGGATCGGCAGCAACGCCGTCCTGAGCCGAGCCGGGGTGCTCGACGTCGTGCCGGTGCACGTCTCGGCCCTCCCCGGCCTGATCACCAGTCGAGTCCTGCCGGTGGACGTCGTCCTGGTGCAGTTGAGCCCGGCGGGGCCTGACGGCCGGCACTCTCTCGGGCTCGTCGCCGATTACGTCCGCCCGGCCATGACCGCCGCAAGGGTCGTGGTGGCCGAGGTGAACCAGCAGGTTCCGTACGTGAGAGGCCCGGAGCTCGTCGGTCCCGACGAGATCGATGTGGTTGTGCACACCGACCGTCCCCCGGTGGAGCTGAGCAGCCAGGAGCCCGACCAAGCCGAGCGGCGGATCGGGGAGCTGGTCGCCGGGCTCATCCCCGACGGGGCGGTCATCCAGTTGGGTGTCGGAACAGTGCCTGCGGCTGTCGGATCGGCCCTCCGCAGCCACCGCGATCTAGGAGTGCACTCGGGCGTGGTCGGCGACTGGTTGGCGGATTTGGTGGAGGCCGGAGCGGTCACCAACCGGCTCAAGCGCCGGGATCGGCATGTGAGCGTGACCGGGGGGCTGTTCGGTTCCCGCCGCCTCTACGACTTCGCTCATGACAATCCGGCCGTGGAGCTGCGCCCCCTGACCTACACCCACGACCGGGGCGTCCTCGCCGAGCTCGACCGGCTGCACACGGTCAACTCCGCGGTCGAGGTGGATCTGTCGGGCCAGGTGAACGCCGAGGTGGTCGGCGGCCATCACATCGGTACCGTCGGCGGCCAAGTGGATTTCGTCAGGGCAGGCACCGCCTCTGCGGGCGGGCGGTCTTTGATAGCGCTGAAGTCCACGGCCGCTGGTGGTCGCCGGTCGCGGATCGTCGCCGGCCTGTCGCAGCCGGTGGTGACCACCGCCAGGAGCGACGTCGACGTGATCGTGACGGAGTTCGGGGTGGCCGACCTGCGGGGTGCCAGCCTCGGCCAGCGCGCCGAGCGGCTCATTGCCGTGTCCCATCCCGATCACCGCGCCGGTCTCCGCGACGCGATGGGAAGGACCGTCGACAGCCGCTGAGGGCCGCCGTGGCGGCCCCGACCAGCCGGCTCGCGCCGGGGACGGCCTGCGTGCCGAGGGTGGCTTCGCCTAGCGTGGTCTTATCATGCGGGTAACCAACAAGGGGCGTTCATCTCTGCTCTGGGCTGCCGCCGTGCTGGCCGGGCCGGGCCTGCTGGCGGCGTGCAGCTCCCCCTCCACTCACAGCGCGGCGCCTTCCACGTCGACCTCGCCACCCACGGTGGGAACCACCACTACGACCTCTTCCACCACGGTTCCGCCCTCGGTGCCCTGCCCCCTCACGGGTCTGCCCGCCCCGGGAGGCAAGATCCCGCAGAGGCCGGCTCTGGCCATCAAGGTGGAGAACCTCCCCGAAGCCCGACCTCAGTACGGTCTGGCCCAGGCTGACATCGTCTACGAGGAGCCCGTCGAGGGCGGTATCACCCGGTTCATCGCCATCTACCAGTGCACCGACAGCAGCCGGGTGGAGCCGGTCCGGTCAGGACGGTGGATCGATGCCGAGCTGGTCAACCAGTACGGCGCCCACCCACTGTTCGCCTACTCGGGAGCGGTCCAGCCGGTGATCAACGAGATCTACTCGTCGGCGCTCATCGACGTCGGGGCCAATCGAGCCCCGCTGAGCGCCTATCCCCGCGACCCCAGCCGGTACGAGCCCCACAACCTCGAGACGTCCACCCAGGCCCTGTACGCCTACGGGGCGTCGGCGGGGGCGGGGACCACGCCGCCCGCCCCGGTGTTCACCTATGGCGCGGCGCCGGCCGACGCGACCCCGGCGGCGAGTGCCACCATCCCCTTCACCTACTCGCCGGTCACCTGGACCTGGCACCCGACCGACCAGCTCTACTACCGGTCCTACTCCGACACCGGGCCGGCCACCCTCGGCGGGGGCGGCCAGATCACCGCCGCCAACGTGGTGATCATGCACCTCGTCCCGTACCAGAGCAGCTTCGTGGAGGATGTCAACGGCAACCACGAGACCCTGCTGGAGCTGACCGGAAGCGGCCCGCTCACGGTGGTGCGAAGCGGCGTGGCGGTCACTGGCACCTGGAGTCGTTCCAGCCTCAGTGCGGTCACCCAGCTGCTCGACGCCAAGGGCGCGGTCATCCCACTCGCCCCGGGCATCACCTGGATCGAGCTGGTGCCGACCAATATCCCCTACACGGTCACCCCATAGCTGAACCAGGTTCCACCCCGATCCGGGCGGCGGGTCGCCGGTCGGCCCAGGGGGCGGCCTGCTCGAGCTGGGCGGCCACCTGTATGAGCAGGTCCTCCCGGCCGTAGGCGGCGACGAGCTGCACGCCGACGGGCAGACCGGACGCGCTGACGTGGAGGGGCAGGGAGATGGCCGGCTGGCCCGTCATATTGAAGTGGGTCGTGAACGGGACCAGCGCCATGACCGCGCTCTGGCCGGCCAGAGGCTGCGCCGGGTTCGGCTCCAGTTGGCCGATGAGCGGGGGAAGGTCCCCTAGGGTCGGTGTGACGAGCAGGTCATGGTCATTCCAGAACGCCGCCACCTGTCGGGTGAAGCGCGAGCTGGCAGCCATGGCCAGAGCCAGGTCCACAGCCGAGTACTGATCGGCGGATTGGGCCATGGCCCAGGTGAGAGGTTCCACGTCATCGGCCGTGACCGGGCGCCCCAGCTGCTGGCCGAGACCGACCAGCCGAGCCTTGTTGTTGACCGCCCAGCGGGCACCGAAGCGCCTTCCGGCATCCGGGTCGATCTCGGGATGGCTCTCCTCCACCTGGTGCCCGAGTCCTTCAAGGAGGGCACCGGCGCGGCGGACCGCGCTCTCGCACTCGGGATGGAGGGGGCCGGTCGGGGAGAAGGTGAGCAGGCCGCAGCGAAGCTGCGGTGGAGGGGCGCCGACCTCGTCGCGGTAGGGGCGCAGCGGCGGTGGCGCCACGACCAGGTCCCCGGTCCCTGGCCCCTGGATGACATCGAGGAGCGCGGCGCTGTCGCGTACCGTGCGGGCCACCACGTGCTGGACCGACAGCCCGCTCTCGTCCCCGTCGGGCCCGAGGGTGGTACGACCTCTGGACGGTTTCAACCCGACCAGGCCGCACATCGACGCGGGGATGCGGATGGACCCTCCGCCGTCGCTGGCGTGGGCCACCGCGACCATGCCGGCGGCGACGGCCGCGGCGCTGCCGCCGCTCGAACCGCCGGGCGAGCGGGAGACATCCCACGGATTGCGGGTCGGACCGTAGGCGTGGGGCTCGGTGACCGGTACCAGCCCGAACTCCGGGGTGTTGGTACGGCCGAGGAAGGAGAACCCGGCCGCTCGGAGCCGGGCGACCAGCCAGGAATCGGCGGCCGCCGTCCATCCGATGTCGCGCAGGGCCCGGTTGCCGTTGTGGGCCGGGTCGCCGGCCGAATCGGCGAACAGATCCTTCAAGAGCAGCGGAACTCCGTGGAAGGGTCCCCGCGGGAGACCGGCGGCAATCTCGTCGAGAGCCCGGTCGAAGCGTCGGTGGATCACCGCGTTCAGCTCACCGTCCACCTCCTCCACCCGGGCCATGGCGGCCTCGGCCAACTCCGTCGCGCTGACCTCACCGGAAGCCACGAGCTCCGCCTGGGCGGTGGCGTCGAGCCACAGAACTTCTTCCACTGTCCAACCCCCTCGTCCGCCCGAGTCTAGGCAAGCCGTCATTACGCCCGGCGTGCTCACGTCGGCCTCGAGGGGCCCGTGCGGCCCAGCTCCGCCCGGTCACGCCGAGGACTCGGTCCGCCCCTGTCACGTCGGTGCGGCCACCGCCTTGAAGACACCCCGCAACACGGCCTCGATGGCGGCCTCGGGGTCGACGATGAGCGGGCCGACGAGGGCCCGTTCAGCCAGCAGGGTGCTGATCCCGTGCACCGCACTCCAGGCCATCACCGATGCTTCGGAGCGCTCGGCGGCGGCAACGACCCCGACTTCCACCAACTCGTCCAATGCCGCCGTCAGCACCTGCGCCGGGTCCGGATCGTCCGGGGCGTCAGGTGGGCATCCCGGGTCGTAGAAGGCGGCTCGGAACAACTGGGTCGATCCGGTGGCGAAGGCGATGTAGCCACGCCCGGTGGCGGCGAAGCGCGCTATGGCGTCGAGGCGGCCGTCACCCGAGACTCCGACGGCTTCGACCCCGGCGAGCATCGTGGCCGCCAGCTCCTGTCGCGCCGCCTGGGCGACGAGCGCCATCAGGTGGTCCCGGTCACGGATGTGGCGGTATATCGCCGACGGGGAAACTCCGACCGTGTGGGCCAGCTCGCGCAGGTTCACGGCGTCGGGGCCGCCGGCGCGAGCCTGGCCGACGGCCGCTCCCAGCACTACCGCCTTGAGGTTTCCGTGGTGATAGGGGCGCTTGCTCGAGACGCTCATACCCAGATGTTGACACCGATCACATCTTGGGCCAAGATGTGAACAACGATCACATTGATGAGGAGAGTTCATGTCCGACCAAGAACCGGCTTCGGCTGACGACCGCCACCCGACCGCTGAGAGCACCGGCGAGCCGTCCCGAGGCGTTAGAGTTGCCAACCCCTACCTGAGCGGCAATTTCGGTCCGGTCGCACGAGAGTTGACGGCGACGGAGCTGACCGTCAGGGGTCGCCTGCCGGAGGCGCTCAACGGCTATTTCGTGCGTAACGGCCCCAACCCGGTCACCGTCCCGAAGGGAAATTACAGCTGGTTCGGCGGCGACGGAATGCTGCACATCGTGGAGGTCGAGGCCGGCCGAGTCCGGTCCTACCGCAACCGGTGGGTCCGGACCCCAGCGGTGACCAAGGCGCTGGGTGAGGGACCTCCGTCGGGGCCGCTGAGCCCGACTGCGGCGGATGTGTCCAACACCAACACGGCCCGACTCGGATCGTCCCTCGTCTCGGTCACCGAGAGCGCCCTTCCGTACGAGATCGGGTTCGATGGCGCCACGGTTGCCAGGACCGATCTGGGCGGGGCGCTCTCCCACGGCTTGTCGGCACACGCCAAGTGGGACCCCGTGAAGGGTGAGCTGCACCAGATCGGCTACCGGGCGAACGCCGCACCCTATGTGGTCTGGCAGGTCATCGACGCCACCGGGAGGGTCACCCGCACGGTGCCGCTGGACATCGCCACACCGGTGATGATCCACACCACCACGCTCACTCCCAAGTACCTATTGGTCTACGACCTGCCTGTCGTCTTCAGCCCCGCCGCTCTGGGCGCCGGTTGGTCGGTTCCATTCGCCTGGGACCCGTCCTATCAGGCCCGGCTCGGGGTCATCACCCGGGACACCGGGGCCGTTCAGTGGATCGAGCTCCCGCCGTTGTGGGTGTTCCACGACGGCCGGTCATTCGATACCCCCACCGGTTTGTCCGTCGACGTGGCGGTCTATCCCCAGGTGTTCCGGAAGGACCTGGGCGGACCGCTCGACGAGAAGCCGATCTTGGAGAGCTGGGATATCGACACCGTTGGGGGCACCGTCACCCGGACCGTCATTGATGACCGCCCGCAGGAATTCCCGGGTACCGCCACGGGGCAGTTCGGGCGGCCCGCTCGGTACCTCTACACCGTCGGTGCCCCGTCGGGCTCAGCGGCCGCGGCCCTCGGTGCGGGTAACGCGGTGATACGCCATGATCGCGTCTCCGGGGCCACGACCCAGTGGGCCGCCGGATCGGGAAGATCCACCGGAGAGGCGGTCTTCGTGGCCGACCCGGCCCGCGCCGGGGCGGAGGACGGGGGCTGGCTTCTCTGCTTCGTCTATGACGCGGCGACCGACAGGTCCTCGTTCGATGTCCTCGACGCGCAGGATGTCGCCGCCGGCCCGGTAGCGTCTGTCGAGCTCCCTCAGCGGGTGCCGGTGGGCTTCCACGGAAACTGGTATTCGAACGCCCAGCCCTAGGCGCAGCCCCGGGTTTGGAGCCGACGGCGACGTAGCTCGCGTCACCTCGGTGAAACGGTTGTCGCCGTCGGGTTCCGCCCCGAGTCACTCGTATGGGCCAGACTGAGCGGATGGCTGGAATGCACGTTCGCTCCCGCTTTGACCACCTGTCGGCGCTACGGCGACTGCGGAGACGGGACGCCGACGAGGATGCCCGCCGTCGCCCCGATCCGTCGCGGCCGGCGGGCACGGATCGGGTCCCGGAGATCCGCCACATCGTGCTGCTGATGATGGAGAACCACTCCTTCGACAACTACCTCGGATACCTGGGTAGGGGTGACGGGTTGAGTGAGCCGCCGCCGTGCAACCCTGGACCTGACGGGCAGCCCGTCCCCGCTCATCACCTCGCTTCGACCATCCAGCAAGAGGGCTTTCCGTCCCAGTCGTGGCGGTCGAGCCACATCCAGTACGACGAGGGACGCAACGACGGTTTCGTGGCCGCCATCGAGGATCTGACGCCCGGCGCCGACGCCACGCTCGGGATGGGCTCGTGGAACGGGGACGACCTGCCCTTCTACCACGCCTTGGCCGGGACGTTCCCCCTGGCCGACCGGTGGTTCTGCTCCCTCCTCGGCCCGACCTTCCCGAACCGGCGGTTCCTGCTCGCGGCCACCGCCAACGGCCTGATCGACGACGCCATTGCGGGCATCATCGACTATCCGCCGTCGGGCACCATCATGGACCTCCTGGACCGCCACGGGATCAGCTGGACCAACTACCACCACGTCCCGCCGCTCAGGCTGCTGACCAAGCAGACCGGGGCCCGTTCCGGCCGGGCCGCCGTGCTGGCCCTGAGTCGGCTACTGCCCTGGCTCGACCACCGGGTGCGCGGTGAGATCCGCTGCACCACCAACCTCTTCCCGCTCGGCGTGACCCGCACCCTGGGTCATCTGCGTCACATAGACCGATTCTTCCTCGACGCCGCCGCCGGCCGCCTGCCGGCCGTGTCGGTGGTCGACCCCGATTTCGCCTCGTGCTCGGAGGAGAACCCCCAGGACATCCGCCGCGGCGAGAGCTTCGCAGCCGACGTCGTCGACGCGGTGATGCGCGGGCCGGGCTGGCCGCACACGCTGCTGTTGTGGTTCTACGACGAGCACGGCGGCTACTTCGATCACGTTCCCCCTCCGGACGCGGTGACCCCCGACGACGTGGCGCCTCACAGCCTCGACGACGGACGCGGGGCCCTGGCCTGGTTGGCCCGGCATCTCAACCTGTTCGGCGATCTGCGCCGCCGGGACGACGCCCCCGGCGGGTACGACCGTTACGGTTTCCGGGTACCTGCTGTGGTGGTCAGCCCCTACGCCCGACCGGATTTCGTCTCGTCGACGGTCTACGACCACACCTCGGCGTTGAAGATGATCGAGGAGAAATGGAACCTGCCGCCGCTCACCCGCCGGGACGCCGCCGCCACGGCCCCCTGGGAGATGCTCGACCTCGCAGGGCCACCCGCCTTCCTCGACCCGCCGGAGCTGCCCCGCCCGGCGGTTCCCCATCTGTGGCGGACCCCCGACGGGACTGCTCCAGCGGGACTTATCAACGACCCACGATGACCGGCACGGTCCGCAAAAGAACGTGATGCAACGCCAAAAATCGCAATAGTGACCGTCAGGGCCGAGCGCCGCCAAGGAAGCCAGGCCTCGCAGCGAGGTGACTCTAGGAGCGTCTGAGACCTATTTTGTCCGCTGGTGCCCTCGGCAGGATTCGAACCTGCGCACCCGGCTCCGGAGGCCTGGCCCCATAAATCAAAGGCGCTCTCGTTATGGCGCGGGATCGCTCGGGGGGAGGGCTTGGTCGGGATGGGAGACGGCTCGCAGGTCGAGTCCTTCGATACCAGAGAAGTCGGCAGGGTTGACCGTATAGAGGGGGAGCTCGTTGGCGATAGCGATGGCGGCGATCATCGCGTCGTAGCTGCGGGCTTGAACTTTGCGTCCTGCGGCTCGCAGTGAGGCGGCCACTCGGCCGAATGCCCGGGCCGAGTCGGCATCGAAGGACAGCGGCCGGAAGTCGGCCTCAGCCTGCTGCAGCACCGCTTGGCGAGCGGCCCGCTCCTTGCGGTTCGTCGCTACCAATGGCCCGACCGATAGCTCCGCCAGGGTGACTGCGCTGATCAGAGGTTCTTCGGGCAGGTCCTCGGCCTGGAGGCGGCCCAGTAGAACGACGGTCGATGTATCCAGCAACCCGAGCGCGGTCACAGGCTTGAGTCCATGACCTGGTCGAGGTCTCGGCGTAGGCCTGCGGGATCGAGTCGAGGTAGCCGGGACCAGCGTTCGATGAGTACTGCGGCCTTGACGGGGAGCGGACCGAGGGGCCGCAGTTCCGCCACCTGGCGGCCGTCGCGTGTGACCGTGAGCCGCTCGCCGCGTTCCACGCGCTCAATGACCTCGCCCCCGTGGTTGCGCAAGTCCCGGATGGATACCTCACTCATGCCTGAGTGTATCACCGGTGAGACCAATCCCTGACGGTGTTCTGCGTGTCGAATGAGCTGACCCGGAGGGATGAGTCCCGACTGGGTGGCTGAGTGGCGTCTCCCAACAAACACGGCCGCTCGTACTGACGGCGATAGCAAAAACGGCTAAGTCACGAACCGGCACCGACACAGCGCAGTCCGGAATCGTGGTGGAGCTGTCTTCCGCTGCCTGCGAAGGCGGAGAGCTGGCACAACCACAAACCAGCAAGGCCATGATCAGCGCCCCTCCCACCAGCCTGGCCCCACCCATACCGACCCACGTTAGCGACCGCCATCCGACCGACCGGGTCAGCGCCGATT
>JAGWSF010000010.1 GCA_028876385.1 Acidobacteriota bacterium | reverse complement strand
TCGAGGTGACCGGCTGGTGCTGGGCGAAGGCCCTCACCGGGCCGGGCATCCTGGCGGTGGGCACGAAGGCCGAGCTGACGAACGGCAGGAACAGCAGCGGGTAGGCGAACGCCCCGGCGCCGTCGGGGGACTTGGCGACGAGGCCGGGAATCACGGCCAGCCAGGTCAACGCCAGGGTGAACAGCACGACGATGCCGACCACGCCCAGCCAGGCGACGACGCCGGCCCCCGAGCGGAATCCCATGGCCACCGCGACCACGACGACCAGGACGAGCGAGACCAGGTTGGCGACGAGCGACGTCAGCACGTGACCCCACAGGACCGCCGAGCGGGCGATCGGCATGGACTGGAACCGCTCGAAGATACCGCCGGCGACGTCGGTGTAGAGCCGGACGGCGGTGTAGGCGACGCCGGACGCCACGGTGATGAGCAGGATGCCCGGAAGGAGGTAGTCCACGTACTTGACCCCACCCGTGTTGATCGAACCGCCGAAGACGTAGACGAACATGACCAGCATGGCGATCGGCGTCAAGGCGGTGGTGATGATGGTGTCGGGGCTGCGCAGGATGTGACGCAGGGAGCGGACCAGCAGCGCCTTGGTGTCGGGAAGGAAATATCGGTTCATCGTTACGCCTCCGGTGTCCGCGGCGACCCGCCGGCCGCCATGTCGTTCAGGGGGCGGTCGTCACCGGTCCGGGGTGCGACCAGTGCGAGGAAGACGTCTTCGAGGCTGGGCTGCTTCTCGACGTACTCGACCCGGGCTGGGGGCAGGAGTGCTTTGAGCTCGGCCAGCGTGCCGTTGACCAGGATGGCCCCCCGGTGGAGGATGGCGATCCGATCGGCGAGGTGCTCGGCCTCATCGAGGTACTGCGTGGTGAGCAGCACGGTGGTCCCGCCGCAGGCCAGCTCACGAATGGCCTGCCACACCTCGGCCCGGCCTTGGGGGTCGAGGCCCGTGGTCGGCTCGTCGAGGAAGATCACCGGCGGGTTCCCGATCAGGCTCATGGCCAGGTCGAGGCGGCGGCACATGCCCCCCGAGTAGGTCCCCACCCGGCGGCTCCCGGCCTCGGCCAGCGAAAAGCGGGCGAGCAGGTCGTCGGCGACCCGGCCCGGATGGTCGAGGTGGCGCAGGGTGGCGATCAACACCAGATTCTCACGGCCGGTGAGGACCCCGTCCACCGCGGCGAACTGCCCGGTGAGGCTGATCGACTGGCGCACCTGGGCGGCCTGGGTGACCACGTCGAACCCGTTGACCGTGGCCGCTCCGCCGTCGGCCCTGAGCAGGGTGGCGAGAATCCTGATGAGGGTGGTCTTGCCCGCCCCGTTGGAGCCGAGCAGGGCGAACACGCGGCCCGCCGCCACCTCCAGGTCGACGCCGCGCAGCACCTCCACATCGCCGTAGGACTTCGTGAGTCCCGCTACCCGCACCGCTGGTGTCTGGCTCATGCGACCCATCATGAAGGGTTGACGTAGCGTCAGGGTCAAGCCCCGGTCCAGTGGGCCGCCGGTGGGCTTTCCGCCGATGCCCTCGGCGGCCCTCGGCGGCAGCGGTTGGGAACGATCCGACCCGTCGCCACTAACCCTGTCATACGCCTGGTGCGTGTACGGTTCGTGTATGGGTCGTGTTCGCACGAACATCGAGATCGACGACACCTACGTGCAGGTCATCATGGCGCGCTACGACCTGCGGACCAGGACCGAGGCGGTCGATCTCGCCCTTCGTCACCTGGCCGGACAGCCCATGACCCGCCAGGAGGCCTTGGCCATGCGGGGAGCGAAGGCCATAGGCAGGATGCCCGCCGACACCGGTCCGCTCCGGTCTCGGTAATCCTCGCCGACACCAAGCCGTCGGCCGTCTCGTGAAAAGAGTTTGCGGGCCGCCGACGATCTCGTGCCAGGGTGGTTCACATGACCATGAGCGCCCGCCCTGCCGTTCCCGATGACGCCGCCGAACTGTTGCGGCTGCGGGTGGTGATGTTCGAGTCGATGGGAGTCGACGCCTCGGCCGGTGCATGGCGCCAGGCGTGCCTCGCCCACCTGCGCGAAGGACTGGCGGACGGCAGTCTTATCGGAGCGGTCGTAGACG
>JAGWSF010000124.1 GCA_028876385.1 Acidobacteriota bacterium | reverse complement strand
TGACGGCGGCGTGAGGCCGTCGGCGTGGCGCGAGGCCGTCGGCGTGACGGCGGCGTGACGGCGGCGTGACGGCGGCGTGGCGCGAGGCCGTCGGCGTGACGGCGGCGTGACGGCGGCGTGACGGCCCGGCGCGAGGCCGTCGGCGTGACGGCCCGGGAGGTCGAACGAAAGCGAGAGGGCGAACGAAAGCGAGTCGGCGGCGGAATTCGGACCGTAGATTCGCAATCGTTCATGGATTCGCTCTCGATCCCGGCGCTCAGGCCCTACGGCAACCCCGCCCGGGCCAGTTCGGGCGAATTGGGTGCTCCCCCTCGGCGCTCGATCCCCCGCTCAACCGATCAACCGATCAACCGATCACCCGATCGGCCTGAACCGACACGCCGGCGCCGAAGGAGGCGCACCACGACATAAGCCGATATGGCAACCGCGTCGAGGCCCCAGCTAAGGCCTGAATGGCCCAGCGCATCGACGGTGAAGCTGGCCACCACTGCGGCGACTACCACCAGCCACGCGACCATCACCTGCGCTGGCAGCCGAAGCCGATCCCCGAAGCCGCCCGACACTCCTGCGCCGCCGGCATCAACCTGGACTCCCTCGCCGTCTGCCAACAAGGCCGCCGGGGCCAGGCGGCGGACCGCTTCGAGCACCTCGGGTCCCGAGGGGTTGACCATGGCCTTCCCGCCGATGACCACAGTAGGTACCGTCTCGTTACCGCCCGCCACCGAGCGCACCACCGCGGCCGCGGCCGGGTCCTCCCAGATGTTGATCTCGTGGGTACGGACGCCGAGTTGGCGCAGCCGACGCTTCAGGCCGGAGCAGTACGGGCATCCCGGTCGCCAATACACCACGACCGGCGCAGCCGGGCTGTCAGTCAGAGCCACACCGAGGGAACCCCCGGGAGGTTCGGCCCATTCCAGCGGCGGGGCTCATCCCGCTCGAAGCCCCAACCCGATACCCCTGCGCCGACCGCCAACACCCCGCTACCCCCCAAACCCCCCGATGCCCGCCACCCGGGCCAGGCCACTGCCACCCAGGCCCGACCCCCGACGGCGACCGCCGGACCCCCGACGCCGCCCAGCGCCCGACGCCCTGCCACCCGCCGCCCCTCAGCTCAGAACGGTCCGCCGCCTCCTCGGCTCAGAACGGTCCGTCGCCGTCCCAGCCGCCCCCACCGCCGCCGTCCCAGCCGCCCCCACCGTTGCCCCAGCCTCCTCCGCCCATCCCGCCCATCCCGCCGAGGATCTGGCCCAGTATCTCGCCTCCGATGAGACCGCCGAGGACGCCTCCGGCCACCCCGGACAACGAACCACCGCGCGGCCTCTGAGCGATCTGTGGATACGAGCGCAGCATGGTCTCGAGGAAGGACTTGGGGCCGCCGTCTTCTGGCGCCGTCTCCCTCTCCCGCTTGGGGGCATCGGCCAGGGCGGGCATGGCTATCACCTGGCCCAGGTAGAAGTACGCCTCGGCGGCGTGCTTGAGAGCCGTCTCGATAGCTTCGTGGACCTGGGCGGGAGGCGGCCCGGAGGTGGCACCCCACATGTTGTTGGCGTACTCACTGGCCGAAGCCGCCTCGGCGAGGCCCTGGGCGACGATCTGCTTGGCGTGCTCCTGGGCGGCGCCCGGGGCGAAGCCGACCACGCTGCTCTCGGTGAACTCCCGTAGCCGTCCGACGGCCTGGCGGAGGGCCAGGAGGTGGGCCGGTGGGCACGGCTCGACCTCGACCCACTCGGGCAGCACCTCGGGGAGAGGGGTGTCGATGGTGTAAGCCGGGTTGGCCCGAGCGGCGCTGGCCCGGGCCATCCACGACTGGACCGGCTCGTAGAACTCGTGGACCTGAGCCGCCGTCACCTTGGGCACGTAGTGAGCGGTGGACGGGTCGAGCGTGGCATCGGCGTCGAGCATCTCGTCGCCGAGCACCTGCAGGGCGAAGGCCACCCAGCCGGCCAGCAGGGCCGCCTGCACACCGACCGCCGAGGTGTCCTCGGCCCGCAGCTCGTCGAGGGTGAGCACGTAGTCGTAGACCCCCCGGCCGGCGGCCCGGTAGGGTTCGAGCGAGTCGCGGGAGACCTCGCCGTGAGCCTTCATCCGCTCTCGCCAGTTGCCCATGTCTTCTCCTGGTGTCTCGGTCCGGACCCAGGCGGATCCGGCCGTCGCGCGTCAGGCTACGTCAGCCGGCGCTGGGAGCGGTGGGCGCCGGCCCGAGGGCGGCCGGCTGGGCCGTGCCCGAATCGAGCTCCGCCAGGATGGCGTCGGCCTCGCTCATCATCTCGGCGTGATGGGCGTGCATCTCGGTCACCTCGGGGCTGCTGCTCGACAGCTCCGTGGAGGCCTGGGCCTCGGCGAACTGGGAGGCCACCTTCTGCTTGATCTCGTCGAAGGACGGCACGTCGCTGGTCCGGGTCAGGTCGCTCACCTGCTGCAGGCTGGAAGCCAGCTCCTTTTGCATGTTGGCCTGATCGATCTGGGCCAGGATGGTGCTCTTCTCGTTGAGCTTGGCCTGAAGTTGGTCGGCCGACTCCTGGACGGCGGTACGAGCGTCGTTGGCCGCCTGCTCGAGTTGGGGGATCTGGGCGCTCAGGCTCTGTATCTGCTCCCGGAGGCTGGCGATGCGGGTGGCGAAGGTCCTGGCCGCATCGAGGTTGCCCTGCTGCTTGGCCGCCAGAGCCGACTTGGTGCACTTGGCCTCCTGGTCGGACAGGTCGGCGAGGCGCATCTTGGCCATCTTCTCCTGGGCGATGACGTGACTGGCCGCCGCCTGGAGGTCCCGATGGTGCTCCTGCATCCCGGCTATGGCCTGCTCGACCTGCACCTTGGGGTCGGCGTGGGCGTCGAACTCAGACTCCGCCTTGGCCTGGGCGTAGCTGTTGGCCCGGGAAAAAATTCTGATCCAGCTCATGACAGGCACCCTCCAGAGATCGCTCGGGGGGAGCGTAGCGCCGCGCCGCGGCGCCACCCGGCTCAGCTCTGGGTGGCCGGCAGCAGGTAGAACCACAAAGGGGTCGGGGCGCCCTGCTCTTTGAGTTGGTCGCGCGCCGCCCGCATGGTCGCTCCGGCGGCGGTGTGCTGCACGTACCAGGACTCGGCCTGGCGGGCGGCCGGCACATGGTCGGACAGGCCCAACGCCGCCTGCTGGTAGTAGCCGAGCACCGCCCGGGCCGCGCCGAGGAGATCCCGGGGCAGGCCGGCCTCCTTCCACGGGGTGCCCTGGGCCACGCGATCGAAGGCCGCCAACGCAGCCTCCACCGCGTCGGGTTCGGCCACCGACACCCCGATCCCCGACACCGGCCCGGTCACCGGCCCGGTCACCGACAAACCGGCGGTGGAAGCCCGCTCGAAGGCCGGGCGCAGGGCCCGGGCCTCGTCCACGGCCGCCGGGAGGGCGGGGTCGTAGCGCGGCGGCACGGGGCATGACAGGGCCACATCGGCCTGGTCGGAGATGACCTCGGGGAAGGTGTCGGTCACCGGTCCGGCCGGCGCCGAGAGCAGGGAGAACGCCGCCGATAGGACCCGTCTCTGGAACTCCGGGTCGCGGGGACGACCGAGTGGTCGACCCAGGGGAAAGCGGGCGACCAGGGATCGGGGCGGCCGCATCCTCTCGGGGATGTCACCCGTCGGGTAAATCCCGACAGTGGCCAGGCCGTTGGCTTCGAAGATGTGCGAGAGCGCACCCACGGTGCGCGGGCAGAGTGGTCAGACGGGGGTCAGCAGCACCACGTCGACGCCGACCTGGCGCAGAGCGTCGGCGGCGGCCGGTCCGCGGTCGAGGCGGATCGTGGACATGGTCTCGTCCTGCGAACCGAGGAAGGACAGGTGCAGCGGCGAGACCCGTCCGATCACCCCCTCAGCCGCCATCTCGTCGAGGCGGTCGAGGGGGAGCACGACGTTGAAGTCGGCGAGGAGGCCGCTCCGATCGAAGTTCGGACTGTTGTGACCGAGCACCAGTTCGCCCCGGCGAGTCGGGTCTATCCGACGGAAGGTCTGCTCCCCCGGTCCGAATCCGTCGTCGTCTGGGTGGTGCAGGGCGGCGGTGGTCACCACCGCCACGGTCGCCTCCGAAAGCGGTGGCGGGTTCACCAACGACGCTGCGGCGAACTCGGGGACCGGTAGCGCGGCCAGGTGGGCGGCGAGAGTGTCGTCGGCGCTCATCGCCTCTGGACCCTACCGGCTACGCGCCCACCGCCGTCGACACCCGATCGGCACCGGTGGGCGAGCCGGCCGCGTCAGCTGGCCGTCCCCCCGGGCCCAGGGTCGGGTACACAGGTATCCATGCCCGGCGCTGAACCCGACCATCCCGGGCCGGTCGTCGACACCCCGGCCGGCATCGCGCCCGGCGCGGCGGGCGGGCCGCTGGTTGGCGGGGCGCCAGACGTGGGGGGGCGACGGGCCCGGCTGGCGGACTTCCTGCCCGGCCCCGACGAGCCCGCCGCCCTGGCCGGGGCCGGGCCGCTCGAGCGGTTCCTCGCCTGGACCGAGGCCCGCGGCCTGAGCCTGTACCCAGCCCAGGAGGAGTCGATCCTCGAAGCCATGTCCGGGTCCCACGTGATCGTCAACACCCCCACCGGCTCGGGCAAGAGCCTCATCGCCCTCGCCGCCCACTTCTGGGCCGTGTGCGAAGGCCGACGCTCGTGGTACACCGCCCCCATCAAGGCTCTGGTCTCGGAGAAATTCTTCGACCTGGCCGCCGAGCTCGGCCCGGCACGGGTCGGGATGGCCACCGGCGACGCGACCGTCAACCGCGACGCCCCGGTCATCTGCGCCACCGCCGAGATCCTCGCCAACCTGGCCCTGCGCGACGGTCCCGACGCACCCGTCGACCAGGTGGTCATGGACGAGTTCCACTTCTACGCCGAACCCGACCGGGGCTGGGCCTGGCAGGTGCCGCTCCTCGAGCTGGGGCGCACCCAGTTCCTGCTCATGTCGGCGACCCTCGGCGACACCCGCCGCTTCGAGGCCGACCTGCGCCGGCGGACCGGACGGCCGGTGGCGGTGGTCCGCTCCGCCACCCGTCCCGTACCCCTCGACTTCGCCTACAGCCGCACCCCCATCCACGAGACCATCGAGGGCCTGCTCGAAGCGGGGCGGGCGCCCGTGTACGTGGTCCATTTCACCCAGAAAGACGCCGTCGCCCGGGCCCAGGCGCTCACCTCGGTGGCGGTGGCGACCCGGGCCGAGCGCGACCGTATCTCCGAGGAGATCGCCGGTTTCCGCTTCTCGCCCGGGTTCGGCCAGGTCCTGTCCCGTTACGTGCGGGCCGGGATCGGCGTCCACCACGCCGGCATGCTGCCCCGCTACCGGCGTCTGGTCGAACGCCTGGCCCAGGCGGGCCTGCTCAAGGTCATCTGCGGCACCGACACCCTGGGCGTCGGGATCAACGTCCCCATCCGGACGGTGCTGCTGACCGGCCTGGCCAAGTACGACGGCTCGACCAGCCGGCTCCTGACCGCCCGCGAGTTCCACCAGATCTCGGGCCGGGCCGGGCGGGCCGGCTACGACCGCGAGGGGTCGGTCGTCGTGCAGGCCCCCGAGCACGTGATCGAGACCGAACGGGCCCTGGCCAAGGCCGGTGACGACCCGAAGAAGCGCCGCAAGGTGGTGCGGCCCCAACCCCCCAGGGGCTACGTGCCCTGGAGCGAGGACACCTTCAACCGGCTGGTGGCGGCCCCGCCCGAACCCCTCGAATCCCGATTCAAGGTCACCCACGGAATGCTCATCGGGGTCCTCGACCGCCCCGGTGACGGCTGCGCCGCCCTGCGGCGGCTCCTGACCGATAACCACGAGAGCCGACCGGCCCAGCGCCGCCACATCCGCCGGGCCATCGCCCTGTACCGGTCGCTGATCGACGCCGGCGCCCTCGAAGTTCTCGACCGGGCCGACGAGCTCGGTCGCCGGGTGCGCGTCACCGTGGACCTGCAGGCCAACTTCGCCCTCAACCAGCCTCTCTCCCCGTTCGTCCTCGACGTGCTGCCCCGCCTCGAGGCCAGCGACGAGTGGGCCCTCGACGCGGTGTCGATCGTCGAGGCCACCCTGGAGAACCCCGGACCGGTCCTGGCCGCCCAGCTCGACCGCCTACGCGCCGAGACCGTCACCCGGCTGAAGGCCGAAGGCGTCGAATACGAGGACCGTATGAGGGTCCTCGACGAGCTGACCTGGCCCAAACCCCTCGGCGAGGAGCTCTACGAGGCCTTCGACGTCTACCGGTCCCATCATCCCTGGGCGTCGGATTTCAACGTCAAACCGAAGTCCGTGGTGCGCGACATGTGGGAGCGGGCCATGGGCTTCTCCGACTACGTCGCCCTCTACGGTCTGGCCCGCTCCGAGGGTCTGCTGCTGCGCTACCTGTCGGACGCCTACCGGGGGCTGCTCCAGTCCGTTCCCGAGGACGCCAAGACCGATGAGCTCATCGACGTGACCGAGTGGCTCGGCGAACTGGTCCGCCAGGTCGACTCCAGCCTGCTCGACGAGTGGGAGGCCCTGGCCCACCCCGAGCAGACCCTCGCCCAGCTCCCGGCGCTGGCCGCCGCTTCACCGGCGGCGGCCACCCCCACCCCACCGCCCCTCACGGCCAACATCCGGGCCTTCACCGTGATGGTGAGAAACGCAGCCTTCCGCCGGGTGGAGCTGATGGCCCGCCGCGATTTCGCCGGGCTCGGCGAGCTCGACGCCGGGTCGGGCTTCGACGCCCGCCGCTGGCAGGAGACTGCCGCTGAATACTTCGCCGAACACGACAGCGTCGGCGTGGGCGGCGACGCCCGCTCCGGGACCCTCTTCGCGGTCCGGGCCGAAGGGCGCACCTGGGAGGTGGCCCAGACCCTCGACGACCCCGCCGGCCACCGCGAGTGGGTGCTGCGCTTCACGGTGGACCTCGACGAGTCCGACCGCACGGGGGAAGCGGTACTGCGCTTCGCCGGCCTTCACCGCCTCTGACCTGCCGCCGCGTCCCCTCTCGCTAATCCGCAGTCGGCGCGGCCGCCACCTCACCGACTCCCAACGGCGGCTCACTACGCCGCGGGCGGCCGACCGGTGCTCTCCCGGATCAGAAGCGCCGATTTGACGACCAGCCTGGGCCGGTCGGGGCTTCGCCGGCCGTCGTTCACCTGCTCCATGAGCATGTCGAAAGCAGCAACCGCCAGCTCCGCAGGATGGGTGTCGACCACGCTTATCGCCGGATGCCAGTAGCGGAACAGCGGAGCGTCCTCGAACCCGATGAGGCTGAGCCGGGCGGGAAGATCCACACCGGATTGGGCCAGCGTCCTCACCATGCCGTGGAGGGCCTCGTGGTTGGCCACCACCGCGGAACTGCAGGCGGGCGGACCTGTCGTGATCCTCCGAGCCACCTCAGCTCCCCACGTCGGCTCGAACGGGCCTCGGTGGACCAGCGTCTGCTGGAGGTCCACACCGGCGGCGCGCAGCGCGTCGCGGTAGCCGTGGAAGCGCTCACGGCCGGAGTGGACGCTCGACGGCCCACCCACGAAGGCGATGTCGCGGTGGCCGAGACCGAGCAGGTGATTGGTAGCGGCGGCCGCTCCGGCCCGGTCGTCGTCGAGCACCACCGGGACTTCGAGACCCCGGAGGTCCCGGATGAGCGAGACCACCGGCAGGCCACCCGCTACGAGGGCGTTCAATCGATCCGGTGACGACCCGCTGGGCATGATGAACAGTCCCGCCACCCGGTGGTCGACGAGGGCTTCGAGCACCTCGGCCTCCCTCTGTTGATCGCCACCGGTCACCGCCATCAGGACCTGGTACCCGGCCCGGTGGCTACGGTCGTGGAGGGTCTCCACCACGGTCTGTATGGAGGCGTTCACCAGGTTCGTGACGACCAGCCCGATGAGGCGGGACGATCCGCCGCGCAGGGCCCGGGCCGCCGGGTTCACCCGGTAGCCGAGTGCCGACGCCGCCTCCAGGACGGCTCGACGGGCGGTCGACGATACGGCCGGATGGCCACTGACCGCCCGGCTGGCCGTGGAGCGCGAGACCTTGGCGGCGGCCGCCACGTCGGCGATGGTGACCTGGGCGCCGCGTTCAGGATTCATGTTCGCGTAACACTCCAGCCGACATGCCGCAACATTACTGGCAGATATTGGGAACGTTCCCATTGGGATCGATCCCAAAGCGGTGTCGATCGGAACGAGGTCCGTTGGAGGGGCCCTGCGATGAGAAAAATGCCGAAGTTGGTAATGAGCTCCGGTGTCGCCGGATTGGTCCTCGCCACCGCTGCCTGCAGCAGTAGCCCCAAGACCGTCGGGGCGTCCGCTACTGCCACGACTGCGTCGGCGGCGTCCGGGACGACCACGACCATGCCGTCCGGCGGCGTCCCCGCCGCCGTCACCAGCCAGTTGGCAGCCTACGAGGGGGTTCCGACGTTCCAATCGCCGGGTCCGGCCATAAACGTGGCCTCCCTCAAGGGCAAGACGATCTACTCGATACCGCAGACCACGGCCATCCCCTTCTTGGCGGTCACCGAGCAGGCCGAGAAGACCATCGCGTCCAACTACGGCATCAACTTCGTCGAGTACTCCACTCAGGGGCAGACCAACCAATGGATCCAAGGGATCGATCAAGCGGTCGCCTCCCACGCCTCGGGAATCATGCTGAACGCTCTCGACCCGCGACTCGTCGCCCCCCAGATCGCCACCGCCAAGGCTGCCGGGATCGCTGTCGAGTCCTCTCAGTTCGCCGATGTGAGTCAGGACTCGCAGCTTCCGGCCACGCTGTCCGCGGTGCGCGGTGACAACTTCACCGAGGCCGGCACGCTGGAAGCGGCCTGGACCATCGAAGCGACCGCCGGTCATGCCGATGTGGTCGTGGTCGCGAATCAGGAGCAGCTGTCGACTGTCGCCATGGTTGACGCCATCAAGAGCGAGTTCGCGTCGTACTGCCCAGGCTGCAAGGTCACCTACCTGAACGTGCCGGCCACAGACTGGGCGACCCGCATCCAGCCCGATGTGCAGGCCGCTCTGGCCGCCGACCCGTCCATCAACTACGTGATCCCGATCTACGACCCGATGTCGCAGTTCGTCATCCCAGCCATCGCCGCTGCCGGGCGCACCGGCTCGGTCCATATAGCGACCTTCAACGGCACCCCGTTCGCGCTCAAGGATCTCGCCGACGGGAACGTGATCACCATGGACATCGGAGAGAACCTCGATTGGCTGGCGTCGGCCAACATGGACCAGATGTTCCGCGCCATGCTCGGTCAGGCGCCCTCACCCGATGAGCACACCGCGCTGAGGGTCTTCACCAAGAGCAACATCGCCGACACGGGTAACCCGCCGGCCTACAACCAGGGGCTCGGGTCCGCCTACAGCACCGGCTACGCGTCGATCTGGGGATCGTCGTCATGACCTCCGAGGCCCTGTCGGCGAGGGGGGTGACCAAACGGTTCGGACCAGTCACGGTCCTCGACGGAGTCGACCTGACCCTGAAGCGACATGAGGTGCACGGCCTGCTCGGCGAGAACGGGTCGGGCAAGTCCACCCTCATCAAAATCCTCTGCGGCTTCCACTCCCCTGATTCGGGCGAGTTGGAGGTGGACGGTCACATGGAGCCGTTCCCGCTGTCTGCGGCCCGGGTCTCCGAGCTGGGACTCCGCTTCGTCCACCAGGACCTGGGCTTCGTGCCGTCCCTCACCGTCGCCGAGAACTTTCACCTCGGCCAGCTGGCCCTCGGGCGGGCCCCCTGGCTGGTCTCGGAGCGGGCCATGGGGGCGGCGACCCGTGACGCCCTCGACCGCTATCACGTCGATCTCGACCCCAAGATGAAGCTCGGCCGGCTCTCCGGGCTGCAAAAGGCCCTCCTGGCCGTGGTCCGCGCCGTGCACGACCTGCCCAACCGCGGCGGGATCCTGGTACTGGATGAGCCGACCGTCTTCCTGCCCCACAGCGACGTGGCCGACCTGTTCGATCTGGTCCGGCGGATCGCGTCCGATGGCGGCGCAGTGGTGCTCGTGTCCCACGACCTGGGCGAAATCCAGGAGGTGACCGACCGGGTGTCGGTCCTGAGGGACGGCCGGCTGGTCGGGTCCCGCCCGACGGAGGGCGCCAGCCAGGACGACATGATCGAAATGATCGTAGGACGGCGGATAGCGAGTGGGCCGGATCGAGCTTCGTCCCGTCCCTCCCCCGCGACCGACCGCGCTCTTGTCGTTGATGGACTGACGGCGGCCACCGTCCGCCCCGTCACCTTCGAGCTGCGAAAAGGCGAGATCCTCGGCATCGCCGGGTTGGAAGGATCCGGCGCCGAGGCGATCCCCTACCTCCTCTACGGGGTCAGATCCGCCGAGAGCGGTCGGCTGCGCGTGGGCGAGCACGCCTTCGATCTCCCCCGCCTGAGCCCGGCGGCCGCCCTGCGGGCGGGCATGGTGCTCATACCGGCCGATCGGCGTCGCCTGGCCGGTCTACTGCGGATGAGCGTGGAGGAGAACCTGACCTTCCCCCGGCTGGCCCGATTCCGCGCCGGCCCGCTGCTGCGCCGGGCTGCGATCCGCCGCGACGCCGTCTCTCTCATAGACCGCTTCGACATTCGTCCGCGACGGGCCGAGCAGTCCTTCGGGACGCTGTCGGGAGGTAACCAGCAGAAGGCGGTGATGGCCAAGTGGCTGGCCGTCGAACCCCAGGTCCTGCTGTTGCACGAACCCACACAGGGTGTGGACGTCGGGGCCCGACGACAGATCCACGCCTACCTACATCAGGCGGCGTCTACCGGTCAGGCCGTGCTCTGCGCCAGCTCGGACTTCGAGCAGCTGGCCGGACTGTGTGACCGGGTTCTGGTGTTCCGCCAGGGGCGGCTAGCCGAGCAGCTGTCGGGTCCCCAGCTGTCCAAGGAGACCATCACCGAGGCGTGCCTGGTCGAGCGGGATACGAGGGAAGTCGCATGATGCTCGGCACCGACGCTTCGCCGCCCGAGACACCATCGGGGACGCCCCCAGCGGGCGCCGTCGAAGGGGCCCCAGGGCCGTCGGGGGTGACCTCCACGAGGCGGTACCCCATCGCCCTTCGGCTTCAGCAATCGGGTCTCGTCGTGGCCTGGTTGGTCATCATCGCGGTGTTCAGCCTCCTCCGGCCAAACAGTTTCCCGACCATGGCCAACGCCGCCGACATCCTCGGCTCTCAGGCCGTCATCGCCGTGCTCACGCTGGGCGTGCTGCTTCCGATGACCACCGGCGACTTCGACATGTCGGTGGCTTCAAACCTGACACTGTCGGCCATGGTCACGGCCATCCTCAACGTGAACCACCACGTCCCGATCCTGCTGGCCCTGCTGGCCGCCACGACACTCGGCGCATTGATCGGTCTGTTCAACGGTTTGGTGACCACCTGGCTCGGAATCGACCCGTTCATCGTCACCCTCGGATCGGGGACGGTGGCCAACGGCGTCACCCTTTGGATCAGCGGTTCGAACACGCTGAGCGGGGTGTCAGGGTCCCTGACGAGAGCCGTCGTCGGCGACCACCTGTTCCAGATCCCGTTGGAGTTCTACTACGGGTTGGGGCTCTGCGTGGCCATCTGGCTGTTCCTGGAGCGCACCCGCAGCGGGCGTCTCTTCCTCGTCGTGGGCCAAGGACGGATGGTCGCCCGTCTGTCGGGTGTCAGGGTGTCACGGGTGCGGGTCGCCGCGCTCACCGGCTCGGGCCTCATCGCCGCGCTCGCCGGGGTGCTCTATGCCGGCACATCGGGAGCGGCCGACCCTACGTCGGGAACGCAGCTGCTCCTTCCGGCTTTCGCCGGGGCGTTTCTCGGCGCGACTACGATCCGCCCCGGGCGCTTCAACGCCTGGGGCTCCTTCGTGGCGGTCTACTTCCTCGTCACGGGCATATCAGGACTGCAGATGCTAGGAGCCCAGAGCTACGTCCAGGACCTGTTCTACGGGGGTGCCCTGGTTGTGGCCGTGGGCCTGTCCCGGTTGGTCCGCCGCCGTGAAGCTCTCGACGAGGAAAGTCATTGACCGGGCGGACGATCATCCGGGGCGGCCCGATCCTGGCCGCCGACGGCCACCGCTGGCGCCACCGAGCCTTCGTCATCTTGATCGGCGACCGGATAGTGGAGGTAGCCGAGGGGGACCCGCCCCGCCCGGAGTCAGACGACCGACTCATCGACCTCGAGGGCCGATACCTGCTGCCGGGTATGGTCGACAGCCACTTTCACCTGATCAGCCGCTCGGCCAGCACGGTCGATGACACGCTGGTAGCAGCGGGCATGCTCGAAGGGGCGGCGTCGGCGGTGACCCGCCTGGCCGGAGGCGTCACCTCGGTACGTGACTGCGGTTGCCGCCACGGCGGTATACACGTCCTGCGGCAAGCCATCGCGGCCGGCACGGTTCCCGGCCCGGCGGCGGCCGTGGCGGGGCGTAACCCAACCACGTCGCTAGCCCCCAAGCACTGGCGCAACGTCGTGGCCGACGGTCCTGCGGCGATGGCCGCCGCAGTGGGCGCCGAGGTAGCCGCAGGCGCCGACTTCGTGAAGCTGATCCTCGCCCATGCTGAAGACCCTGCTGACTGGTCGGCGGTCACGCGCTACATCAACGACGACGAGCTGGCGGCTGCGGTCACTGCGGCCCGGGTGGCCGGGGTGCGGACCGGGGTGCACTGCGAGGGATGGGAAGAAGCGCGTCGAGCGGTCGCCGCCGGCGTCGACGTGCTCGATCACGCCCCCCTGGTCGACACCGCGACGGCAGAGGAGATGGCGGCCAAGGGCACGGTGTACGTCCCTACCCTCTGGGCGTTCAGCGACGACAGCGGCATCGGACCGCGCACTTTCGATGGCGCTGCTGTCGCCGTCAGGCGATGGCAGGCCGAGCACCTGGCCAGCGTGAGGCGGGCGGTGCGCGCCGGAGTGACGATCGCCGCCGGAAGCGACGCCGCCGGGGCGTTGCCTCCCCACGACGTCCTGGTCGACGAGATGCACCGCCTCACCGCCGCGGGGCTGTCCGTCGGCGACGCGGTGCGGGCCGCGACCCTCGGGGGCGCCGCCGCCCTCGGGCGGCCCGGCGAGGTCGGGGAGATCTCCGTCGGGGCACGAGCCGACCTGATCGTCGTTGGCGGCGACCCGCTGTCGGATCTCGACGTCCTGCGCACGCCGTCCGTAACCTTTGCCGGCGGGCGCGCCTACGACGCCGGCCAGCTGCGCCAGGACTGGGCTGCCGGTAGCGGCGATCAGGCCGTCACCGCCCGATGGGCTCACGCCTCGCGATGACGCAGGCCTGGCCCGTTCCCGAGTTGCAGCAGGTCTGTGACGAGCTCCTGCAGGCCACCGGAGCCAGCCGGACGACGGTCCGCCTGGTCGAGCCGTCATCCGGTGACGCGTCCCTCGCGGCGGAGTCCTGCCAGCAGGGTGTCGTGTCGATGCGCACCGTCGTCACACCGGGGATAGTCGCCGCCCCCACCTACCGGTACCTGCTGGAGGAGAAGAAGTTCCTGATCCAGAGCGACCTGAGCGTCGACCCCATCCACCCGCCGCGGTCACTGGTTCAGCAACTGAAGGTCCGGGCTCAGATGCTTGCCCCGGTGCTGGTGTCGGGCCAGATGGTGGCGACCATTTCGGTCCACCAGCAGGACTCGCCGCGCCAATGGTCCGTCGCCGACCTGGCCGCCTTGGCCGACGCAGTCACCCAGGTGGAGGCCTGGTACCACGAAACGCCGGTTCCCCGGGATCGCTAACTCCGTCCCGGTAGACCCGGGGACGGTCGGTGCTCGGGTGAAGACCGCCCGGAGGGGTAACTAGGGGGTCACCAGCGACCGCAAGGAGGATTGACCCACGATGCCGCCCACCTGGCTGAGCGACCTGAGTTGGGCCGCTCTCGCTTTGGCCGGGGTCTGCGCCGTGTGGATCGCTGGCGACCAGTGGCTTAGCGGTCACCGCCAACAGATGGCCGTAATGGAGGCGGTGTGGCCGGTCACAGCCCTGTACTTCGGGCCGCTCGCGGTGTGGGCCTACCGGAGCTTCGGCCGGCCCAAGAGCCCCCAGTGGCGAGCCGAGCACGGCTACGACGAACCACCCGAACGACCATCTTGGACGGCTGTCGCCACTGGGGTCAGTCACTGCGGGGCGGGCTGCACGCTCGGGGATCTGGCGGCAGAATGGGCCGTGTTCGGTGCGGGAGCGTCGATCGCCGGGCTGGCTCTCCTGCCCGAGTACATCGGTGACTACCTCCTGGCCCTGGCTTTCGGGATAGCTTTCCAGTACTTCGCCATCGCCCCCATGAGGGGCCTCGGGCTGCGCAAGGGTCTGGTGGAGGCGGCGAAGGCCGACTTTTTGTCCCTGAGCAGCTTCGAGATCGGCCTCTTCGGCTGGATGGCCCTCACCCAACTGGTGTTCTTTCCCCACCATCTCCGGCCCGACCAACCCACCTACTGGTTCTTCATGCAGGTAGGCATGATCGTCGGCTTCTTCACGGCCTACCCGACCAACGTCTGGCTCATCCGCCGGGGGATCAAAGAAGCCATGTAGCACGGCCGCCAATCGGCGCTACCAGCCGGCCACCACCGACTGTCGACCAACGGCTCTAACCCCCGCGGGTATCGGGGCGCATTCTGAGATGGCAGGCCGGGGACCCGTTCCCCGCCTGACGCACGAGGACGGTGAAGAGATGATGTGGTACATGGACGGCAATGTCCACTGGTGGGGTTGGTTCCTGGCTTTCGGGACCATGGTCGCCTTCTGGGGGTTGATCGTGTGGGCGGTGTGGTTCTTCGTGGCCGGCAGCAACCGGGACGACCGCAACCGGAACGACCTCAACCCCGACCGCAACGCCGACCGCAACCCCGACCGCAGTCCGGGGACCGCTCCCGCCGGCCCGGGCTTCGGGGTCTCCGACGACCCCCAGGTCATCCTCGATCGACGACTGGCCCGCGGCGAAATAGACGCCGAGGAATACCGCCGGCTGACCGCGCTATTGCGTGAGCACCGCCCCGGTAGCGGCGACCGGCCCCCGGTTGGCAGCGCCGGTCCCCGCTGAGGACCCGACCCGCCGATCGGGAAAAAGGGGTTACCTATACCCCGTTGGGGTATATAGGGTGGTGACGCACCAACAGGAGGTCCAGCTGTGTCCCAAACGATCACCTACACCGTCGCCGGCATGACCTGCGACCATTGCAAACGGGCGGTCGCCGGCGAGCTGGGGTCGGTTCCTGGTGTCACCGGGGTGGCGGTCGACCTCGATTCCAAGCTGGTGACGGTCACCGGTGAAGGGCTCGCCGACGAGGCGCTGAGAGCAGCCATCGAAGAAGCCGGTTACGAGGCCGTATGAACGTGGCCGCCACCGGAACCGCCCCGGGCGCGACGGGCACCGCCCCGGGCGCGACGGGCACCACCCCGGGCGCGACGGGCACCACCCCGGGCCCGCCCGACTCCGCCCGGGGCGCGACGGGCACCCACCCCACGGGGGGCGGCGGTCGTGAGCAGGTGGACCTGGCTATCGGCGGGATGACCTGTGCGAGCTGCGCCACCCGGGTCGAGAAGAAGCTCAACCGGATCGGCGGTGTGACCGCCGCCGTCAACTTCGCCATCGAGCAGGCGGCCGTGGTATTCGACCCGGCCCAGGTCAACGTGGCCGATTTGATCGCCGCGGTGGAGGCCGCCGGATACGAGGCGTCGCTACCCGATGCGGCCACCGACGACGATCCGGCCCGCCCCTACCGGTGGCGCCTGGTGGCGGCTGTGGCCCTGACCGTCCCGTTGCTGATCTTCGCCTGGGTGGGCGCGGCCCGCCCCCCGGGATGGGAGTGGGTGTCGCTGGCGCTGGCCACCCCGGTGGTGCTCTGGGCGGGATGGCCCTTCCATCGCGCCGCGGCCGTCAACGCCCGCCACGGCGTGGCGACCATGGACACTCTGATCTCGGTCGGCACCCTCGCCGCTTGGACGTGGTCCGCCATCGTGCTGGTGGTCGGGATCACCGCCGACGTCTACTTCGACACCGCTGGGGCCATAACCGCTTTGATCCTGGTCGGTCGCTACCTCGAGACCCGGGCCAAGCGGCGCTCGGGCGACGCCCTGCGCCAGCTCCTCGAGATGGGAGCCAAGGAAGCCCGGGTCTTGAGGAACGGCACCGACGAGGTGCTCGTACCGGTCGACAGTCTCGTCGTCGGCGACCTATTCGTGGTCCGACCGGGCGAGAAGATCGCCACAGACGGCACGGTCAAAGAGGGCAGCTCGGCCATCGACCGGTCCATGCTCACCGGCGAGTCGGTGCCGGTGGAGGTCGGGCCGGGGGACTCGGTGGCCGGGGCCACGGTCAACACCTCCGGCCGTCTGGTGGTCGAGGCCACCCGGGTCGGAGCGTCCACCGCGCTGGCCCAGATCGCCCGTCTGGTTTCCGACGCCCAGGCCGGTAAGGCTCCGATCCAACGCTTGGCCGACCGGGTCTCGGCGGTGTTCGTACCGGTGGTCATCGCCTTGTCGCTCCTCACCCTCGCCGGCTGGCTGCTCCTCGGCGGGGTGGCGGCGAGCGCCGCCTTCAGCCACGCCGTGGCGGTCATCGTCATCGCCTGCCCCTGCGCGCTGGGATTGGCCACCCCCACCGCATTGATGGTCGGCACCGGGCGGGGCGCCCAGATCGGGGTGGTCATCAAAGGTCCCGAGATCCTCGAGCAGACCCGACGGGTCACGACCGTCGTCCTGGACAAGACCGGGACGGTCACCGAGGGTCGGATGGCCGTGACCGGACTCGTCGCCGCCGAAGGGGTGGACGAGCACGAACTGCTCGGTCTGGCCGCCGCCGTGGAGGACGCCAGCGAGCATCCCATCGCCGCGGCCATAGCGGCGGCTGGCCGCCAGCGCCTCGGACATCTCCGACCGGTCGAGTCCTTCACCTCCCGGGCCGGTCTCGGGGTCGAAGCCGTCGTCGACGGTCACGCCGTGGTGGTCGGCCAGCCGTCTCTGCTCGCCGACTGGGCCGTGCACCTGCCCGCCGATCTGGCCGCGGCCGCCGAGGATCTCCGCGACGCCGGCCAGACCGTGGTGGCTGTAGCCGCCGACGGCCAACCGCTCGGGCTCGTCGCCGTGGCCGACCAGGTCAAGCCGTCCAGTCGCCGGGCGGTCGCCGGTCTGCGCCGCCTCGGTCTCACCCCCGTGCTCCTGACCGGCGACCACGAACGGGCCGCCCGGGCGGTCGCCGACGAGGTGGGCATCGACCGGGTCATCGCCGGGGTCCTGCCCGGCGAGAAGGCCGCCGAGATCCGTCGCCTGCAGGAAGCCGGTGAGGTGGTGGCCATGGTCGGCGACGGGGTCAACGACGCCCCCGCTCTCGCCCAGGCCGACCTCGGCCTGGCCATGGGGACCGGCACCGACGTGGCCATCGAGGCCTCCGACCTGACGTTGGTGTCGGGCGACCTGAACGCCGCGGTCGATGCCATACGCCTGTCCCGGCGCACCCTCGCCACCATCAAGGCCAACCTGGTCTGGGCCTTCGGATACAACGTGGCGGCCATCCCCCTGGCCGTAGTCGGTCTGATCAACCCCATCATCGCGGCCGCCACCATGGCCTTCTCCAGCGTGTTCGTCGTGACCAACTCGCTGCGTCTGCGCCGCTTCGAGCCCACCGAGGACGAGGAGAAACCGTGACCGGCCCCGCCGACACCACCCACACCGACCCCGGCGACACCACCCACACCGCCGACGACGCCGACACGACCGTCGACACAGACACCGCCGTCGACACGGCCGTCGGCGACGACCGCGGCCCGGCCGCCTACGGCTACCTCCACGCCGGTCACAAAGAGGCCTTGGTCAACCGTATGCGGCGCATCGAGGGCCAGACCCGCGGTATCGAGAAGATGATTACCGACGACCGCTACTGCATCGACATCCTCACCCAGATCGCCGCCGTCACCACCGCCTTGGAGTCGGTCGCCACCAAGATCCTCGAGGACCATGTCAACCATTGCGTGGCGGGGGCCCTCGCCTCGGGCGACGAGGCCGTGGCCGCGGTCAAGACCCAGGAGCTGCTCGACGCCGTCCGCCGCTTCACCCGCACCCGGTAGGCGGGTCGCGCCGGGACCGGCTCGGCCTCAGCGACCCGGACCGCCCGAAGATGAAGATCGCTCCGGGCCGGCCTTCCCGTCTGTCGGTGCTGGGGGTCGGAGCTGTACGTGGTGGGCGGTGAGGGCGTGGGGATCCCGGTCGTCGTGGGCCCGGGGATTGCTGTGCACGGTGACCGACGTGAGCCGGCGGACCTGATGGAGCAGGTCATGGCGGGCCTGCTCGGCGATGTCGTGGGACGCGGCCAGGGTCAGGTCCCCGTCCGAGGTGATCTCGGCTTCGGCGTGCAGGCTGTGGCCGATCCAGCGCAGACGGACGCCCTCGACGGCGTCGACGCCGGGCGTGGCGGCCAGCACCGCTTCGACCCGGGCGACGAGTTCGGGGTCCACGGCGTCCATCAGCCGGCGGTAGATGTCGCGGGCCGAGGTGCGGACCACGACGAGGATGCTGAGGGTGATGACGAGGCCGAACACCGAATCGGCGGCCTTCCAGCCCGCGGCCAGGCCGATGGCGCTGGCCACCACGCCCAGCGAGCTGAAACCGTCGGTCCGGGCGTGGTAGCCGTCGGCTTCTAGGGCGGCCGAGCCGATCTGGCGGCCCACCCGGATGCGGTACCGGGCGACGATCTCGTTGCCGGCGAAGCCGACCACGCCGGCCGCCGCGACCCACGGGAGGTGACTGACCGAGGACGGGTGGACCAGGCGGTGGATGGCTTCGTAGGCGGCGAGGACGGCTGAGGCGGCGACGACCAGGACGACCGACACCCCGGCGAGGTCCTCCACCCGTCCGTATCCGTAGGTGTAGCGGCGGTTGGCCGGACGGCGCCCCAACCAGAACGCCACGGCCAGCGGTACCGCGGTGAGGGCGTCGGCGAAGTTGTGGATGGTGTCGGCGAGAAGGGCCACCGATCCCGAGAGCATCAGGATGACCAGTTGCACGGCGGCCGTGGCCGCCAGCCCGGCGAGGGAGATCTTGAGGGCTCTTATACCGGCCGCCGACGACGACACCTCGTCGTCCAAGCTGTCGGCCGGGTCATGGCTGTGGGGCCGGAACAGCCCTTCGAGGACGCCGCGCACCCCGCCGTGATGCTCGTGTTCATGGTCATGGTCACTGTGCCCGTGATCGCCGTGCCCGCCGTGGTCATCGGTGCCGTCGCCATGGTCGCCGTGCCCGTGCCCGTGCCCGTGATCGCCGAGACGCTGACCGTCGGGCCCATTGCCTTCCATCCTGCCCAGTATCGGCCATCGGCGGTTCGCCCGGGTACCAAGTTATGCGCGCCAGTCAGGCGCAGTTCATGACGAGCTGGTCGTGTACAGCCAGTCCCCGACTTCACCGTCGTCGTGCTTACGAGAGCGGCGACCCGATCGGTGTACCACTGCTACCAGTAGTGGTACACTTCGCTCGTGCCGACGGCCAGACCCCGCTACCAGATCACCGAGACTGCCGTCGTCGAGCGGGCCTTGGACGTCGCGGCTCGGCGGTGGCCAGGAGAACCTCGCTCGAAGCTACTGGTACGCCTGGTCCAAGCCGGCGGTGCCTCCCTCGAGCGCGAGGACATCGACGCAGCCGGCCACCGACGGGAGGCGATACGGGCCACCCGCGGCAAATACGACGACGTCTTCGGCCCCGCCTATCTCGACGAGCTGCGCCGGGACTGGCCCCGGTGATCACCCTTGACGCCAGCGTGGTGATAGCCCATCTCTCCCCCCAGGACCCCAACCACGAGGCGGCGAGCGCCTATCTGGAAGCGACGGGCACCGACGATCTGCTCATGCACTCGCTCAACCTCGCCGAGGTCCTAGTCGGCGGAGCCAGGGCTGGACGGGCCCGGGAGATGCTCGACGATCTGCTCGCCATCGGTATCAGAGTCGCCGAGCGACCCGACGACGAAGCACTCCGGCTGGCTTACCTGCGGGCCGACTCGGGCCTCAAGCTCCCGGACTGCTGTGCACTCGACACCGCGCTGTTCACCGGCTCCACCTTGGCGACCTTCGACGAGCACCTGGCCGATGCGGCCCGCCGGCGCCACCTCAAGGTCGCCCCCGCTACCGCACGCCAACCGCCGCAGACCCGGTGATCGAAGGATGCTGGCAGGCTGTGAGACCGAAGCGATGACTTCCGAACTTTGGCGCCGTGTCAAGGATCCGGCCAGGCGAGCCGGCCATCACATCCGCATAACGCTCGTCTGAGCGGTCTGCAGCGCCCCTCCGTAGCCGACAGCGGACCTCGCTCCCGGGGCAGTAACACCGAGGGATCGGCGAGGACAAGGGCGGCGCCTCGTCGCGGCACCGCTCTGGTGCTGGGCCCGGTCGAGCGAGTGGCGCCGCCGGATCGACCCACTCCTGCTGGAGGTCCGACAGGTCTGACCGGTTCGCCCCCATAAGCGCAAAGCCCGAGCGCCACGTCCATCCGGGACGGGTCTCGGGCTCACTTCCCTCGGCTAGTGCCTCGGGCACCCAAAGGCTACCACCGGGGACGGACGGCCGGGAGAGGCCAGCCTCCAGCAGCGCAAACCCGAGCGCCCCACCGTCCAGCGGGGTCTTCCGTCGGCCACTGCCTCGGGCTGCTCCAGCCAACGCCCGCCGGGGCGACGCTCACGGCCTGTTAGCAAACGGTGAGCATCTCCGCTCTGCTCACGCCGACGGCGGAGCCGCCCCGAACGCGAAACCGCAGTCAGAGGTGGTGGGCGAGGGGGGACTTGAACCCCCACATCCTTTCGGACACAGGAACCTGAATCCTGCGCGTCTGCCAATTCCGCCACTCGCCCGAGTGGAGCGAGGATCATACCTCATGACCGTCTGAGGCGGCGCGCCAAAGGGTACGATCTGGCTGGTCATGGGACTACAACAGTTCGAGCGGCGCTTGGAGCGTATGGTCGAGGGCGTCTTCGCGCGGGCTTTTCGGGGGGGGCTGCAGCCGGTCGAGATCGGCCGGCGGCTGACCCGGGAGATGGATCTGCGCCGAACCGTAGCGCCCAAAGGCACTCTGACCCCCAACGAGTTCGTGGTCGTGCTCTCCCCCGCCGACCGGTCCCGGTTCGCCTCGATCGAGGACGAGCTGATCGACGAGCTGGTCACGGTGGCGCGCGATCACGCCGAGATCGAGCGCTACTCCTTCGTCGGGCCGGTCACGGTGACCATGGAAACCGACGAGGAGCTGTCGCCCGGAGTCGTGCTGGTGTCAGGGGAGATGACCCGGGCACCGGCGGCCGCTGCCCCTGCGCCGGCTCGGGTGCCCTCGGGAGGGCCGCCCCCGGGCGGGGCCATCCCCGTCCGCGACACCCCGCGGGCCCGGCTGCTGCTGCCGAGCGGGCAGGTGCTGACCCTGGGTAGCTCCCCGGTGACCATCGGGCGCCTGCCCGACTGCGGGGTGGTACTGGCCGACCCCAACGTGAGCCGGGTCCACGCCGAGATCCGGCCGGCCGCCGGAGGGGTTACCCCCGAATACGAGATCGTCGACCGGGGCAGCACCAACGGCACCCGCGTCAATGGGCTGCCACTGAGTGGAGCACGAATCCTGGTCCCCGGCGACACCGTCACCGTGGGGGCCACCACCATCGGATTCGAGCGGGGCTAGCCCAAAGGACCGTGTCCGACCCGGTACTGACGCTGCTCAAGTACGTCTTCCTGGCTCTGCTCTACCTGTTCTTCCTGCGGGTCCTGCGAGCGGTGTGGGTGGAGACCCGCGAGCCCCCGCCCGCCCAGTTCCTGTCGCCGATCCCCCTCCCCGTCTCCGACCCCGCCGGCGGCGGGGTCCCGATCATGAACGGCCCGGCCGGCCCCGAACGCCTGGTGGTAGTGTCACCTGAGGCGATGAAAGGTCATGAGTTCCCGGTGGGTAACGAGATGACAGTGGGTCGAGCCGGCGGCTGCGCCATCCTTCTGACCGCCGACACCTTCGTATCTCAGCTGCACGCCCGGTTGTTCCGCCGCGACGGTGACATTTTCGTCGAGGACCTGGGTTCGACCAACGGCACCTTCCTCAACGGTAAGAAGGTGTCGGCCCCGGTCTCGGTGCGCAAGGGCGACCGTATCCAGTTCGGCCGCACCACCATGGAGGTCCGCAGGTGACCCGGTGGTAGCCCTGCGGGCCGGCGCCGCCACCCATGTGGGCCAGGTCCGAACCAACAATCAGGATTCCCATCTCACCGCCGACCCTCTCTACGCGGTAGCCGACGGGATGGGCGGGGCGGCGGCCGGCGAGGTGGCGTCGGCCCTGGCCATCGAGGCCCTGAGCAACGGTTTCCACCGCTCCGGCGAGCCCACCGCCGATCTGCTCATCCAGGCCGCCCAGGCCGCTAACCGGGCGGTGTGGGACGAGGCCGCGGCCAATCCCGAGATGCGGGGCATGGGGACCACGCTGGTCGCCATCGCCCTGGTCGATGGTCCCGAGCTGGCCATCATCAACATCGGCGACTCCCGCCTGTACGTCCTGCACGACCACGAGCTGCGCCAGATCACCTTCGACCACAATCTGGTGGCCGAGATGGTGGCCGAGGGCCGCATCACCCCCGCCGAGGCCGAGGTCCACCCCCGGCGCAACATCATGACCCGCGCCCTCGGGGTGGAACCCGAGGTGGCCATCGACCTCTTCGTCGAGGAGCCGGTGCCGGGCGACCGGTACCTGCTCTGCAGTGACGGCCTGCCCCGGGAGGTCCACGACGGGCTAATCACGTCGCTGCTGGAACGCTTCTCCGACCCGGCCGAGGCGGCCCGGGAGCTGGTCGACGAAGCCAACCGCCGCGGCGGCGGGGACAACATCACGGTGGTGGTGGTGGACATCGTCGACCAGGGCGACGACGCCACCCTGGCGGCCAACGAGTTCACCGTCGCCGGGGACGCCACCACCGCGCTGGCCGCCCTCGGCGGCCCCGCCCCGCCCCTCCTCGGAGCGGTCCGCGACGCCGACGCCCCCGCCGACGCCCCCGACGCCCCTCCCGCCGAGCAACCACCCGAGCCGACGCGGGCCGCATGGCATCTGCCGGCCCGCCCGACGCGGTCCGTGCTCACCGGTCGGGTGGTCGGTTTCATCCTGCTGTTCCTGATCATCGTCATCGGCGCCGCCGCCGGGGTGGTGTGGTACGCCCGTTCGTCGTACTTCGTGGGCTTGAAGGGGTCGCAGATCGTGATCTACCAGGGCCGCCCCGGCGGGGTGCTCGGCATCAACCCCACCCTCAAGCGCACCACTCCCTACACCACCTCCGACGTGTTGGACGCGGCGGTGCCGGTGCTGCGGGCCGGCAAGGAAGAGGCCAGCCTGACCGACGCCGAGAACTACGTGCAGAGCCTGCGCAACGACTATCAGACGTCGCAGCAGAACGCCGCGCCGCCGAGCACCACCCCCACCTCGTCGACGACGGTCGCGCCGACCACCACCATCGCCGCGACCACCCCCACCAAGGCGGCGCCGGCGACTGCGCCCACCACCGCTCCGCCGGCCGGCCCCACCGTCACCACCGCGGCGCAGCCATGACCGGCCCATATTTGTCGACCGCGGCCCCTCCCAAACCGGCCCGTCGGCGCACCGAGCTCGGGCTGATAGTGCTGGTGGTGATCCTCACCGGGGGGCTCTACGCGCTGGCCGGTTTCGGCAAGGCCGGCAACCTTCCGGCCAACATCGGGCCGTTCCTCGGTGCCCTCTTCGCCCTGCTGCTCATCGCCCACGTGGCCATGCGGTTCCTCGCCGCCGACGCCGACCCCATCCTGCTGCCCGTGGCGGGCCTGCTCAACGGGATCGGCTACGTGTTCATCGCCCGCCTCTCCCCCCACGAGGCCCGCCTGCAGGCGTTCTGGACCTTCCTCGGGGTGGCGGTGTTCATCGCCACCCTGGTCCTGGTGAAGAAGGGCCGCTACCTCGAACGGTTCCGCTACACCTTCGCCTTCCTCGGCATCGGCCTGCTGCTGTTACCCCTCGTTCCGGGTATAGGGGAAAACATCAACGGGGCGCGCCTTTGGATCCACGTCGGGACGTTCAACTTCCAGCCGGGGGAGCTGGCCAAGCTGGCCCTGGCCATCTTCTTCGCCTCGATCCTGGTGGAGCGGGCCGATCTGCTGTCGCGGGGCACCCGCCGGGTCGGCCGCTTCTTGGTCCTCGACCCCCGCTACCTGGCCCCCATCGTCGGGGCGTGGGCCCTGTCGCTGGTGATCTTCCTGGCCGAGAACGACCTGGGCTCGTCGTTTCTGTTCTTCGCCCTGTTCATCGGGCTGCTCTGGGTCGCCACCGGTCGGGCCTACTACCTGGCCCTCGGGGGCGGCCTGTTCGTGGTCGGGGCGGTACTGGCCCTGAAGGTGATCGGCCACGCCCAGAGCCGGGTGCAGTCGTGGCTCGACCCGTGGGCCCACGCCCAGACCACCGGCTACCAGATCATCCAGGGCATCTTCTCCATCAGCGGCGGCGGCCTGTGGGGCGTCGGGCCCGGCCAGAGCAGCGCCAGCCACATCCCCGAGGCGTCCACCGACTTGATCTTCGCGGTGATCGCCGGCGAGATCGGCCTCGTCGGGGCTACCGCCCTGCTGATCGCCTACCTGCTCCTGGTGGGCACCGGGCTGCGGGTGGCGGTGCGCTGCGAGAACCCCTTCGAGAAGCTGCTCGCCACCGGTCTGGCCCTGGTCATCGGGGTCCAGACCTTCGTCATCATCGGAGGCGTCACCCGGCTGATCCCCCTGACCGGGATCACCCTGCCGTTCGTGTCCTACGGCGGCTCGTCGCTCATCGCCAACTACCTGCTGCTGGCCCTGCTGGTGCGCATCTCCCATGACGTGGAGACCCCCGTCGCCCCGATGGCCCCCGAGCTGGTGACGGTGTGAACCGCCAGATCCGCCTGCTCGGGGTCGGGATCATGCTGCTGTTCGTGGCGCTGTTCGTGAACCTCAACTACCTGCAGATCATCCACGCCGGGGCCCTCAACTCCAACCCCCTCAACGGCGAGGCCGTGGTCAAGGAGTACACCGCCCAGCGGGGCGACATCATCTCGGCCGACGGGGTCACGCTGGCCACGTCGGTGCCCTCCAACGACCAGTTCAAGTACCTGCGCCAGTACCCGACCGGGGCCCTATTCGAGGAGGTCACCGGCTTCTTCTCGTTCACCTACGGCTCCGAAGGGGCCGAGCGCACCTACGACAAGGTGCTGACCGGCAAGAAGAGCCCCTTCAAGCTGCCCACCAGCATCAAAGGCATAAAGAGCTTCCTGACCAACACCAACGCCAGCCAGTCCATCACCCTGACCGTTTTGGACAAATTGCAGACGGTGGCGCGCGACGGCCTGGCCAACCGGCAGGGCTCCGTGGTGGCCATCGTCCCCAAGACCGGTGCCATCCTGGCCATGTACTCCAACCCGAGCTTCAACCCCAACCAGCTCACCGGCCACAACCAGTCCACCGTCGAGTCCAACTACAAGGCCATCAGCGCCATCCCCGGCTCGGCCCTCGACCCGCCCGCCTACCGCCAGCGCTGGTTCCCCGGCTCGTCGTTCAAGGTGATCACCTCGTCCGCGGTCTACGACCACCAGCCGGCCCTGGCCAACCAGGTACAGCCCAACCTGGCCGCCCTGCCCCTCCCCCAGACCAACCTGCAGCTGCACAACTTCGCCGGGGAGGTCTGCGGCGGCAACCTCCTGCAGCTGTTCACCGTCTCCTGTGACACCGGCTTCGGCCAGATCGGCCTCAGCCTCGGGGCCCAGAGCCTCTACAGCGAGGCCCACGGGTTCGGCTTCGACCAGACGCCGCCCCTCGACCTGCCCTTCGCCGCCCAGTCCTACTTCCCCCCGGCCGCCAGCTTCGCCCAGTCCCTGCCCACCCTGGCCTACTCGGCCATCGGCCAGGAGGACGTGCAGGCGACCCCGCTGGAGATGGCCCTGATGACCGCCGGCATCGCCAACGGCGGGGTCATCATGGCCCCCCACGTGCTCGACCACGTCACCAACTCGCAGAACCAGACGGTCGAGACCTACAAGCCGAGCACCTGGCTCACCGCCACCTCCCCGGCCACGGCCGCGTCCGTCACCACCCTCATGGTGTCGGTGGTCAACTCTCCCAACGGCACCGGCGGAGCGGCCGCCATCCCGGGGATCACGGTGGCCGGCAAGACCGGCACCGCCCAGACCGGCACGGGTGGGACCGACGACTGGTTCGTCGCTTTCGCCCCGGCCCAGGACCCCCAGATAGCCGTGTCAGTGGTGCTGCCTAATCAGGGCATCGGCACCGAAATCCAGGGCGGAACCCTGGCCGCACCGATAGCCAAGGCCATGATCGAAACTTACTTGTCCTCTAATCCCTCTACATTGAAATCGAATGGCTGACGAGCGCCCGGTCTTCAGTGACCGCTACGAGATGGTCCGCCATATCGCCCGGGGCGGTATGGCCCAGGTGTACCTGGCCCGTGACCAGATGCTCGACCGTCCCGTCGCTCTCAAGGTGCTCTTCCCCGAGCTGTCGGTGGACCGGTCGTTCGTCGAGCGTTTCCGCCGGGAGGCCAAGGCCGCCGCCAACCTCAGCCATCCCAACATCGTCTCCATCTACGACTGGGGCCAGGGCGACAGCACGTATTACATCGTGATGGAGTACGTCAACGGGCCGACCCTCTCCTCCATGCTCAAGCAGGGGGCCCTCGACCCCGAGCAGGCCGCCGCCATCGCCGCGTCGGTGGCCGCCGCGCTCGACTTCGCCCACCGCAGCGGGGTGATCCACCGCGACGTCAAGCCCGGCAACGTCCTCATCGACGACCGGGCTCAGGTGAAGGTGGCCGACTTCGGTATCGCCCGCGCCATCGGCACGTCCGAGGACCTGACCCAGACCGGCTCGGTCATGGGCACCGCCACCTACTTCTCCCCCGAGCAGGCCCAGGGCTATCCCGTCGACCCCCGCAGCGACGTGTACTCGCTCGGCGTGGTGCTCTACGAGATGGTCACCGGCCGGCCGCCGTTCACCGGGGACAACCCGGTGTCGATCGCCTACAAGCACGTCAAGGAGCCGCCGCCGCGGCCGGGCACCGTCGCCCCCGGCGTACCCGCCGCGCTCGAGGCCATCATCTTGAAGGCCATGGCCAAGGAGCCGGTCGACCGCTACCAGAGCGCCGAGGACATGCGCGCCGACCTGACCCGCTACCTCGACGGCCAACCGGTGGTGGCCCTGGCCGCCCTCGGCGCCACGTCGGTGATGGGCACCGTCGCCGCCGACCGCACCCTGGTCCAACCGGCCACGCCCCGACCGACCAGCATCCAACCCATGGTCGCCGCCGGGCGGATACCCCCCGACCGCAACCGCACCGCCCTCTACACCTTCCTGGCACTGCTCGTGGTCCTCCTGCTCATCGGGGGCTACATCGGGGGTCGCCAGGCCGGCTGGTTCGGCAGCACCACCAAGACCCTGACGGTGCCGAGCGACCTGCCCGACAAGACCCTGTCGGCGGCTCAGAACGAGCTGTCCGGCCTCGGGTTCAGCAACGTCAAGAACGTCCAGCAGGCCAGCTCCACGGTGGCCCCCGATCACGTCATCTCCTCCAATCCGGCGGGCGGGACCCGGATCAGGGCCGATGCCCCGCTCACCCTCACGGTCAGCAGCGGCCCGGTCCAGGTGGCGGTCCCCGACGTGACCGGGAAGGACCAGGCCATCGCTGACCGCACCCTCACCCAGGCCGGTTTCCGGCCCTCCGACACCAAGGCCTATTCGGCCACCGTCAACCAGGGTCAGGTGATCAGCACCGACCCGGCGGGGGGTGCCCAGGCGCCGCAGGGTTCCCTGGTCAAGGTGGTCGTTTCCAACGGGAAGCAGCCCGTGGTGGTCCCCTCGGTGGTGAACGACGATCCGGCCACCGCCGGCGCCACCCTCCAAGGCGCCGGGCTGACCGTCGGCCAGACGGCCCAGCAGGCGTCGACGACGGTCAAGCAGGGTCAGGTGACCGGCACCAACCCGCCGGCGGGGGCGACGGTACCGACGGGCACGACGGTCACCATCTACGTGTCGAGCGGGCCGCCCACCTCGAACGTCCCCAACTTGGTGGGGGACACCCCGGCCCAGGCCAACGCCGCCCTGGCCGCCAACAACCTCAAAGGCCAGAACGCCGGGACGGTGCCGGTCAGCGACCCCAACCAGAACGGCCTGATCCAGTCCCAGAACCCGGCCGCTTCGACCAGCGTCCCGGAGAACTCGACGGTCCAGTACCAGGTGGGCCAGTACACCGCCCCGTCGACCACCACCAGCCCGCCGACCACCGGGTCGGGCTCCACCACGACCTCCACGACGGCCGCGCCCTGATCATCCCCAGGTCGGGCTCCACCACGACCTCCTCGACGACCGCGCCCTGACCTGGGCGCTGGCCGGGGACGGTCCGTCAGGCCGGGGTGGAGGCCCCGCAGGCCGACAGCCAGTTGGCCATCAGGCGGTGGCCGGCGTCGGTGAGGATGGACTCGGGGTGGAACTGGACCCCCTCCACCGGCAGCGCCCGGTG
>JAGWSF010000123.1 GCA_028876385.1 Acidobacteriota bacterium | reverse complement strand
CCCATTCGCTTCGTGGACCGGGAGGCGGGCACGTCGAAGATGTCGTCGGCCATCGTGGTCGAAGCGCTCGCCCTGGTGACTTGGTGGGGACTGGGTCGGGCCCTGCGCCGGGTGGCGCCCGCCCGGCCCGGGGCCCGCCGCAAGGTGGCCGGCCAGACCGCCGGGCCGCCGGCCTGAATCCGTACCCGTGATCCTGCCCGGCCTCAGGTCGGGCGAAGCCCTGCGAGCTCCCCCGAGACGGATCGGGCGATGCGCTCCACCAGAGCCGCCTCGTCGGGGAAGTCGCCGGTGGAGAAGACGAAGAACGACCGGCGGGCCGGGCTGGAGGCCCGCAGGTAGTCGTCGTAGACGTGGTGGAGGGCCGTCTCGACCGGTCGTCGGCGCACGAATCCCTCGGCCTCGAACTGTGCCGTCCACCAGGCGGCGTCAGCCCAGATGAGGTGGCCGTGCATCGGGTACCCCCACTCGTCCACGTGGAGCTGACGGAAGTGCCGGTGGTTGGCGGCGTCTTCGTCCCAGCTCGGCAGGTAGGGCGGGAATACCTCCCCGAACACTTCGTCGGGCCCGAACGCCGGGATGTTGGCGAAGAGCAGGCCGCCGGGCACCAGGCACGCTTTGAGCCGGCGGATGTAGAGGGCCAACCGGTTGGGGTTGAGGTGCTCGAAGATGTCGAGCCCGAAGGCCGTGTCGAAGTCGGCCCCGAGTTCCAAGTCGAGCAGGTCCCCGAGGCGGATGCGGTCCTTGACCGCGGGGATGGCGTGCTCGAGGGCCAGGGTGGAGATGTCGACCCCCACGAAGTCGAGGCCCCGGCGGTGCAGGCCGTCGAGCACGGCACCGCTGGAGCAGCCCAACTCGAGCACCCGCCGCCGGGCCAGCAGGGCGACGATCTCGGCCATCACCCGCTTGTCGAGGTCCACCTCGAAGTTCCACACGCCGGGCCGTTCGTAGTAGCTGTCGGCGAGGAGGATGCGCTCGATCCAGTCGAAGTCGTCGGGCCCCTCCAGGTCCAGGGTGAGGATTCCGGGCCCGGAGTGGTACGAGTAGCGCTGGGGGTGGCGCTGCAGCGGTCCCTCCCGGCGCGGCGGGGGGCACAACCGGGAGCGGTACTCCGCCGATCCGGCCACCCGCATCACCACGTCGGCCCGGGTGGCACCCTCGGACAGCAGGAGCAGGTAGCCCTCCAGGCCATCGGGGTCGGCGGGCCGGCCCAGCATCTGCTCGAAGACCTGCTCGACGAACCGCCGGTCGTCGTCGCCCTCGGCGGGTGGCGGGGCGATCTCGGACCACAGATCCGGATAGGCCCGGGCCAGCCACGCCGCGCCGCGCCGGGCCAGACGTGCCGCGCCGTGCCCGACCAGCCGTGCCGCGCCGTGCCCGACCAGCCGTGCCGCGCCGTGCCCGACCAGCCGGGCCGCTCCTCGTCCGGCCCGTCGGGCCTCCGAAGCCCCCGGTCCTGCTCTCCCCGCTACCGGTCCGGGGCTCGTCACCGTGTCCCTCCGGGCCATCGGGGGTCGTAGTCCGCGGCGTCGGGCGGGGCCGAGTGGAGCGATCTCGGCTGCAGTGGCTCCTCCACGAGGAACGACCACGTGTCGACGGCGTAGTCATCCCAGGTGCGAACCGGCGTGGCCGCCGCCTCGGCGGCCAATCGCGAGCGCAGGCCCGGTTCGGTGATCATCCTGACCAGGGCCCGCTTCATGTCGTGGTCGTCGCGGGGGTCGATCAGAAGGGCCCCTCCGTGGGTGCACAACTCTGCCATGGTCCCGTACGAGGCGGTGATCACCGGTGTGCCGCAGGCCAGGGACTCGGCTACGGGCAGACCGAAACCCTCGTGCAGCGAGGGGAAGACGGTGCAGTGCGCCACCCGGTAGGCGGCCCAGAGCAGGTGATCTGACAGTCCCTGGATGACCTGGAGGGCCCGGCCCTCCTCCTGCAGCTCACCGACCCTGCGGTAGAAGCGCCCGCTGCTCCAGCTGTTGCCGCCGACGAAGGTGAGGGTGAATTCGACACCTTCGCGCCAGGCCAGCTCGGCGGCGTGCAGCAACGCTTCATGGTTCTTGCGGGGCTCGTGACTGCCCACCGACAAGACGATGGGCAGCGAGCCCACCGAGAGCAGCCCTCGGGCCGCGTCGAGGGAATCGGGGTCGCTCGGCTCGGCCTCGACGGCGAGACCGATGCGGCGAATCTCCGGCCCGGCCCGGCCCGACCCCGACAGCATCTCCCGCCAACCCTCGTATTCGGCGGCCGAGGAGGCCGACGTGGCGGCGACGCGGTCCACCGCCGCCGCCGCCGCCAGATAGCTGGTGAAGCCGAAGGCCATGTCCAATGAGGTGGTCTCGCTGGCGGTTATGGGGACGCAGTCGTGGCCGACCAGACCGGTGCGGCACCGGGAGAACTCCACGAAGGCCCGGTAGCGCTCCCCGCGGTCGATCTCGGCCGGCAGTTCGGCAACCAGGTGGGTGCACCGCCACGGCACGAGGGTCGCCACCGGGATCTCGGGCTGGTCGTCGGCGTCGCATTCACCCGGCGCCCGCCCGGATCGGGGACCGGAGGGTTCACCCGGCGAGTCGGCGTAGGGCAGGCCCTCGAGGGCGACCTGCCGCTCCTCGACGCTGAGCCGGCGCAGGGCGCCGAAAGTCGGGGTCCAACCGATGGCGATGATGTCGTGGTCGCGATCCCACCGGCGGCCCGCTTCCCGGGCCACCCTCTGGATGCCGGTGGCCACGACGTTGCTGGCCGTGTGATGCAGGTCGACCACCACGACATCGGACACGACCTCGACCTCCGGCCAGACCGACAGGTCCAGGCGGTCACGGACCCACAGCGCCTTGACCTCCGTGGAGAGAGACCTGAGGCCGTCGCCCAGGCGGGACGCCCGATGAAGGCGCTGGACGGGCGCCACCGTCGGCAACCGGCCCGAGATGACGGCCAGGGCCAGCCAGGACTCCTCGGGCGGCCCGACGCTCAGTCGGGCGACGACGGCGTCGAGCTTCTCTCCGAGCCCGGCGAGGGTGTAGTCGTCGGCGGGGCGACCGCGGTCGTCGTTCGGGGCTGGGCGGGGGAGGCTGGCGCCAAGGACGGTGAGTAGAGTCTCGACCCTCTCGCCGATGGCGGCGCGCCGCTCGGGCGCCCCTCCCCCCAGGGGACCGCCGATAAGGGGATGGCCGGCTGGGCTCCGGGCAGGGCGGGTGCTGGCCAGCGAAGTGCTGTCCGCGACGGTCACCTCGATTCCTCGGCGAGTAGCTCGGGTTCGACCAGTTGCTCCCATAGACGTTCGGCGTAGTCGGCCGCCTGACGGGGGGCCCGGCGTGCGGCCTCGCGGCGGAGCCGGGCGATCTCCTCGTCGTCAGTGAGCAGCCGCCGTAGGGCGTCCACGAGGGCGTCGTCGTCGCGGGGGTTCACGAGCACGGCCCCGCCGCCGGCGGCTGATTCGCGGGTCCCGCCGTAGTCGCTGGTGACCACAGGGGTGCCGTAGGCGAGGGACTCGCTGACGGGAAGGCCGAAACCCTCGTGGAGGGAGGCCAGCACGCTGAAGCGAGCCCGCCGGTAGGCCTCCGACAGCTCCTCGTCGGTCGCCCCCACCCGCAGCTCTACAGGCCGCCCGGCTGCTCTGAGCTCCTCTATGCGCGTCAGCTGCTCGGTGGCCCACGCGCTGCCCGAGATCAGCACGAGGGAGAAGGAGTGGCCTTCCTGCCAGAGCACCTCGCAGGCGTGGAGCAGCGCCAGGTGGTTCTTGCGCGGCTCTATGGTGCCCACGCACACGATCGAGGGGACCACCCCAACCGCCGGGTTGCGGCTCACTTCGGTCGCCGCCGGCGAGCTGAGCGGTGGGTCGCTGGCCACGGGGCAGGCGACCACCGTCGGCCCCGGCAGCCCCTGCGGGCGCACGGCCGATGCGAAACCGGAGAATTCCCGGGCCGCGGAATGGCTCACCGCGGCGACTCTTCTGGCGTGCTTGAGGACCCCCAGGTATCTGGTGAACAGCGTGACCTGCTCGGGATACAGCTCGTCGGCGCGCACTACGGGGATGGTGTCGTGGCCGACCGCCACCACCCGGTTGCCTGACACCTCGGCCACTGCGGCGAGCCGGGTGACCGTCTCCATGGTCGGCAACTCCATGAGCACGACCACCGTGTGCCAGGGCAGCACGATCACCTGGGCCGTTTCCTGTGGGCCGTCGTCGGCGGGTCGGTCGCGGCCCCATTCCAGGACCCGGCCTCGGCCGGTTGGTGACAGTTCCTGCCACCCACTCGCATCGTCAGTCCAGCTGACAGGAATGACCGGGTGGTGCCCGATCCAAATGGGAACGGTGCTGCGCACCACTTTCTGGATCCCCGTGTGCAGGTCGGAGCGGGCCGTGTGGCTCACGTCGACCACCACCTCGGTGGTGACGAGGCGCAGGCCGTTGGTGGCGGTGGCGGTGGGGTTGAGCTCCAGAGCCTGGTCCATCAGCCACAGGGCGGCGCGCCGTGGTCCGCGCAGCTCGATGAGCCTTCGCGCCTCCAGGGTCTGGTCGCTGGTCGGGTAGAACCCCCAGGCGGCGGTGAGCAACGCCCACACCCGCTCGAGGGTGGGCCTCGGGCCGATCCCTACGAGCAGCGCCTCCAGGATCGTCGCCACGTCGTCGTCGGCCCCGTCGCCCGGCCCGGTCACGCGGCCGGGCGCGACGACCGCCGCGACGGTCTCCAGGCGGGCCGCCACCCGGGCGGTCACGGCGTCGGGTTGGATCACCGCTTGGGCCACGGCCACCTGATGCTGATGGAGCGTCGCCCCCGTCGCAGTGGTTCGGTCAACCGCCACAGCCGGGAGTGCAGGACCAGATCGAGTTGGGCGCGCAGGTCGGCGGCCTCGTAGTAGCGGTCGTGGTGCAAGGCGGCCATGCGGGTGTACTCGGCGGTCACCTCTTCGAGCTTCTGGCGGGTCAGGTCCAAGCTGGCTGTGCGGGCCAGGGCGTCGGCCCAGCGGTGGCTGGCCGAGGACCTCCAGTGGGCCGCCTGCCGGCGCAGCTCGACCAACTCGCTTTGGGCCGCTTCGAGGCGTTCGAGAGCCGACCACAAATCCCAACCCATGAAGTCGTCGCTCGGGCCGGCGGGGTAGCTGACCGTTCCAAGGGCTTCGTCGCAGTGCTCCTCGGCGACGTAGAACCGGAACAGGCCATCGAACAGAGCCGGTCGGTAGCCGGCCTTCTCGACCAGGGAATCCCATTCCTCGTCCGGCCCGGGTCCGGGCGACGGACCTGCCGCCAAGACCAGGAACCATGGGCGGTAACGGGTGAGGCCGATGCTGCGCAGGACGGTGGCCGGCCGAACCCCGGCCTCGACGCTCAGGAAATGGATGTCGTCGCCGTGCCAGCCCCGCTCGTCGATGATCGCGGCCAGGTCGGGAAAGTCGCCGTCGGCTTGGCGGCCCGGGGCGGTCACCACCACGTCGCGGGGACGCACCAGGGCGTGGCGTTCGGCCACCTCGGGATCGTCGGTCAGGGCGATCCCCTCCCATCCTCTCTGGTAGAACGCCATCGAGATGGAGTGCCGGTTCGGGTCGGGGGAGCCGACGTCCACGTAACGGCCGGGCGGCGTCTGGCGCAGCGCCCGCCAGAGGACCACATCCTGGCCGCTCCGGCTATGGGAGCGGAACGCGGTCACTGGCACCACCGGATTTTACTTAAGGACCGTCGCGCTCCGAGGCACCCGAACCGGAGACGCGACCGCGCCCGGGACCCGGTCATCGGGGTCCGACTACGGCTCCGTAGAGCGAGGCCACCTTGGGGCCGTAGCGGGCCGGCGCCTTCTCGACGACCAGTTGCAGCTCGTGGGGCTGCCTGACGGTGGCGATCAGGCGGGGGGTGGTCCCCGGGGCCGCGCTCGACACCGCAGAGGCCGAACTGGCCAGGACCCACAGGGTGCGGTGCTGTCCGGCCCACGTCGCGGCCAGGCCCCTCAGTTCGGATGGGCTGAGTGCGTGGTTCAGGGTCGCCGCCGGTACCTCGCACCAGGCCCGCAGGGCGCCCACGATCTCCTGGGCGCCGGCGTCGTCGTAGGCGGCCAGGAAGGCCGCATCGGGACCGGCGGCCCGGCACGCCGCCTGCACGCCGGTGAGGTTCACGCTGCCGTCGCCGGGGCCGGGAACGAAGTTCCGGACAGGCCAGCTGATCATCGCCGGAGGGACGATCAGGGCGGCCACGCCGACGAGCACCACGACCGGGGCCAGGCCCCGCCACGCTCGGGCGGCGACCGAGGCGACCGATGACATGGCGGCGGCGGCGAGAAGGAGGGCGGTGGGCAGCCCGGCGGGGGCGAAGCGGCGCATGGCCCATATCTGGTCGGGGGAAATGGACGGCTTCCACAGATACAGCGCCGTGCCGGCGCCGGCGCAGGCCAGGACCAGCGCGGCGGCGGGGTCGGACCGGCGGCACGAGCGGGCGAGGAGAACCCCGGCGCCGAGGCAGAACAAGCCCACGACCTCGGGGCCCAGGTACCACGTGAACCACCACAGGGTGTGCTCGGCGTAGGTGCGGCGCGGGTCGTGAGCCAGGCCCTGCAGGTCCTGGAGGGCCCCGATGAGCGGGATCGGGGTGCTGCGCACGGTGCTCACCATGGGCCGCACCACCCAGGCGGCCACCACCCCGGCGCTGCCCACGGCACCGAGGAACCAGCCGATGGGGCGCCCTCGCCGGCGCAGCGCCCCGGCCAGGCGTCCCAGCGGGCGGCGCAGCACCCAGCCGAGGGCGAATACCACCAACGCCGCCGCGATGGAGACTCCGAAACCCTCCTGCAGCTCGTGGACCTGGCTGTGCAGGTCGGAGTAGTAGTGGCCGGCGCGGTGCTGGATGTCGTAGGTGCCGAGCAGGGCGACGGGCACGGCGCCGGCGAGCGTCGCGCCGTACACGCCGAAGCGTTGGCGCCGCCGGGCGGGAGAGGGATCGGCGGCCCAGGCCAGCGCGGCGAGGAAGGGTATCGGGATCAGGTAGATGGGGGCGTCGATGCGACTCATGAGCGTCCCGGCCAGCGCCGCACCGCTGAGCAGGGCCATTCCCGGCCGGCGCCGTTCGTAGGCGACGGCGAGCAGGCCGAGCCCGCACCACAGCAGGATCTGCACCGAGGTCTCGGAGAAGGTGTCGCGGCTGACGTTGAGCTGGGGCATGGACACGGCCAGGCCGGTCACCGCGGCGGCCACCAGCCATGGGCGGCGGACCAGGCGGCACCCGGCGCCGTAGACGGCGCACAGGCCGAGAGCCCCGAGGATGGCGGGCATCTGGAACAGGTAGCGGTCGCCGCCCAGGCCGTCGGCCTCGGCCAGAAGGGTAGCCGTCAAGTGGTCGAACTGGAACTGGCTGGTGCCCGACCCCACGGCGTAGGCCCCGGGGAAGACGGGACTCACCGCGTCGGAGGGAGTGGCCCACTCCGGCGAGGCGGGGATCTGCAGGCTGCCCCGGGTGGCTATCCACTTGGCGGTGGTGGCGTAGATCCCCGGGTCGCGCCCGATCGACACGTGCTGTCCGGCGTGCGCCGCGTTCCAGACCCCCGACAGGATGGCCACGGCCACCACCACGACCGCGGGCAGGGTCACCGACCAGGCCCGACGGCGGCGGCTCAGGCGGCTTCGGGGGACTGAACGGGGCCAGGCCACCCAGCACAGTCCGGCGGTGACGGCCAATCCGACCACCAGCGCCAACCTCAGGCGGTAATCGCCGAGAACGGCCAGGAGCAGACCGAAGCCGCCGACGCTCACCACTAAAGCGGCCAGCACCACCAGTCCACACTCGAACCAGATGGGTAGCGGCTCCGGGGCGGCTGGCTGGTCCGAGTCGCCGGTCCCCGGGGTCCCGCCCGCCTCGTCGTTCAAATCCGGACCTTTTCCGGCTGACGGCCCGGGCCAACCAGCGCGACCGGGTGCATCAGGGACAGAACCTTACCTGGCCCGACCCGGCCGGGGGGAAGGGGAGGACCGGGGGCGCCGGGCCGTCGAGCGTGTACAGTCCTCGGGCGCCATGACCAATCCCCTGCGAACCAGGATGCGGGCCGCGGTGATCGGGGCGCAGACACAGGTGATAATCCGCCTCGATGCCCTGAAGCTGGATGTGGCCGCCCTCGATATCCGGATATCCGAGCTGGGGCAGCGCATCGAGCAGCTCGAGCGGGTAACCCAGACGACCGGTATGCGGGCGGCCGGAGCGGCCGAGGAAGTGTCTCTCGCCACCGAGTCGACGGCCCGGCTGGCCGAGAGGCTGGCCGAGATCGAGCGCCGGCTCGGGGCGTCTCCCGCCGGGCGGTGAAAGAGCCGCCAGGGCTGGTCGTCGACCTCGGCGCACTTCAGGTCGAGGGGTACGCCGGGCGGGGGGTCGGTCGCTACGCCGCCGGCCACGTGCAGGCGCTGGCCGCTCGTGACGCGGTGGCCGCAGCTCTGCTGTCCCCAGAGCTGCCGCCGCCGGCCAACCTGCCGCCGGTCCTCATTCAGGACGATCTCGTGCGGTGGAACTGCCTCACCGAGGCTCGCCGGCTGACCACCGGGGACCGTCGGCTGGCGCTCTACGTGCCGGCGCCTTTTCTCCACAGCGGACCGGGCGAGCCGGCCGCTCTGGGCGTGGCCCGCCACTGGGCGGACCTGGGTCTGCCCCGGGTCGTCACCCTCCACGACCTGATACCGCTGCGGGCTCCCCGCCACTATCTGGCCGCCCCCGGCCACGAGGAGCGCTATCGCCGGCGGGCCCGGTGGGTGGCCGCCGCCGACCTGATCCTGACCAACTCCGCTTATACCCGCGGCGAGGCCATTGATCTGATCGGCTGTCCCCCGGGGTCGGTCGTGGAGGTCGGAGCCGGGGTGGCGCCGTACTTCTCACCCCCCGACGGTAGCGACCGCGCCCTGGTCGAGTACCACCTCCCGGGGCTGGCCGGGCGACCCTTCGTGATGACCGTCGGGGGCAGCGACGAACGCAAGAACATGGAGCGGCTAGTCGACGCCCTGGGCCTTCTGACCGGACGCGGCTGGGACCTGGCCCTGGTCGTGGTGGGGGACCTCACCGGCGGCTGGCGACGCCGACTCGAGGAGCGGGCCGCCGGCGCGGGCCTGGCCGGCCGCCTCCACCTGACGGGGGCGGTCACCGACGACGTCCTGCGGGCCTGCTACCGCCACGCCCTGTTATCGGTGATGCCCTCCCTCGCCGAGGGCTCGGGGCTGCCCGTGCTCGAATCGGCGGCGTGTGGCACGGCGGCCCTGGCGTCGGCGACCACCGCCCTGGTCGAGACGTCGGCGTCGCCGCTGGCCCGTTTCGAGCCGACCGAAGCGGAGTCCATCGCCGACGCCATATCCCGGCTGGCCGTCGACGACGTCCAGAGGTCGGAGGTGCTCGCCGCCCAGCAGCGTCTCGCCGCCGGTTGCACCTGGGAGGCGGTGGCCGACCGCACCCTCGCCGCCGTCGCCGACCTCGAGGCGCGAACGTCACCAGGTCGCTGGCGGTCGGCCCGACCCGGCCCGACGCTCGGCCTGGCCGGTCCCCTTCCCCCCCTCGGAGGAGGGATCGGCGTGTACAACCGTCGTCTTCTCGACGCCCTGCCCCGAGGGGTGCGCGCCGCGGCAGTCGTACCCGGGACCGCCATCCCCGACGTCCCCCGTACGGCCCTATACCGCCCGATGGACGCCTGCGGTCAAGAATTCGTGCCGTCCTCCTGGGACGGTGTCGTCTACACCCTGGGCAACTCCGACGGGCACCTCCAGACGGTGGAAATGGCCCTCGCCCACCCGGGCTGGGTCTGGCTGCACGAGACCCGCCTGCCGGCGGTCGCCACCACGGCACTGAGCGGGCTGGCCGACGACGAGTTCGACGCCCGCCTGACCGCCCTGCTCCGCCGGGCCTACCCCGGCCGGGCGCCCCTGGGCGCGGCCCGCCGGGCGGGGCGGTCCAACCTCGCCCTGTTGGAGGCGGGGGTCGGCCTGGCCGGGCTCCTAGCCGAGCGGGCCCGCGGCCTCCTGGTCAACTCGCACCTGGCCCGGCGCATGCTGGAGCTCGATCTCGCTCCCCTCGCCTGGCATCCGCCCATCCACGTCCTGCCCCCCGCCTGTCCGCCGGTGGCGCCGGCCGGGTCGGCGGGGTCGAGTACCCGCGACCCGCGACTGGTCGTCGCCCTGGGGGTGGTGACCATGTCCAAGCGGCCTGACCTGCTCGTCGACGCCATGGTCGCCGTTGAAGGCCGGCTGGTCTTCGTGGGTCCCTGCCCTCCCATCCTCGAGCAGCTCATCCGCGAGCGGGCGGCGCTGCGGGGCGTGTCCGACCGGGTGGATGTCGTCGGGTCCGTCGCTGACGGCGAGTGGGCCGAGTGGATGGCCCACGCGGCTCTGGCCGTGCAACTGCGGGACGTGAGCGGCGGCGAGACCTCGGCCGCGGTGCTGGAGGCCATGGCGGCCGGGCTGCCGGTAGTCACCAACGTGGCCAGCGCCGGCGAGTACCCCTCGGGGTCGGTGGCCTTCTTCCGCGGCCTCGATGCCGAAGACGTGGCGAGGCGGGTCAGCGCCCTCCTCGCCAGCCCCGGCGACCGGGCCGAGCTGGCCCGAGGGGGGGCCGAGTTCGCCGCCGCCCACTCCTTCGAGCACCTGGCTGGGCATCTGCTCGGAGTCGTCTCGGGGGGCGTCGGCTAGGATGAGCGTCCCAGTGAACGGGAGGCCGTGTTGAGCCCGACCCCGCCCGAGACCGACCTGGCGGCCCTGATCGGCGAGGTGCGCCGTGAGGCGTCACGGCGGCGCAGCGATCCCTCCCACCCCCTCGCCGAGGAGGGCGTTCTCGATGCCGAGATGGCCCAATGGGCTCCCGCAGGTGTGCCCGGCGCACTCCGGCGGCTGGCCCGCCGCGCCGGCGAGGCGGCCGGAGCGGCGGACCCGTCGCCGGAGCCGGGCGGAGCACCGCTCGATGCGCCCGGCGTGGCCCGCCTGCTTTCCGCCGCCCTCGACGAGTGCGCCGACCGCCTGG
>JAGWSF010000122.1 GCA_028876385.1 Acidobacteriota bacterium | reverse complement strand
GCTCCGGCCCCGGCTCCGGCGGCTCCGGCGGCTCCGGCCGCCGGCGACGCCGCCGAAGCTCAGCCCGCCTCGGCGGCGCAAGCCGAGGCGGCTGCCGAGTCCGCAGGGGGCTCACCGGGTGCCACCGGTCGAGCCGTACCGGCGCCGGACCAGCCTTCACCGGCCGGTGAGGACGAGGCGCCCCCGAGCGGCGACGGCGGACCGGCCCAGGTGCTGTCACCGGTCGTACGCCGCCTGATCGCCGAGCACAATCTCGATCCGGCCACCATCCGGGGTACCGGTGCCGGGGGACGGGTGACCCGTTCGGATGTGCTGGCGGTGATCGATTCCCGCAACGGTGGCGGGGCGCCGTCGGGTGCTCCCAAGGCGGTGCCGCCCGCCGCGGCACCCCGACCGGCGCCGGCCGCGCCGGCCGGGTCCGCCGCGCCGGCCGTGGTCGCCTTCCCTGCGGCCACCGCCGGCGAGCGCGACGAGGTGGTGCCCTTCACCAACATCCGGCGCCGCACGGCCGAGCACATGATCCGCTCGAAGCACACGTCGGCGCACACCATGGTGGCCGTCGAGGTCGACTATTTCGGTGTGGACCGAGTGCGATCCCGGGTGAAGAACTCCTTCAAGGAGGCCGAGGGCTTCTCTCTCACCTACCTGCCCTTCATCACCAGAGCGGTGGTCGACGCCATGGGGGACTTCCCCCACGTCAACAGCTCGGTTGGTGACGACGCCCTGATCGTCCACCACGACATCAACGTCGGGGTGGCCGTCGACCTCGACTTCGAGGGCCTGCTGGTCCCGGTCATCCACGAGGCGGACGGCAAGCGCCTGAGGGTGATAGCCCGTGAGATCTCGTCGCTGGCGGGCAAGGCCCGGGCCAAGCGGTTGACCATGGACGACATCTCCGGGGGCACTTTCACCATCACCAACGCCGGCCCATTCGGGACGTTGATGACGGTGCCGGTCATCAACCAGCCCCAGGTGGCCATCCTCTCCACCGACGGGGTCAAGAAGCGCCCGGTCGTGGTCGAACTGCCCGATGGCACCGATGCCATCGCCATACACCCGGTGGGGAACCTGGTGCTGTCGTGGGATCACAGGGCTTTCGACGGGGCCTACGCGGCCGCCTTCGTGCGGGCCGTGAAGGACATCCTCGAGACCCGGGACTGGTCCGCCGAGCTGTGAGCGATACCTGCCGGGCCTCTGAGCCCGCCGCCTCGGGCGGCCCGCTCCGGGTGCGCTGGCTGGGTCGGGTCCGCTACCGCGACGCGCTGGCCCTCCAGAAAGGCCTGTGGGCTGACGGTCGTGACGACTGGCTGTTGCTGCTCGAACACCGCCACGTCTACACCCTCGGGGTGCGGGCCCGGAGCGAGCACATCCTCGTGGACCCGGCCGAGGTGGGGGCCGAGCTGGAGGTGAGCAACCGGGGCGGCGACGTCACCTACCACGGTCCCGGACAGCTGGTCGGCTATCCGATCCTGGGCGTCCCGACCGGCCCCGGGTCGATGCCCTGCCATGTGCATCGCATCGAGCAGCTGGTCATCGACGCCCTCGCCGACGTCGGTCTCCCCGGGGCCGGCCGCCTGGACGGCTACCCCGGCGTTTGGGTCGACCCCGACGGTCCGAACCCCCGGAAGATCTGCGCCATCGGGGTGCGGGTCTCGAAGGGTCGGTCGATGCACGGCTTCGCCCTGAACGTCGACCCGGACATGACCATGTTCGGCCACATCGTGCCGTGCGGCATCGCCGATAAGCCGGTCACGTCCCTCGCCGCGGAGGGTGTGGACGTGAGCCTCCGCCAGGTGGTCGATGCCGTCGTCCATCGCGCCGCCGAGCTGTGGGGTTACGAGACCCTGGACCGCCAGGATGTGGCATGGAAGGTGGCGGATTCTGACCTGGCGCCCTTCACCCGCGGAGATGGTCCCGGAGGAACCCCGGTGCGGATGCTGGACCGGCGTCTGGCTCAGGCCGGCGTCGAACCGGAGGCCGGGCTGGGCATCCGGGAGCGCAAACCGGAGTGGCTGCGAGCCCCGGCCCGCCTCGGTGCCGAATACCGGCAGCTGGAGCACGTGGTCAAGGACCTGTCCCTGGTCACGGTGTGCCAGGAGGCGGGCTGCCCCAACATCTACGAGTGCTGGGCCGACGGCACGGCCACGTTCATGATCAACGGTGACCGCTGTACCCGGGCCTGTGGGTTCTGCCTGGTTGACACCCGAAAGCCCCTTCCCCTCGACCCGGGAGAGCCCGACCGGGTGGCCGAGGCGGTGGCGCGGCTCGGGCTCGGCCACGCCGTCATCACCTGCGTGGCCCGCGACGATCTGCCCGACGGCGGGGCATCAGGCTTCGTGCGGACCGTCGAGGCCATTCGCCGGAGGTCGCCGGGAACGGCTGTCGAGCTGCTCATATCCGACTGCAAAGGCGATCCGGGCGCGCTCGGCGCCATCTTCGCCACCCGGCCCGAAATCCTCAACCACAACCTCGAGACGGTGGCCCGCCTCCAACGGGCCGTGCGACCCTCGGCCTCCTACACCCGGAGCCTGGCCGTGCTGGCCCGGGCCCGTCAGGCCGGGCTCACCACCAAGTCGGGTCTGGTCGTGGGTATGGGCGAGACCTTCGACGAGGTCGTGTCGGCCCTCGCTGACCTGCACGGGATCGGGGTGAGCATCGTCACCGTCGGCCAGTACCTGAGACCCACCATGAACCATCTGGCGGTGGCCCGGTGGTGGACCCCCGAAGAGTTCGACCGGCTGAAGGTCATAGGTGAGGAGATGGGCATCGCCCACGTCGAGTCCTCGCCACTGACCCGTTCCAGCTACCACGCCCGTCAGGCCGCCGAGTCCTCGCAGCCCCTGCTCACCCGATGACATCGGTCAGAGCCGACCGTCTGGCACGGGTGCAGTCCCGGATGGACGAGCTGGGCGTGGACGTCCTACTTTTGTCCCTCGGCGCCGACCTGCCCTGGTTGACGGGCTACGAGGCCATGCCCCTCGAGCGGCTCACCATGCTCGTGGTCCCGAGGGAGGGAACGGCCACCTTGGTGGTGCCCCGCCTGGAGGCCCCCCGGGTCGAGGAGGACGACGACGTCTTCCGCATGCGGCCCTGGTCGGAAGGCGACGACCCCGTCCAAATCGTCGCCGCGCTGGCCGGTCTCGGCGGTGCCACCGAGGAGGTCGCCGTGTCGGACCGGACGTGGGCCACCTTCGTGCTGCAACTGCAGTCGACCATGCCGGCGGCCTACTGGCGACCGGCCTCCCATATCACGGGTCCGCTGCGGGCGGTGAAGGACCCCGACGAGATCGAGGCGCTGGTCGCGGCCTCCGCCGCGGCCGACCGGGTGGCTGCTCAGTTGCTGGCCGGCGACATACCGCTGGTGGGACGGCGCGAGCGGGACGTCTCGCTGGACATCGGACGGCGACTGCTCGCCGAGGGCCATCAGAAGGTCAACTTCGCCATCGTGGGCAGCGGACCGAACTCGGCCAGCCCCCACCACGAGCCCGGCAGCCGGATCATCCAGCCCGGTGAGCCCGTGGTCTGCGACTTCGGGGGAACCATGGACCACTACTGCTCCGACATCACCCGTACCGTCTGGACCGGCGAGCCGAGCATCGAGCAGCGCAACCTGTACCTGGTCCTACAGGAAGCCCAGGCCGCGGGAGTGGCCGGGGCCGTGGTGGGAGCGACGTGCGAGCAAGTGGACGGGGCGGCCCGGCGGGTCATAAGCGACGCCGGATACGGCGAGTCGTTCATCCACCGGACCGGGCACGGCATAGGCATCGAGGAGCACGAAGACCCCTACATCGTCGACGGCAATCAGGTCCCGTTGGTGGCCGGCCACGCCTTCTCGGTGGAACCGGGGATCTACCTTTCCGGCCGGTTCGGGGCCCGCATAGAAGACATCGTGATCGCCACTGCGGATGGACCGATGTCCCTCAACCACGTCAGCCACGAACTGACCGTCGTCGGGGCCTGACCGCTGGGGCGGGGCCTGACCGCTGGGGCGGGGCCTGACCGCTGGGGCGGGGCCTGACCGCTGGGGCGGGGCCTGACCGCTGGGGCGGGGCCTGACCGCTGGGGCGGGGCCTGACCGCTGGGG
>JAGWSF010000121.1 GCA_028876385.1 Acidobacteriota bacterium | reverse complement strand
CGGCAACTACTTCGTGCCGCTGATGATCGGCGCGCCCGACATGGCCTTCCCCCGCTTCAACAACCTGTCGTACTGGTTGTACCTGGGGGGCTTCCTCGGCATGACGTCGGGCTTTCTGACCAACGCCGGGGCGGCGAACTTCGGGTGGTTCGGCTACGCCCCGCTCACCGAATCGATCCACTCCCCCGGCCCCGGGGCCGACCTGTGGATCGTCGGCGTGGGCCTCACCGGTCTGTCGGGAATCTTTACTGCGGTCAACATCATCACCACCATCTTCACGCTGCGCGCTCCCGGCATGGTGATGTTCCGGATGCCCATCTTCGTGTGGAACATCCTGGTCACGATGTTCCTGGTGCTGCTGGCCTTCCCGGTCCTCACCTCGGCGTTCGCCCTCCTGTGGATCGACCGGCACCTCGGTGGCAACTTCTTCAACATCCAGAAGGGCGGTCAGCCCATCCTGTGGCAGAACCTCTTCTGGTTCTTCGGTCATCCCGAGGTGTACATCATCGCCCTCCCCTACTTCGGCGTGGTCACCGAGGTCCTGGCCAGCATGTGCCGCAAACCGGTGTTCGGCTACAAGGGCATGATCGCCGCCACGCTGTCCATCGGGGCCCTGTCGATGGGCGTCTGGGCCCACCACATGTACACGACCGGGGCGGTCCTCCTGCCGTTCTTCGCCGCCATGTCGCTGCTCATCGCCGTGCCGACCGGCATCAAGTTCTTCAACTGGATCGGCACCATGTGGCGGGGGACGATCGTGTTGAACACTCCGCTGCTGTTCTCCATCGGGTTCCTGATCCAGTTCCTGATGGGCGGTGTGACCGGCGTCATCCTGGCCCAGCCGGTGCTGGACTTCCAGCTGCACAACACCTACTTCGTCGTAGCCCACTTCCATTACGTCATCATGGGTCTGGTCTTCGGTGGCCTGGCCGGGTTGTACTACTGGTATCCCAAGATGACCGGGCGGATGTTCGATGAGCGTTGGGGCAAGGCGAGCTTCATCCTTCTGCTCATTGGCTTCAACCTGACCTTCTTCCCTCAGCACGATCTCGGCCTGCGGGGTATGCCCCGCCGGATCGAGACCTACAACGCCGGGCTGGGCTGGAACTTCCTCAACGAACTTTCCAGCATCGGGTCCTACATCACCGGCCTCGGTGTGGCAGCCACCGTGATCAACCTGGTGAAGTCCTACCGCAACGGCCCCATCGCCGGCGACAACCCGTGGGATGCCCAGACCCTGGAGTGGGCCTGCTCGTCCCCGCCGCCCGACCACAACTTCGAGGCTCTCCCCCCGATCCGCTCGGAGCGACCGGTCTGGGACGCCAACCACCCCGACATGCTGACCAAGGTCGGCCACTGAGTGACCCCGGCGGCCTCACCATCTGCGGCCGGCGCTAGCCCCCGACTCTCCCTGACCAAATCGCGCGCCGTCTTGACCTGCGGCGGGCACCGGCACATCCCGAGGCAATAAGTGAAAGTCGAATCCCGCACCATCATCGGCGCCTTCGTCTTCTTGGTGATCCTGGCCGCCGGTTACTGGGCCATGGTGGCCACCTACGGCCACACCGCCGAGCGCAGCGGCATCGCCATGCTCATCTTCAGCTTCTCGGCCTACGGCCTGCTCGGGTTCTACCTGCTGGCGCAGTACTTCCGCCGCCACGGCACGCCTCGTGTCGAGGATCGCTTCGACGCGACCCAGGAGGAGGGCGCCGGGGTGATCGACTACTTCCCGGCGGCCTCGATCTGGCCGGCGGGCATGGGCCTCGGCATGATCTTCGGGGGCTGCGCCCTGGTCTGGGGGCTGTGGTACCTCTACATCGGCGGGATCCTGTTCATCGGCTCGGTGATCGGCTGGGTCACCGAATCCGACTACACCGAGGACGTGCTTCCCGGTATCGACCCCGCTGAGCTGGCCGATCACGAAGTGCCCTCCGGGCCCTCGCTCCCCCACCACGGCTGACCCGACTCCAGCGGATGGGCCTCCGCTGGAGGTTCGGAGCGCTTGGCGCTGCGCCCTCCCCTAGCCTGAGGCCTCCGTTCGGCCCGAGCGAGCCAGCTGCTCGGCCCGAGCGAGGAATCTGGTGCGACGGTCGGTCCGAGCGAGCCAGCCGTTAGGCCCGAGCGAGGAATCTGGTGCGAGTCTACGAACGTGTGCGAGGCCACGGTCTGAAACAGGCCGTGGATTCGCTCTCGTTCGTGGATTCGCTCTCGTTCGTGGATTCGCTCTCGTTCGTGGATTCGCTCTCGATCAAGGCGGGAAAGCTCGAACTGTCGTTCGGAGGGCAGACCGTCCCAATCGACCGCTAGCGCCAAGGCCCTCTGACACTTCCGCTGGCTGGTTCAGGGCCCCCGCCTCGGCGAGGCCCCGTTAGCGCTGCTTACCTTGGCGGAAAAGCGAGATGGCCTTCTCGATCCGCCGCTGCCTGGTCTCCGGCGTCTTCGCTCCGCTGACGTTGTCGATGTGGTAGCGCTGGACGCTGTTCGACAGGTGGTCGAAGAATGTCTGCACCACCGGGTCGGCAGAGAGGGCGGTGGCGAAGTCGTCGGGGACGACGACCTCGCGAGGCGTCTGGGCCACGGTCAGGGTGACGTGTATGGGATCGCCACCTCGCAGTCCGGTTTCCTTCCGTACGGCGGCGCTGATGCTGATCATGTGCCGGCCTCCCATCACCCCGACGGTGTTGGCGTACTCGTATCCATTCACGTTCACCAGCACCGCTGGTCGTCGCCCGGCACCGAGTTGCTCGATGAGGTGGTCCGGGACGACGATGCCGGTGTTGTTGCCCGTGGCGCTGACCGTGGTGTCGAACTCAACCTTCTGGGTCACTTCGAACCGCCTCCGCGGTAAAGCCACGGCATCCCACCGGGGCTGCGACACTCGCCACAGGGACCTCAGTTTCAGTGGTCACCTGCTCTCTCCTCTCTCTGTTCGCCTTCGGAACTGGACGGTACAGTACTCAGTACAGTACTAGACTGTCCAGTACCCTCGCGACCCTCATCCTGGAGGCGCCTATGCCCAGCCCATCCGCCAGACAGAAGCCAAGACCTCCCCGGTCGCGCACCGATCCCGCACCCACCCCCGCAGCCAGCCGCAGCGACGGTCCCGAGACCGGGCGGTCAGCCCTCAAGCGCCGAGCGATCCTCGACGCGGCAACGGCCCTGTTTCTTAGAGACGGATACCGCAGCACCAGCATGGACCAAGTCGCCGCCGATGCCAAGGTTTCCAAGCAGACGGTCTACAAGCACTTCGCCGATAAGGATCAACTCTTTCGCGAGATCGTCCTCGGCGTGACAGGCAACTCCGAGGCCATCCTCACGGAGCTCACCTCGGTGCTTCATACCGCCGAGGTCTCCTCCCTAGCCGAACTAAGAGTCGTGCTCACTGACATGGCCCGGCGCTATGTCGACCGGGTCCTCGAACCCCACGTCCTGGCGCTACGACGCCTGATCATTGCGGAGGCCGAGCAGTTCCCCGATCTGGCGCGCACCTACTACGAGCAGGCGCCCGGCCGAGGGATCGGCCTCATCGCCGACACCCTGCGCGTCTACCTGCAGCGAGGGCTCCTGGCCATCGACGACGTCCAGCTCGCCGCTGCCCACCTGGCCTACCTTACGTTGGCCATTCCCCTGGACCGGGCTCAGTTCTGCCCCGAGGAACGCTTGTCATCGAGCGAGCGCGATCGACTCGCCTCCGAGGCCGTTCGGGTCTTCCTGGCCGCCTACGCCCGACCAGATCAGCGCTGAAACCGCTGGCCTTCTCTCCGGAAGCTCCTCGGGCATCGGCCACGGGAGCGGAGATCCAGGCGGCCCGGAACAGCTGACGGCGCGTCCCGCCCGTCACCACGGGGGCTCCCGGCGTTGGGCCGGCTGGCAGCCGACTGTAGGACCTCAACCCACGTCAAGAGGCGCTGACGCGCGAGTATTGGGGTGGTGTCTGAGAGGGTGCGGGCCGTCCGGTTGGACGACCTACCGGTCCTCCGGGAGATCGAGCGGGCCGCAGGTGAGCGTTACCGGGAGTTCGGCCTCAACCGGGTCGCCGACGACGAGCCGGCGTCGATCGAGGTGCTGACGGAATACGTGGCGGGCGGGCGGGCCTGGGCGGCCGAGGACGCCGGCGGTGCGCCGGTCGGCTACATCCTCGTCGATGCGGTTGACGGGGCTGCCCATATCGAGCAGGTCAGCGTGGCCCCTGAACATCAAGGCCGGGGACTGGGTCGGGCGCTGGTCGAGCGGGCCGCCCGGTGGGCCGCCGGCCAGGGCATGGGGGCACTGACTCTGACCACGTTTGGCCACATTCCCTGGAACCGGCCCCTCTACGAGCATCTCGGCTTTCGGGTCCTTTCCGACGATGAGCTCGATCCGGGCCTGCGGTCCGTGCGCGACGCGGAGGCCGCCCACGGGCTCGACCCGGCCTGGCGGGTGGCCATGCGCCGGGATCTGAGTCAGTCGCGACGTACCTCCGGCCACACTCCCGTCCTCGTCCGACGGGCCGAACACCAGGATGTCGAGGAAGCGGCCGCGGTGTACGTCAGGTCGCGCGCCGCCGCCGTTCCGGCCATTCCCCCGATGGTCCACGATGACCAAGACACGCTGGGTTGGTTCGAGGGCACCGTGTTTTCCGAGCACGAGCTGTGGATAGCGGCCGATGATTCGGGGGCGGTGATCGGCCTCATGGTCCTCGACGGCGATTTCCTGGACCAGCTCTATGTGGATCCCCGGCACACCGGTGCGGGCGTCGGCCTCGACCTCCTCACCGTCGCCAAAACCCTCCGGCCAGGAGGGCTACAGCTGTGGACTTTCCAATCCAACCAGGGCGCCCGGAGATTCTACGAGAGGCATGGCTTCGTCCCCGTCGAGTGGACCGACGGCTTACGCAACGAGGAGCGGGCCCCGGATGTCAGGTACATGTGGAGGCCGACCCAGTATCCGTCGGGCCCCGGTTAGATCGACCACAAGGCTTGGGTGGGCGCCAGGCGGGCGGCACGTAGGGCCGGTACGAGGCCGGCGGCAGCGCCGATGATGAGGGATGCTCCGAGGCCGCCGGTCCAGGCTTCGGTCGGGATGACGGTGGCCCAGTGTTTGGTGTGGGCGTAGACGGCGGTGGAAACGACGCCGAGGACGACCCCGGCGACGCCGCCGAGGAGCCCGAGGAGGACTGCTTCGGAGAGGAACTGGGCGCGGATGTGCCGGCGAGTGGCTCCGAGAGCGCGGCGCAGTCCGATCTCCGAGCGGCGTTCGAGTACCGAGATGATCATGATGTTGGCGACGCCGACGGCGCCGACGAGGAGGGCGACGGCGCCAAGGCCCAGAAACAAGCCGTCGAGGGCGCTTTTGGCGTCGGCTTGGGCGACGAGGGCGGACGATGGCTGGCTGACGTTCACCGCGTTGGGGTCCGCCGGGTTGGCGGTGGCGGCCAAGAGGGCGTCGACTGCGCTGACCTGGTTGGTTCGGGTGCGCAGGTAGATGGTGGAGGGGTGCCCGTCGAACCCCAGGTATTTCTCGGCGGCGGGGTAGCCGACCAGGACCGAGGAGTCGATGGCCGGGGCGAGCACCGCCGGTTTGAGGATGCCGACCGTGTAGAGCCACAGCGAGCCGGTCCAGATCCGTTCACCAGGCCAGATGCGGTCAATGCCGAGCCGTTGGGCCGCACCGGCGCCGAGCACCGCAACCGGTTCGTCGACGGTGGCCGCGTTGAGGTACTGGCCTTGGGCGACGGTGGTGGCGACCACTGGGAGCAGGTCGAGGGTGGCGGCTTGGACGGCCAGGCCGTTGCTGGCTGCCGGGGGGATGTATGGGTTGCGGTAGGCGTGCGCCGCGCTGACCGTTCCGGTGGTCTGCACCTGCTGGACTCCGATGATCCGGCCGACCATGGCCGGGGCGACGGGGGGCAGTTCGACGGTGTTGCCGGTGAAGCTCTGTCCGTTGGTGACGGTGAGCAGGTTGGTGCCGAGCTGGTTGATCTCGTTGAGCAGGCCGGCTTGGGACGAGGCGGACAGTCCGAGAACGGCGACGATGGCGGCCACGCCGATGGCAATACCAAGGGCAGACAGCCCGGATCGCAGCTTCCGGGTTCGCAGCCCGACGCTCGACAGACGGGCCCGGTCG
>JAGWSF010000120.1 GCA_028876385.1 Acidobacteriota bacterium | reverse complement strand
GCCGGCCGGGGCCGGGACGCCGGCCGGGGCCGGGACGCCGGCGGCCAGCGCCGCCCACCCGGGCCGCTCGCCTAGTCGAAGAGCGCAGCCAATGATTGGCGGGCGATTTTGCCCATGGCGTTGCGAGCCAGCGAGTCGACCAGGACCACCCGTTCGGGCACCTTGTAGCGGGCCAGGAGGCCCCGGCAGTGGCGGGTCACGTCGTCGCCGCTCAGACCGCAACCGGCCTCGATCTCCACGACGGCGGCCACGGTCTCACCCAGCCGGGCGTCGGCGAGCCCCAGCACGGCACACGCTCGTACGCCGGGCAGGCTTTGGATCACCCGCTCCACCTCGGCCGGGTAGACGTTGGCTCCGCCCCGCAGGATCATCAGATTCTTGCGGTCGTGCACGTGCAGGTTCCCCCCGGCGTCGAGATAGCCGATGTCCCCGGTGCCAAGCTCGGAGCTCCCCAGGGCCCGGACACTCCCTTCCTCCCAGTAGCCCAGAGTCGGGTGGTACATCCCGGCGAAGGGGCCGATACGACTGGCCCGTACGGTGATCTCGCCGAGCTCGCCGGTGGATACCTGCCGGCCGGCGCCGTCGAGGACCACCACCTCGACGTGACCGAGCGGGGTACCGCTCGAACCGGCGACATTGGGGGCGCCGACCTCCTCGATGGTCACCACGGTGGGGGCCTCCGTGAGACCGTAGGTCTGGTGCACCCGCAGCCCGAAGCGGGTCGCGACGGCGTCGCGGAGCTCCTCCGGGCAGGGTCCCCCACCGCTCCAGAGGTCGCGCAGAGGGCGGAGGAGCTCCGGGTCGATGTGGTCGTCGTGGACCAGGTCGTAGAGCTGGGCGGGGACGCCGTTCCAGACGTTCACTTCCTCGCGGTGGATCCACTCGGCGACGCCGCGGGCGTCCCGGCGGTCGGTGAGCAGGCAGCAGCCTCCGGCGCGGGCGGTCACCAGGGTGGTCAGCACCTGCATGTTGAGGATGGTCAACGGCAGGCAGTCCCCCTTGCGAAGCGACGAGTCGTAACCGCGGCCCGTCACCAGGGCCGCGGCGGGGAGCAGGAGGCCGCGCTGGGAGTGCACCACCCCCTTGGGTCGGCCGGTGGTACCGCTCGTGAAGGCGATGGCCGCCGGGGCGTCCTGATCGGGGGCGGGGAACCTCACCGGCGATACCGCCCCCGTGGCGTCCCTCCAACTGCGCCCGGCGGTGGCCGCCGAAGTGCCCAGTGGAATCGTCCGGCAGGTCCCGCGGTGGCGGTCGGCGCGCTCGTCCTCGGCGAGGAACACCGCCGGGGCGCAGGCCCCGAGCACGTCGGCGACTTCCCCGTCAGCGAGGGCCCGGTTGACCCCGACGTATATGGCGCCGAGGCGCATCACGCCGTGGAACGCGGCGACGACCTCCACGTCGTTGGGCAGCGACACCGCCACCCGGTCCCCGGGGGCGACCCCCAACTCCGCCAGCGCCGCCGCGGCGCGGTCGGCGGCCGCGTCGACCTCGGCGTAAGTGAGCCGGGCGGCGGGGGTCACCAGGGCCAGCCGAGACGGGTCGACACCGACGACCGGGTCGAACACCTCGGTGATGGTCCCGAGCGGGTAGGTCACCGTGTCCGGCCCCGCGGCCGTCCGGCGAGGGCCGCCCGGCGGCCTCGGTCAGGGCCCGTCAGGAGCACCGCGCCATGGTAAGTCCCCCGCCCGCTACGGGCGCCCATCGACTTCGACCACCACGTCGCCTCCCGCCGGAGACGCCGCGGCGAACAGGTCGGACGGGATCCGGAACACCCGTCCGGGCGCCGCCGGCCACGCCAGCCGGCGACGACCGAGGACCCGCCCGTCCTGAGTCACGGTGACCGTCGGGACCCCGATGCGTCGATCCACCCAGCCGAGGTGACGGGACCTCGGGGGCGCGCCCGTCGCGACCCGGCCGGGACTTATCCAGCGCAGCGGCGGGCGGGCCACGACGCGGGCCCCCTCGGGGCCCGGCCAGGCGACGGGGTCATCGAGCCATCGCAGCACCGGCCGGGCGACGTGGCGGCCGTCGAGGGCGGCTACGTCGGCGGTGTCGACGGGGTGGATGAGATTGCCGGCGGCGAACACGCCCGGCGCCGACGTCCGCAGGTCGCTGTCCACCACGGGGGAACGGCTGACCCGGTCGAGTTCGAGGCCGCCGCCCCTGGCCAGCTCCATGTCGGGAACCCAGTCGCCGGTCACGACGAGGGTGTCGCACCCCTGCAGGCGGCGCCGCCCGGTCGCCAGGTTCTCCAACTCGACCGCTTCGAGACGGCCCCGCCCGATGATCCGCACCACCCGGTGCCCGCTGATCACGGGGAACCGCAGGGCCCGTCGGCCGAGAGCGGTCAAGGCCGAATACGACTCGGGCCGCTCGTGGGCGGTCACCATGGCGACCACATCGCACCCCGCCTGGCGCAGGGTCAGAGCGGCCGACCAGCTGACCAGCTCAGCCCCGAGAATCACGGCCTGCTCCCCTACCCGTCCGTGGTGCAGATGGACCAGGTTCTGCAGCAGCCCGGTGGTGTAGATGCCCTCGGGACGGTCGCCCGGGATCATCCGCGCCGGCCGGGACCGCTCCCGCGCTCCGGTGGCCAGCACGGTGGCCCCGGCCCGGACGGTGAAGAGCCCCCGTGGCGTGGTCACCTCCGCACCCTGCCCGGCCGACCAGGAGGTGACGGTGGCCCCGTCCCAAATCTCCGCTCCGGCCTCCTCCGCGGCGGCGACCAGCCGGCCGGCGTAGGAAGGCCCGGACAGAACCCGCCTGAGGTCTCGCAGGCCGAAACCGGTGTGGTCACAGTGCCGGGGGATCCCCCCAGCCTGGCGCTCACGCTCGACGACCAGCACCCGGCGGCGGTGGGCACCGGCGAGGACGCGGGCGGCGGTCAGGCCGGCGGGCCCCCCACCCACGATCAGCACCTCGGGGGTGACCGGCGTGGCCGGGCCGGCGGTCCCGGTGCTCACCGGGACTCGCGGGTGGCCGGCGACGGACCGGTCCCGGCCTGGAAGGCGGCGAACAGCCGGCGCACTTCGGCGCCGCAGTAGAAGCCCTGGCAGCGGCCGTTGAGCGCCCGGGTCCGGCGGCGGAGACCGCCGAGGGACGTCGGGGGGATGGTGGAGGCGAAAGCGTCGCGGATCTCCCCGGCCGTCACCCGCTCGCAGAAGCAGACGACCTGGCCGTAGGACCCGTCGGTGGCGGCCAGCTCGGCCCGCTGGTAGGGCCGCGGGAAGCTCTCGCCCAGGTTGGGCATCCGGGGGGGCTCGGGGAGGGCGCGCCGGCGTGGCGCGTCCAGCCCGGCGTCGAGGAGGGCGGCGGTGACGTGGCCGGCAATGGCCATGCTGGCGGTGAGACCCGTCGAACGTATGCCGCCGACCACGGCGTAGCGCTGGGCGGCGTCCACGTCGATCACGTAATCCTTGTGTTCGGTCGCGGCCCGCAGCCCGGCGTAGGCGGCCGTGACCTCTTCGTCGAGCAGAGCGGGCAGTATGGTCGCCCCCTTCTCCAAGAGGAAGGACAGCCCGGTCTCCGACGTGGAGGTGTCGTCGCGGTCGTCGCGATCCTCGGCGGTGGGCCCGAGCATCACGTTGCCGTAGACGGTGGGCGCCACCAGCACCCCCTTGCCTCTCGACGTCGGAACCGGCAGCACGATCCGGTCGACCAGGGACCGGGCCTGCTTGTCGTAGACCAGCAGCTCCCCCCGCCGGGGCGTGACGGTGAACCGCTGGTACCCGAACCAGCCGTCCACCACATCCGAAGCGAGCCCGGCGACGTTCACCACCCAGCGGGAGGTCAGGTCCCCGTTGGTGGTGTGCAGCACGGTGTGCTCCGCCTGGCGGCTAATACCCTCCACCCGGCAACCGAGGCAGAGGTGGGCGCCGCGCTCGACGGCTTCGGTGGCGAAGGCCAGGGCCGTGGTCCAGCTGCATATGAGCGACTCTCCGGGCACGGTGAGGCCCCCGAGAGCCCCCGGCCCGAGGGCCGGCACGTCCCGGTACAAGGATTCGGGGCCCACCATCGCCGACTCGGTGTAGCCGTTGGCGGCGGCCTTGCGCTCCAGCGACGGAAGCTCGGCCAACTCCTCCGACGTCCAGGCCACGAGTACCGCCCCGGTCTGCTCCACCGGGATTCCGACCACCTGCGCGTAGTCGCGCAGCATCCCGTAGCCCCGGCTGACCAGCGTCGACTCCAAAGTGCCGGGCGTGGCGTCGAAGCCGGTGTGGAGGATGGCGGTGTTGGCCTTGCTGGTGGCGTCGCCGACGTCGTGGCGGCTCTCCACCACCGCCACCTCGAGGTCCAAGGCGCTCAGCTCCCGGGCGATAGCGGCGCCGACCACTCCGGCACCGATGATGGTCACGTCGGCGCGCTCGGGCAACCGGCCGGGCGGCCCCGAGGGGGTCACCGGGGCACCCGCCCGCTCACCGGCCTTCAACAGCCCCGGCGGCCAGGCGGGCCCACCTACTGCGGTAGGTCCGGGCCCGATCGGCCGACCACACCGGTTCGTACACCGACTCGGAGGCGGTCCGGCCGGCGAGCAGGTCCCCCAGGCCGGCCGCTCCTTCGAGGGACAGCCGCCCGAGCAGGGCGGCTCCCTCGGCGGTGGCGTGGGGCCGAGCGGACACCACCACGGGCACCTGGGTCACGTCGGCCACGGCCTGCATGAGCCGCCGCGAGGCCGTCAGACCACCGTCCACGCGCAGGGCTTCGATGGGCCGGTCCATGTCCGACGCCACGGCGTCAGCGACCGCGGCCAACTGGGCGGCCATCCCCTCCAGTACGGCGGTCACCACCTGACCGGCGCCACTCGACAGGCGCAGACCGGCGATGGCGGCCGACGCTTCGGGCTGCCACCACGGGGCGGCCAGACCGGCCAGGCTCGGGACGCACATCACCCCGCCGGCGTCGTCAGCGGCCTCGGCGTCGAGACGGTCGGTCGCCGACAGGAGGCCCATACTCTGCAACCAGCGCACCGCCGACCCGGCGGCGTACACCTGCCCGTCCATGTAGTACCGGACATCCGAGCCGATCTGCCAGGCCACCGACGTCGTCAGCCCCGCGCTCGAGCGCACCGGGCTGGCTCCGCAGTTGACCAGGAGGAAGGCTCCCGTGCCGAAGGTGCACTTGGCCTGACCTCCCTCGAGGCAGCGCTGAGCCAGAAGGGCGGCCGCCTGGTCGACTATGAGGCCGCCCACCTCCATGGAGGTCCCGAAAGCTGTAGTGGTCCCGACCCGGCGGTCGCAGCCGACGATCTCGGGGAGAGCCTCGTCGCCCAGACCGAACGCCGCGACGCAGCGCGGATCCCACCGGCGGGTGTCGAGATCCATCAGCATCGAGCGACTCGCCGTGGAGACGTCGGTGACGTAGGCGCCGCACAGCCGGTTCAGAAGCCACGCGTCAGTGGTGGTGACCACTCCGTCCCGGGTCAGGTGATGGCGTATCCACACCATCTTGGGAGCGGAGAAATAGGGGTCGAGCTGCAGGCCGGTGACCGCGGTCAGCTCCGGAGCGAGGAGGCCCAGCGAGTCACAGACCACTTGGGATCGTCGGTCCTGCCAGACGATGGCCGGGCCGAGGGGCTGACCGGATCGGCGGTCCCAGGCCAGGACCGTCTCCCCCTGATTGGCGAGGGCCACCACGGTGGGGGCGCTGCGGCTGAGCTCGACGGCTTCCCGGCCGGCCTCGAGCACCGAGGCGAGCAGTTGGTGGGGATCCACCTCGACGCCCCCACCGGGCAGGTAGGTCGGCCGGACCTCCCTCTCGGCGTGGGCCAGCACCTCCCCGTCGTCGCCCACCACCAACGCCTTGGTACCCGACGTGCCTTGGTCGATGGCGAGAACGGTCACTGGCTCGGTACTCCGGGATGACGTGGAGGCTCAGAGCGTAGATGACCCCGAGCGTCGCGGCCCGGAGCAACTGCCCACCCGTTTCGGGGGCGAGCCGGCGGCGGCGAGCGGCGCTCAGCAGGGCCGGGGATCGTAGGGCGTGAGGTGATCGTTGCGGGCACTCGGTGCGGCGCCCCCGACGGTCGGCACCGTCGTCGTGGTGCTCGAAGCCGTGGGGCCCGTCGTACTCGAAGGCCCTGACCCTGACGACTGGGAACCGGTGGGCTGGGAACCGGTGGACTGGGAACCGGTGGACTGGGAACCGGTCGTCGGGGAGGTGACGGCCCCGCCGCCGGTTGAGGACGTGGACGGCGTGGTGGGCGCCGCGGCGGGCGGGATCACGCTCTCGGTGGTCCCGACATCCACCCGGACCTGGCCGGCGGGGACCTGACTGTCGGCTTGGAGGGTGACCGCCCCGGTGAAGTTGCTCATCACGGCGACGGCCTGAGCGAGCTGGCCGGGGCTGTAGCGGATCAGGGTCTCCGAGGGACGGCCCAGCACCGGGGCGTCCGACACCGTGGTCACGTTCAGTCCGTTGGCGCGCAGCGCCGAGCCGGTGTCGGCCGCCAGGTTGGCCCCTCCCACCGCGTTGAACACCTCGACGGCCGTCGGGGCGACCGGGGCGGGCAGGGCCTGGGGGTCCCACGCCTGTATGGCCTGGTCATCCTGGGGCTGGACGGCGAAGTCGACGTCGCCGAGCTGGTAGCCGTCGTAGACGTAGTTGGCGTAGGTCGTGACCGGGAGGGTCGTCTCGGCCAGATTGGATGCGGCCACGTGACGGTAGGTCGCGGCCAGGCTGATGAGCTGGTCCCGGAGCCCGGGATCCATGGTCACCTGGTTGGTCACCGCCGAAAGGAACGAGTTCAACTTCAGCGGGTCGTACAGCCCCTGGCTCTGAGCCGTGTTGATGAGAACCCGGAGGAAGGTGTGATCCCGGGTGATGCGGGCCAGGTCGGATTCGGGGTCCGAGGGCCACTGCGCCCGATCGGTCGTGGTCACCCCGGGCGGGTCGTACTGGAGGTGACGGCTCCGTACCAGCGCCAGGGCGGTAGCCCCATTGATCAGCTGGCAGCCGGTCTGGGTGATGTTGAGCTGCGCCTCGAGGTCGTACAGCGGCTCGGGAAAGTCCATCTTGATGCCGCCGAGCGCGTTCACCGTCTGCTCGAACCCGCAGAAGTTCACCTCGACGTAGTGGTTGATGGGGATGCCCAAGTCGTCCTGGATGGCGGTGATCAGGTTGGCCGGCCCGTTGGCCCCATCGTTGAGCGCCGAGTCGATCTTCTCGTAGGGGCCCGACGGTGTGCCCGGCGGCATGGCCTCGAAGAGGTCACGCGGGATGGACAGCACCGAGCCGGTTCGGGACTTCGGATCGAGGTGCATGACCATGATGACGTCGCTGAGCGACCCCGACAGCAGCGCCGGATTGCCGAACTGGGCGATCTGGGCCTGGCTGGTGAGACAGGCCCGCGACTGGTTCCCGATGAGCAGGACGTTCTCCGGCGGTAGGCCGTTGGCCGTGACCTTTCCCGAGGGGGTGAGCGTCTTGACCGGGACGGTGTGGATGGCGTCGAGGCGGTAGCGGACGTACCCGTAGACCAGGCCCACCGATACGAGAGTGAGCGCCACCATCACGTTGGCCGCAATGAGCAGCCGGCGGGGCCAGCGCCGCCGGATGATCGCGGCGGGCTTACGACGACGATGAGCAGCGGTTGAGCGTTTACCGGGCATACGGGTGGGGGGCGACGGCGGCTACCGGCCGAACCCGAGACGCTACTAGGGGGGCCGGGCCTAGGGGTCTCACCCCGGCAGGCGGGGCCGACCAGCCGCCGATCTGCCGCCGACCGGCCCGGCCGTCCGGCACGGCCGTCCGGCCGGTGCGCGATACTAAAACAACTAGTTCATCACGGGGGGACGACCATGACCAAAGCAGCAGTGCTCGACGCCGCTCCGGGGACCTTGGCCATCGAGGACATCCGAGTGGCCGACCCCGGGCCCAACGAGGTGCTGGTACGCACCGTGGCCGCCGGCCTGTGCCACTCGGACCTCCACTTCATGCAAGGCCTCTACCCCTACCCGCTACCGGCGGTGCTCGGGCACGAGTCCTCAGGGGTCGTCGAGGCCGTCGGCACCCAGGTCAGCGACTTCAGGCCCGGCGATCACGTCGTTTCCTGCGTGAGCGGCTTCTGCGGGTCGTGCCGGTACTGCCTGACAGGGCGACCTTTCCTCTGCGACAAGGTCGGTTTGACCAGGGGACCGGGCGACCCGCCACGCCTGGCCCGCAACGGGAAGCCCCTATTCCAGTTCTTCGATCTGGCCAGTTTCTCGGAACTGCTGCTGGTCCACGAGCATCTCCTCGTGAAGATTCGCCCGGACATGCCACTGGACAAGGCCGCCCTCATAGGCTGCGGGGTGCAGACCGGCGTGGGCGCAGTGATCAACACCGCCCAGGTGAGGCCGGGAGATTCGGTCGCGGTCATCGGCTGCGGGGGCATCGGCCTCAACGCCGTACAGGCGGCGGCCATCGCCGGTGCGTCCCGGATCATCGCCGTGGACCGCCTGGCCGAGAAGCTGGTGCTGGCTGAGGCATTCGGCGCCACCGACACCGTTGACGCGTCCGCCACGGACCCGGTGGCGGCGGTGCAGGAACTGACCTCGGGCGGAGTCGACCACTCCTTCGAAGCCATAGGACTGAAAGCCACCGCCGAACAGGCGTTCTCAATGCTGGGCAAGGGCGGCACGGCCACGGTGATCGGCATGGTCCCGATGGGCCAGCGCCTCGAGATCGACGCCACCGCGCTGATCAGCGGTAAACGGCTGCAGGGCTCGAACATGGGGTCCAACCGCTTCCGGGTGGACATGCCGCAGTATGTCGACTGGTACCTGGCCGGGCGTCTGAAGCTGGACGAGCTGGTGAGTGCCACCATGCCGCTCGACCGGATCAACGACGGATTCGCCACCCTTCAGGGCGGCCATGTGGCCCGCCAGCTGATCCTGTTCTGACCGGCGGGAGGCCGTATGCCTCGAAGCCCCGAGCCGACGCGTAGCCGTCTGCTCGACACGGCCTTGGAGATGTTCGCCGACCGGGGTATCGCCGCGACCAGCCTCCGTGAGATCCGCCTGGCGGCGGGTCAGGCCAATGCGGGAGCCATCCACTACCACTTCGGGGATCGCGAAGGCGTGCTGAAAGCCCTCCTGGAACGTGAGCTTCCCGCCCTCGTCGGGCGGCGACGCCAACTGCTCGAGCGGGCCGGCTCGACACCGGACGCCCGCTCGGTGGCCGAGGCGTTGATCGCTCCCTTCGCCGAGATGGCGACCGGCTCGCCCCACGAGAGGTGGGTGGTGCAGTTCCTGAGCCGGCTCAACGACGATCTGTCCGTCTCCTCCGACGACGTGGACTCACTCATCGGTGACACCGGCGTGCGCCAGGCCTACGAGTTGCTCCGCCGCCGGTTGCCAGAGGTGTCCGACGATCTTCTGAGCGAACGGTTGCAGGTCGGCCTCAACAGCTTCCTGCACGCCGCGGCGCTCCGGGCTCGCGCCGGAGGGGGCCATGTGGCCGACCCGACGTTTCGAGAGAACCTGATCGACATGTTCGCCGCCGCGCTGAGGGGACCCCAGTGACATGAGAAATGACAACAGTATCCGCGGTGCGTTGGCCGCCTGGATCTCCGACGAGGTGGGCGAGCCCGCGGCGGTCGGGGAGCTGAGACGTACCTCGGCGGGCTACTCGCGCGAGAACTGGGTGTTCGACGCCACCTGGGGTGGCGCCACCCACGACCTGATCGTCCGACGCGACCCTCTCGGCAGCGTCCTCAACACCGACCGCCGGGTCGAAGTGGCCGTCCTCGAAGCTCTGGCCACCGGACCGATCCCGGTGCCCCGCCTCCGATGGGCCGACCTCGGAGGTGTTCGCCTCGGCCGACCGGCGCTGGTGATGGACCTGATCCCCGGGGTGTGCGACGGCTTCGTCTTGAACGGTCCCCGCCCGCTCCGCGAGCGGGTCACTCTGGCCCACTCCCTCTACGACCATCTCGCCGCCCTGCACACCCTCGACACCGCCCGGTTCCCCCTGCCCGCGCCCGAGGGACCAGCCGCTCTGGCCGCGGTCGACCATTGGGAGACGGAGATGCGCCAGGTCACCCTCGACCCCCAGCCGGAGTTGGCCCTGGTATTCGCCTGGCTGCGTGCCCATGCCCCGGCGACGTCACGCACATGCCTCGTCCATGGCGACTTCAAGCCGGGCAACGCGCTGCTGGACGGCCACGAGTGGAGCGCAGTCCTCGACTGGGAGACCGCCCACATAGGCGATCCCCACGAGGACCTGGGTTGGGTTACCAACCCGCTGCGCCAACGCGAGCACCGCATCCCCGAGGCATGGGAACCCGAAGACCTGCTCGAGCGTTGGTCGAGCCGTACCGGCTGGACCGTGGATCCCGCAGCCGTTCACTGGTGGCAGGTACTGGCCAACGCCAAGCTGGCGGTGATCGTGGCCACCGGGGCCCGCGCCTTCGTCGAAGGGCGCCTGGACCGCATCCACCAGGCGCCGGTTCGCATCCATCAGTTGCTACTGGATCAGATCGGAGCGTGATGCGCCCCACCGTCTCCGAGCAACTGGCCGGGGCGGCCCGGCTCCTGTCCGAGGTCGTGGGGCCGGAGATCGACGACTCCTACATCGCCGATGTCCTGGCCGGCGTGGTGACCACCCTGGAACTGCTCGCCAAAGGGTGGACCCAGGTGGCCGCCTTCCTCGTCTGGGACATCGAGGCGACCCGTCGGGTGCTGGAACTCGTCGGCGTCGAGGAGGTACCAGCCGTCGGGGACCCATTGGACGTGGTCGCCCTCCAAGACCGCCACACCCGGGTTCGCGCCCTTCTCGAGCGCGCCATGCCCGACATCGCGGCCCTCCCGAAGGCCCGAACGGCTGTCGCGGCCCTGTTCCGGGAGAGAGCCGACCGTTACCCGATACCGACCACGCCCTGGAGGGGACCCGTTGCTGACACCACTCGATGACTCACCCTGGCACCAACTGCCGACCACCTTCGATCACGTCGGGCCGAGCGACGTCCGCTTCTTCGACCGCCTCTGGTTCGCCGCGTCGGACCGCACCGGGGGTGCGGCCCTGCAGTTCACCATGGGCTTCTACCAGAACATGAATGTCGTCGACGGCGGCTTCGTCGTGGTCCGCGGCGACCGCCAACACAATCTTCGGGTCTCCCGTCAGCTACGCCCGGACTACCGAACCGTCTGTGGACCGCTGAAGATCGACGTGCGCGAGCCGATGCGGAGGATCGGTCTGTCGGTGTCACCGAGCCCGGGTGGGGTCCACGGGGAGTTGGAGTGGTCGGCCGTGCTCGAACCCCAGGAGGAACAGCAGCACTTCAAACGGAGCTGGGGCCGGGTGATCGAGGACTATGCCCGCTACGACCAGATCGGCGAGCTCTCGGGGTGGATCGAGATCAATACTGATGGCAGTCATTTTGACAGAATAGAGTTGGACCGCTGGTGGGCCTGTCGGGATCACTCCTGGGGCGTTCGCGAACGGGTAGGGATCCCCGAGCCGTTCACGGGGGAGAGCGCCCGACCCGGCGAGAGCCTCTTCGCCTTCCTCTTCTTCTCCACCGAAACCCACGGCGGACACGTGCAGATTGGAAGACGTGACGGGACCGACCACCTGACCGCGGAGGTGGTGGAGCGGGCCACGGGGAAGGCCATCCTCGGCCGCCAGGTGTCGCTCGACGCCGACTTCGTGGACGACGGCCGACCCCGGCGCTTCACCCGGGCGCGCCTCAGCGTGGCCGGCGATGACGGAGGGGTCACGAGCCTCGAGCTGACCGCCCGCGGTCGGGCCGTGGCCATGACCGGCCTGGGCTACGGCGGCTACAACGACGGTCTCGGCCTGGGCGTCCACCGGGGCCTGGCGCACCTCGAGCACGACACCTGGGACGTGTCACATCCGGCGGTGGTGGTCTACCCCGACGGGCGCCGCGACCGTCCGGTGCACCGCATCCAGCCGGTCGACGTGGTCTGCCACGGACCCGAGGGGACCAGCACCGGGACAGGGAGCCTGACCCTCGTAGCCGAGATCGGGCAGTTCCCCGTGGACGTCTCCTCGTCCTGAGACGCCCCGCGCCCGCCCGCCCCCCCGCCACCGCCGGAGTCCGCCTCGAGTTGAACGGGAGGTGAGCACCCGGTGAGAGGTTAGGGACGCCGAAACCCTGAGTTCACCGACCGTTTGGCGTCACGCGGTTGGGTGAGACAAGTCTCACGATTCACTCACGGACGGTTAACGACCACCGTCGATGGTTGGAGGAGTGCCCGCTAGCCCTTCCCTTCCGGCCAGGACCCCAAACGTCCTCTTCTACTCCCACCACTCGACGGGTCTGGGACATCTGGTTCGTTCGCTCGCCGTGGCCGGCGGGCTGGCCAGCCGGGCCCGGGTGACCCTCTGCTGCGGTGGGAGGGTACCGGACGGCATCGAGATTCCACCGGGGGTGGACCTCGTCGCCCTGCCCCCGCTCGGTACCGGCGCCGACGGCCGCCTGGCCGATGCCACCGGAGCCACATCGGTGTCCGAGGTGCTCGCCGAGCGCAGCGCGGTACTGGCCCGGTGCTTCGAACAGATCGCCCCCGAGGTGCTCATGATCGAGCTGTTCCCCTTCGGCCGGCGGAAGTTCGCCCCCGAACTGCTCCCCCTGCTCGAAGCGGCCCGCTCGGCCCGGCCCAGCCCGCTCGTGGTCTGCAGCGTACGGGACCTGCTGGTCAGTGGCCACCCGGAGAAGGGCCGCCACGACGAGGAGGCGGCCCGCCGTCTCGACGCCTACTTCGACGCCGTCATCGTCCACGGGGACCCCCGGTTCGCCCGGCTGGAGGAGACCTTCACGCCCGCCGCCCCCACCCGGGTGCCCATCTACTACTCGGGCTTCGCCGTGAGCGGATCGAAACCGGAGATCCCGGCGACCCGCCAACCGGAGGTGGTCGTATCGGCAGGTGGGGGACTGGTCGGCCTCGATCTGTTCGAGGCGGCGGCCGAGGCCCACCTGAGCCACCTCCGGGGCTTCGGACTGCGCACCCGCATCATCACCGGGCCGTTCCTGCCGGACCCCGACTTCGACCGTCTGAGGGCGCTGGCCGGAACCGACACCGGGCTGAGCGTCGAGCGGTTCGTGGTCGACCTGCGGGCCCAGCTGGCACAGGCCGCCGTCTCGGTGAGCCAGTGCGGCTACAACACCACCCTCGACATCCTGCTCACCGGCGTCCCAGCCCTGGTCGTGCCCTACGGCGACGACCGGGAGAACGAACAGTCCGAACGGGCCCGGAGACTGGCGGCCCTGGGCGCGGTCGAGGTCCTGCCCCCAGGCCGGCTGAACGCCCGCACCCTGGCCGACGGGGTGCGGGGCCTGGTGGCAGCCCCGGCGACACCGGCCGAGCTCGACCTCTCCGGAGCCGAACGCAGCGCCGAGCTGGTCTTCTCCCTCCTCGACTCACGTCTGGTGGTGGCCCGATGACCGGGGTCAGCTCCGTTTGGCTGGACCCGCTGCGCACCGCCCTCGACGAGGGCTCCCCGGTCCCGGTCGCCTGGTTCTTCCGTGACGACGACGCCGGTTGGGCCGACGACCGCCTGTGGCCCCTCATCGAGGTGTGCGCGGCCGCCGGAGCGACCCTCGACGTGGCCGCCATACCCGAGGAGGTGACCCCCACGACAGGGGCGGCCCTGGGTCGTCTGGCGGGCGAGGCGACGATTGCGATCCACCAGCACGGCCGGTCCCACGTCAACCATGAGGCGACCGGAAGAGCCTGCGAGTTCGGCTCGGCCCGGTCCGCCGACGACCAGGCCGCCGACCTGACGGTTGGACGGGACATCCTCGAGGCGGCCATCGGCGGCCCCACCACCGGAGTCTTCGTCCCGCCGTGGAACCGCTGCAGCGAGGTGACCGTCGGCCTGCTCGCCGAACTCGGCTTCGCCGCGCTGTCACGCGACGAATCGGCGTTCGTCACCTCGTTCCCCGAGGTGAGGGTCTGCGCCGACTGGACCCGGCTGACCCGCGAAGGGGGCCTTCCGGCGCTGGCCGGGACCCTGGCCGGCGCTGTGCGGCGCCGGGCCGGGGGGCGGGCCGAGGACGACCGTCTCACGCCGGCCGTCGGCCTGATGCTGCACCACGCCGATTTGGGAGCCGCCGACCTGTCAGGCCTGGCCCAGCTCCTCGACCTGGTCGCCAACCACCCGGGCGCCGAGTGCGTCCCGCTCGCCTCGCTGGCCTCGACGGCCGGCGCTACCCAAGGAGCTGCAGATGACGACAGTCGCACCTGACCACGTGGTCGTGCTCGGACAGGGATACGTGGGCCTGCCCCTGGCGGTGGCTGCGGCCGAGGCCGGCCACACCGTCGTCGGCTACGAACCCGATCCCCGTCGGCTCGCCATGCTGCGATCCCGGCGCAGCTACGTCGAGGACATAAGCGACGCCCGGTTGGCCGACGTCTCCTCATGCGGCTACCGGGCCACCGACCGACCCGAGGACCTGACCGGCTTCGATGTCGCGGTCATCGCCGTCCCCACACCGCTTCGCGACCGGGTCCCGGACCTGAGCGCCGTCGAGGACGCGAGCCGGGCCCTCGGGCCCTTCCTCCGTCCGGGCGCCACGGTGGTGCTGGAGTCCACGACCTACCCGGGGACGACCGAGGAGATCGTCGGGCCCATCCTCGAAGAGGGCTCGGGTCTCGTCGCCGGACGGGACTTCCACCTCGGCTACAGCTCGGAACGAATCGATCCCGGCAATCCCAAGTGGAGCGTCGTCAACACCCCGAAGCTGGTCTCGGGGATCGACGAGACCTCGACCAAGACCATCGCCGACTTCTACTCGACGGTCGTCGATCGCGTGGTGCCCGTCTCGCGTCCGGCCGTGGCGGAGTTGGCCAAGCTGATCGAGAACACCTTCCGCCACGTCAACATCGCCCTGGTCAACGAGCTGGCCATGTTCGCCAACGAGCTCGGTATCGACATCGGGGAAGCCATCGACGCGGCGGCGACCAAGCCCTTCGGCTTCATGCGCTTCGACCCCGGCCCCGGCGTCGGAGGGCACTGCCTGCCCATCGACCCGACCTACCTGTCGTGGCGGGTGCGCAGCAGCCTCAACCGCTCGTTCCGCTTCGTCGAGCTGGCCAACGACATAAACGACCACATGCCCGAGTACGTGGCCCGCCGGCTGGCCGACTCGCTCAACCGGCGCTGCCGGTCGCTCAACGGGGCCAGAGTGCTGCTCCTCGGGCTGGCCTACAAGCGAAACAGCGGTGACTGCCGCGAGTCTCCCGCGGTCACGCTGGCGTCGCTGCTGCTCAGCGCCGGCGCCGAGGTGCGCGCCGCCGACCCCCACGTGGTGGAGCAGGTCGGCCTGCCCGGCCTGACCCGGGTGGAGCCGACCGCCGACGAGCTGGCCGGCGCCGACGTGGTGGTACTCGTCACCGACCACGACGCGTTCGACCTCGACCAGATCCGTGCCCACTCGAAGTTCGTGTTCGACACCCGACGACGGCTGCAGGGCACCCACGTGGAGTCCCTGTGATCCGTCTCCCCAACCCGAGCAGGAGGAAATCTTCCATGTCCACCACCGGATGTCAGCGGTCATGAGCCGCCTCGTCGTCACCGGCGCCGCCGGCTTCATCGGATCCCGACTGTCGCAACGCCTCCTCGACGACGGCCACGAGGTCGTCGGCATCGACGGGTTCACCGACACCTACGACCCGGGGGAGAAACTGGCCCGGGCCGCCGTACTGGTGCGCCACCCCGCCTTCACCCTCGTGTCGGGCCACCTGGCGGATCTGACCCTGCCTGAGCACATCGCCGGTGCCGAGGTCGTGTTCCACCTGGCCGGCCGAGCCGGCGTACGGGCCAGCTTCACGCTCGAGTCCCGGTACCGCCATGACAATGTCACCTCCACCGCCGCCCTGGTCGAGGCCTGCCGACAGAGCCCGACGGTCCGCCGGCTGGTGTACGCCTCGTCGTCATCGGTCTACGGAGACGCCGCCCTGCCGTTCCGCGAGGACGGCCCCACCGGCCCGGTGTCGCCTTACGGGATGTCCAAGCTCGAGGCCGAGCGGGTGTGCCTGGCCGCCGACGGCCCGGACCTCGAGTGCGTCGCCCTCAGGTACTTCACCGTCTACGGTCCCGGTCAGCGCCCCGACATGGGGCTGCGCATATTCGCCGAGGCGGCCTGGGACCACCAGCCCCTAGTGGTGTTCGGGGACGGATCCCAGAGCCGGGACTTCACCTACGTCGACGACATCGTCGAAGCCACCCACCGGGCGGCCACTGCGCCGGTGGCCGGCCTGGCGGTCAATATCGGCGGCGGGTCCCGGGTGAGCATCCGGCAGGTCCTCGACCTGCTTTCGGAGGCCATCGGCGAGCCTCTACGGGTGCGCCTCGGACCCTTCGCCCGCGGTGACGTACTGCATACCGAGGCCGACCTGAGCCGAGCCGAGCAGCTCATGGGCTTCCGGGCGTCGACCCCTTTCAGCGTGGGCTACCGCGCCGAGATCGAGTGGGTCAGGTCGCTACGCATCGAGGGTTCGAGGAGGTCGGCGTGACCCATCGTGGCCTGACCGGGCGCCCCGTACGCAAGGTCCTTCTCTACTCCCACGACACCTACGGGCTCGGTCATCTGCGTCGCAATCTGCGGATAGCCAGCCACCTCCTGTCCAGCGACCCGAGCCTCCGGGTCGTACTCATGTCGGGGTCGCCCGTCGCCAGCCACTTCAGCGTGCCGGACGGGCTGAGCCTGGTGAAACTGCCGTCGGTCACCAAGACCGGTTCGGAGCAGTACCAACCCCTGGACCGGCGCCTCACCCTGGGGGTGGTGCGACGCACCCGCACCGCGGTGATGTGCGACGTGGTTCGCCGCTTCCGACCCGACGTCCTGCTCGTCGATCACTCCCCGGCGGGCATGCACGGCGAGCTGCTCGGGGTCTTCGATGCCGTTCGGGCCCACTCCCCCGCCACCCGCCTGGTCCTCGGGCTGCGCGACATCCTCGACGACCCGGCGGCGGTCACAAAGACGTGGCGCAGCCAGGGCATCTACGGCCTGCTCGAGGACGTCTACCACCAGGTGGTGGTCTACGGCTCCCAGGACCTCTTCGACGTGGGACGGGAGTACCTGCTGCCGTCCTCGGTTCGGGAGGCCATCGTCTACTGCGGGTATTTGCGGCCGACCGCGGCCGGTGAGTCCACCACCACCACCACCTCGGACCGGGGTCGACCCACGCTGCTGGCCACCGCCGGCGGGGGCGGCGACGGTTTGGCCGTGCTGGCCGGGGCCATCGACGCCGGGCCCAGACTCGGCCTGCACACCGTGGCGGTGACCGGACCTTTGATGAACGATGACGACTACCGCACCGTCGAGGACCTGGCCGCCCGCCACGACTCGGTCGAGGTGCTGCGGTTCCACCCCGACATGCCGTCGGTCATGGAAGCGGCCCGGCTGATCGTCACGATGGGGGGGTACAACACCCTCACCGAGGCCGTGGCTTCGGGAACCCCGACCATCGTCGTTCCCCGCCGCCACCCGAGGGCCGAGCAGGCCATCCGGGCCGATCTCTTCGCCGGCCAGGGTCTGGTCGGGGTGGTCGACAGCGGCCCCGACCTCGGCGAGCGCATCGCCCGCGCCGCGTCCGACCCGTCGGTCGCCCGACCGGCGCCGGACCGGCTCGACTTCGACGGCCTCAATCGGCTCACCCGGGTTCTGACCGATCCGGGAAGCAGCTGCCGGCAGGCGAAGGCGGCCAGACCGGCGTCTCACCAGTTCACCTCGGTGGGCCAGAGGCTCCCGGCGTGAGCCGCGCTCCCGCCGGGGCGCCGACGGTCGGGTACCTGACCAAGCGCTTCCCGCGATTGTCCGAGACGTTCATCCTCGACGAGATCCTCGGCCTCGAGGAGGCGGGAGTGCCCCTCCGGCTCTTCGCCGTCGCCGACCCAGGGGAGGGTCTCCACCAGCCCGACGTGGACCGGGTACGCAGCCCGGTCGTCTACCTGAGGGGCAGGGGCCGCCGCTCCGTCGCCATCCCCCGCGGGATAGCCACCACCGTGGCCGCCCATCTGCGCTTGGCGGCGGCCGCACCGGACCGGTGGCGGACCGCGCTCGCCGCGGCACGCGCCGAACGAGCCGTGACCGGGACCATCCGCCCGTTCCTCGACGCCGGCCGCCTGGCCGTCCGGCTCCAGCGGGGCGGAGCGACCCACGTCCACGCGGCGTTCGCCCACGGGCCGGCTTCCACGGCCCGTCTGGCCCATCTGATGACCGGGATCCCGTACAGTTTCGCCGCTCACGCCAAGGACCTGTACCTCACCGACCCGACCGAGATGGCCGTGAAGGCGCGCGACGCCGCGTTCGTGCTCACCTGCTCGGCTGCGGCCCGAGACGAACTGGCCCGGCGCAGCGGCTCGGACGCCAACATCGTGTTGGCCTACCACGGGGTGGACACCGAGCGCTTCGCCCCCCGGCCCCGGGGCCGCCCCGACGGGGAGCCTCTCACCCTGCTGGCGGTCGGCCGCCTGGTCGAGAAGAAGGGCTACCCGGTGCTGCTGGCCGCCCTGCGCCGGTTGGTCGACCGGGGCCACGATGTCCGGCTTCGCATCGTCGGAGGGGGACCCCAGCGCGACGAGGTGGCCCAGCAGGTGCGGGACCTGGACCTGGCGGCCCACGTGAGCTTCGCCGGCGCCCTCACCCACCAGGAGATCGTGACCGAGTACGGGCAGGCCGACCTGTTCGTCCAGGCCAGCGTGGTCGTGGCCGATGGTGACCGCGACGGGATACCCAACTCGCTTCTCGAAGCCATGGCCAGCGGGTTGGCGGTAGTGGCATCGGACGTGTCAGGTATCCCGGAGGCCATCGAGCACGAAGAGAGCGGCCTGCTGGTGCCACCGGGGGACCCCGACGCTCTGGCGGGGGCCCTGGAACAGGCCATCGTCGACGCCGACCTGCGGGGGCGCCTCGGCCGGGCGGCCCGCGACAGGGTCGTCACCTACTTCGACCGGCGGGCCTGCGCCGTCGATCTGCTCCCGCTGTTCCTCCCGGGCGCCGACGCACCCCGAGCGGCTTCCCTGCGATGAGCCACCGTCCGAGCGGGCCGGTGCGCAGGTTCCTCCCCTACCTGCGGTCGGTCCGGGGGCTGCTCGCCGCCGGGCTGGCGGCCAGCCTGGTCCAGGCCGTCCTGCAGTGGTTGGCGCCGTGGCCGTTGAAGGTCATCTTCGACTCGGTGCTGTCCAATCACCGGGTGCCGGCGCTGTTCTCGTGGCTGCCGGCGACGCCGACCGAGCGATTGGTGGCGCTGTCGGCGTTCAGCGTGGCCGTGGCCGCGGCCCTGGCCGCCACCGACTTCCTCTCCAACCGCTGGGTGGCCCACGCCGGCCAGCGCGTCGTGGCGACCATCAGGAGCGACCTCTTCAACCACCTTCAGCGCCAGTCCCAGCAGTTCCATCTGAGCCGTCAGACCGGTGATCTCATGAGCCGGCTCGACGGCGACACCCAGGACATCCAGAGCCTGACCGTCGACGTCCTGCCCACCGTGCTCAACAACACGGTCACCCTGCTGGGGTTCAGCGTGATAATGCTGGCGGTCAACTGGTTCCTCGGCGTGGTCAGTCTTCTGACAGCTCCGGTGCTGTACTGGCTGGTGCGTCGCTACATGACCCGCATCAAGCAGGCCCAGCGGGCTGCGCTGCGCGCTTCGGGCAGCTCCGCGGGGGTGGCCCAGGAGGTGCTCTCGGCCCTTCCGGTGGTGCAGGCGTTCGGGACCGAGGAACGGGAGGGCGACCGCTTCGACGCGGCCAACGACGAGGCCCTGCGGGCCGGTCTGCGAGCCGTCGTGGACCAGTCGGCCTTCACCCCGCTGGTGGCCTTCACGGTGGCCACGACCACCGCGGTGGTCGTCTACATCGGGTCGCGGGCGGTCCTGGCCGGGAGTCTGACCCCCGGCGACGTGCTCGTGTTCTCGGCCTATCTGCGGGGCATGTACACGCCGGTGCGGCAGCTGGCCAAACTGGCTGGAGTCGCCGGTCGGGGTCACGCCGCGGCCGAACGGGTCGCGGAGATCCTCGACACCGACGAATCGGTGCCGGTGGACCCCCACCCGCGGCGTATCGCCAAGGCCCGGGGGACGGTCACGCTGGAGGCCGTCGGGTACTCCTACCCGGGCCACGACGCCGCCCTCGAGGGCATAGACCTCGAGTTCGCCGCCGGCGGTCGTCACGCTCTGGTCGGCCGGACCGGATCGGGGAAGAGCACCATACTCCGGCTGATACCTCGCTTTGCTGACCCCCAGCGGGGTGCGGTGCGCCTCGACGGCACCGACGTCCGGCGTCTGGACCTGGGCGATCTCCGCCGCCAGATCGCCCTCGTACCCCAGGAGCCCTACCTGTTTCGGGCCACGCTGTGGGAGAACATCGCCTACGGCCTGGCGGCCCCCACCAGGTCGGCCGCCGTGCAGGCCGCCAAGGCGGCCGGGGTGCACGAGATCATCGACAGTCTCCCCGAGGGATACGACGGGCTGGTCGCCGAAAGAGGAGGTTCGCTGTCGGGCGGCCAGCGCCAGTGCGTGGCGCTGGCCCGGGCCGTGGCCCGCCAGGCCCCCATCCTGCTCCTCGACGAGCCGACCACCGGGCTCGACGTCGAAATAGCTTCGGTCCTGCTCAGCGCCCTGGACCGGGTGTGCGAGGGCCGGACCACCGTGATGATCAGCCACGAGCTTCGTGCCGTGCGTGGCGCCGACACCATCGCGGTGATCGACCGCGGGCGCCTCGTCGAAGTCGGAACGCACGGCGAGCTGTCCCGCTCGGGACGCACCTACGCCCACCTCGATTCGCTCTCCCGGCTCCCCGCCGGCCGTCACCTGGAGGTCATCCGCCCATGAACCGCTACAGCTGCCATCAGGCGGCTCAGCCGCGCCGGGTCACCGTCATCGGGGCCGGCTACGTCGGCCTGACCGCCACCGTGTGCTTCGCCGCCCTCGGGCATCGGGTCACCTGCGTCGAGCACAACCCCCACCAACTCCATCGACTCCTCGCCGGGGAGGTCCCCATACACGAACCCGGCGTCGCCGAACTACTGGCCGACGGCGGGCGCGGCGGGCGGGTGGGCTTCACCGGCGATGTCGGCGAGGCGGTCCCCGGGTCGGCGGTTGCCATCCTGTGCGTGGGCACACCGGCCCGGCCCGACGGGCACCCGGACCTGCGCCAGATCGCCTCGGCCGCCGCCGAGGTGGCGGCGGCCGCCACCGGGGATCTGGTGATCGTGGTCAAGAGCACCGTGCCGCCGGGCAGCTGCGAGGCCATCGAGGTGATCGCCGCCGAGTCGGCCCCGCCCGGGGTGAGGGTGACGGTCGTGTCGAACCCGGAGTTCCTGCGTGAGAGCCAGGCGGTGGACGACTTCTTCAATCCCGACCGGGTCGTGATCGGATCGGAGGACGGACCGGCGGGGGACCTGGTGGCGTCGCTCTACCCGCCGACGTGGCCCCTGCTGCGCTGCGACCGGCGCAGCTCGGAGCTGATCAAGTACGCGTCGAACACCTTCCTGGCCCTCAAAATCTCGTTCGCCAACGAGATTTCCGGTCTGTGCGAGCAGGCCGGAGCCGACGCCCGCTCGGTCCTGGCCGGCGTGGGCGCCGACCGTCGTATCGGGTCCAGCTTCCTCGCCCACGGTCCCGGCTTCGGCGGCTCCTGCCTGGGCAAGGATCTCACCGGGTTGATCGCCACCGCCGACGCCCTCGGTTCGCCGGCGCCGGTGGCCCGGGCCGCGGCCGAGGTGAACCGCTGGGCGCGAGGCCGGGTGATAGATCGTCTCGAGGCCATCGCCGGACCGGTGACCGGGAAGCGGATCGCCCTGCTCGGACTGGCGTTCAAACCCGGCACCGACGACGTGCGCGACTCGCCGGCGGTATCGATCGCCGAGGGCCTCCTGGCGAGAGGCGCCCACGTCTCGGCGTTCGACCCGATCGCCTCGGAACCGAAGCTGGGCGGGATCGAGTGCCGGGACGCCTACGACGCCGCCCGCGGCGCGGCGGCGGTGATCTTCGCCACCGGGTGGCCGGAGTTCGGGCTGCTCGACCTGGCCCGGATGAGCGGGGTGATGAGCGGCCATCTCCTCTTCGACCTCGTGGGGGTGGTCGACGCTCCGGCCGCCGCGGCCGTCGGCCTGGAGCTGGAAACCCTGGGTCGGGGCACGCCGACGAGCTTCCATCCGGTGGTCGTGCCGCCCCTCGAGTGGTGCCTCGACGTGGCCATCGCCTGATGCCGCTGATACTCGCCCGCCACGCCGAGAGCACCTGGAACCGTCAAGGCCGCCTGACCGGGTGCAGCGACGCGCCCTTGACGCCCCGGGGGGAGGCTCAGGCCCGCGCCGCCGGCCGGAGGTTGGCTCAGGAAGTGTCGGTCCTCGACGCCGTACACACCAGCGACCTCGCCAGGGCCGGGCGAACCGCCCAACTGATGCTCGAGGCCATGGGCCGGCCCGGAATCCCCGTCGGGGTGCGTCCGTTGCTTCGCGAGCGGGCCCTGGGCGTCTTGGAGGGCCTCACCAAGGAGGAGGTCAGGGGGCAGTGGGGAAACGAGCAGCGCAAACGGTGGCGCGACGACCCGAACTCGGCTCCCCCGGGCGGTGAGACCATCCGGGCCGCAGAGCAGCGTTTCCTCATCTGCTGGCACCGTGACATCGTCGCCGACCTGATCGACGGTCGGTCGGTGCTGGTGGTGGCCCACGCCGGCACCATCCGAGCCATCCTCGGGCACCTCGGGTATCCCCCCTCCCGCCTGGGGAACGCCGCGTGGGTCGCCGTCCCCACCGAAGCGGTCCGCTGCGGGCCGTCGGGGGCCGCGTGCCCGCCGCCGTCCGCCGTCGCTACCCTCGCGACGTGACCCGGTTGGCCGGCGGCGTGGCGCGGCAATGGGGTCGTCTGGGGATCACCGTCCGGCTGATGCTGCTCCACGCCGCGCTGCTGAGCGTCGTGATCGGCGTGATCGTCCTGCAGTCGGACCGGGTGATCAGCCAGCATCTCGAAGCCGGGCTCAACAAGAACCTGGCCGACGACGCCTCGGAGTACGTGAGCGCGGCCGCGACCCGCCCGGCCGCGGAGTCCATCGACTCCTTCACCCGCGCCTACCTCGCAGTGCACGGTCAGGGCCAGAAGTACCTCCTCCTGGTCGGCCTGCCCCCGGCCGCGGGGGCGGCGGCGACGCCGCAGATTCTGGCCAACGCGCACTCGGCTTTCCTCGGCCGGACCCCGCAGGTCAGAGCGCTCGCCGACCGGCCGGTGCGCACCGCCGAGTTTCTAACCGTCTCCACCGCCGGGTCGACATTCCGACTGTCGGTCACCCCGGTCACCCTCGAAGGAACCGAGCTGGGAACACTCGTGTCGGCCACCAACCTGGCTACGCTCAACCCGGACCGCAACGACCAGCTGACCGTCGCCATCCTCGAAGCGCTGGCGGCCCTGGCCGCGGCCGAGATCGCGGCCTACTTCCTCCTGCGCCGGGTCCTACGCACGGTCAACAAGGTGTCCGCCGCCGCCGAGCACGCCCGCACCGGCGACCTGGCCCAGCGCCTCGACTACCGGGGACCGCTCGACGAGGTAGGCCGCCTGGCCCACACCATGGACGCCATGCTCGGCCAGCTCGATGCGTCGTTCAGCGCCCAGCGCCGGTTGCTCGCCGATGTCTCCCACCAGCTCCGCACCCCCATCACCATCGCCCGAGGCCACCTCGAGGTGCTGGCCCGGTGCGACGAGACCAGCCCCGCCGACCAGCACGAGACCTTCACCGTGGTGCTCGACGAGCTCACCCACCTGTCATTGATGGTGGAGCGCCTCCTGTTCCTCGGTCAGGCACTCGAACCGGACTTCCTCATGGAGCAGTCCGTGGACCTACCGGCGCTCGTGGACGAGTTGTTCGACGCGGCGCGGGTGATGGCCAACCGGGAATGGACGCTCGGCCCGGTGCCCCGCGTCGAGGTGCGGGCCGACCCGGCCAAGCTGAGGGGGGCCATCCTCAACCTGGTGGACAACGCGGTGCGGGCGACCGGGGAGGCCGACCGGATATCGGTCGATGTCCGCCTCGGACAGGAGCTGGTCATCGAGGTGGCCGACAACGGTACGGGCATCACCGCCGAGGACCAGCAGGTCATCTTCGACCGGTTCCGCCGCTCGGCGAGCAGCTCGTACACCGGCAGCGGCCTCGGGCTGGCCATAGTCAAGGCGGTGGCCGAGGCCCACGGCGGCCGGGTCGAACTGGACAGCGCGCCGGGGCGGGGCAGCCGTTTCCGTATCGTCCTGCCCGCCAGCCGCGTCCTGCACCCCAGCATCCCGATGAGCGTGTCACCGCGATGAGCACGGCGCCCCCGTGACCTGCGCTCATCCAGCCGGGAGCCCTGCGCCCCGATGAGCCCCGGACCGGTATGACCCAGATCGTCGTCGTCGAGGACGACCCTAGGATCGCGTCCTTCCTGGCCAAAGGCCTGGCCGCGGAGGGCTACATCGTGTCGATCGCCTCCGACGAGCGGGAGGCCACGTCGCTGGTCGACTTCATCGGCGGAGACCTGTCCCTGGTCCTGCTCGATCTCGGGCTGCCCGGATCGGACGGCATGTCGTTCCTCTCGGTCCTGCGCGACCGCGGTATCCGGGCCCCGGTGATCATCGTCACCGCCCGCCAGGCCACCACTGACAAAGTGGCCGGCCTCGACGCCGGCGCCACCGACTACATAACCAAGCCGTTCGCCTTCGACGAGATGCTGGCCCGCATCCGCGCCGCCCTGCGCACCCCCGACCAGGAGGTCTCCAACCTGCTGGTCGTGGAGGACCTCCACTTCGACCTGTCCTCCAAGGAGATCCGCCGGGGCGACCTGCAGATCGAGCTGTCGCCGCGCGAGTGGGCCCTGCTGGAGCTGTTCATGCGCAACCCGACGCAGATTCTGTCCCGGGTGCAGATCCTCAACCGGGTGTGGGACTACGGCTTCGATCCGTCGAGCAACATCGTCGACGTGTACGTGGGCTACCTGCGAAGGAAGCTCAACCGGCCGGGCCTGACCCCCCTCATCCACACCGTCCGCGGCGCCGGCTACCGGCTCCTACCCCGCCCCTGACCACACCTGCGGAGGCCGGGGTGGCCGGGGTCGGCGCGGGTCGGCGCGGACCCCGCCGGCGCCGCCGGTTGTGACCTCAGGGCTTCTTGGACGTGCCTGGGGCGGCCGCGGCGTGGCTGGAGTTCCCGTTGCCCCCGGAGGAGGGGTTGTTGGCCTGGCCGGTGCCGGCCGGGGCCGTCGTGGTCGAGGGGTTGCTCGTGGTCACCGGCGGTCCGCCGGCGCTGGCCGGGGCGGCCGTGGTCGAGGGGTTGCTCGTGGTCACGGGTGCTCCGCCGGCGCTGGTCGGAGGGGTCGCGGTTGCGGTGGTCACGGTGGTCCCGGTCCGGGCGACGGTGGAGGTCGTGGAAGTGCTCGTAGGAGGCTCGGTCGCGCTGGCCGCCGGATTCGACAGGTGGCCGATCACGGGCTGGAGGAGCGGGCTGGCCGACGCCGGCGGAGCGGTGGTGGTCGAGGTGGTGACGGCGGTCGCACTGAGAGTCGCGATCGGCGTCGGCTGCGGGGCCGGGGCTGACACCGCGATCCCCGAAGCGATCGTAGGGGCGGCCGCCGATACGGCCACCACCCGGGCCGCCGTGGTCAGAACCATCGCCGGCGCGTTGGTGACAGCCGGTGCGGTCCAACTCAGGGCCGGAAGCTGGGCGATCCACGCCGCCGGGCCCATCTCCCAGCGGAGACGACCGAGCGACACCTTCAGGAACGCCCTGACCATGTCGGGATCGAACTGGGTGCCGGCACACTTCTGCAGCTCCTGGCGGGCCAGCGCGGCCGGCATGGGCTTCTTGTAGGAGCGGGTGGCGGTCATCACCTCGTAGGAGTCGGCGACGGCCACGATCCGGCCCGACAGCGAGATCTGCCGTCCGGACAGGCCGAGAGGGTAGCCCTTCCCGTCCCAGCGTTCATGGTGCTCCGACGCCGCGTTGGCCCAGGTCCCCAACCAGCTCTCGAGCGGTTTCAAGAAGTTGACCGCGGCCCCGGGGTGACCCTTGATGGCCTCCCACTCCTCGGGGTCGGGGCGACCCTTCTTGTTCAGGATGGCCGGTGAGACGGTCAGCTTGCCGATGTCGTGGAGCATGGCCCCCCAGCGCAGCTTGTTGCGGTCCTCGTCCGCGAGGCGCAGGTGCTCGGCCATCATCTCGGCGTAGGCCCGGACCCGCTCACTGTGGCCGCGGGTGCGCCGGTCGTGCGCGGTCAGCAGCGCCGCCAACTCCACCAGCCGGACGGCTGACTCATTGAGGGTCTCGCCGGGGTCGCCCCCGCGACCGGCCTCCTCCAGACGGCGTTCGAGGTCCCTGACGGAGATGCTGCGGATGGCCGACCGGAACCGTGACGGGGCCCGGTCGGGGAACACGAGGGTCATGCGCAGGAGTACGGCCAGTGGAAGGAGGCGGCGGAAGACCCGGTCGAGGACCACGACGATGACCACCGACATGAGGCCGAGCATCGCCAGCCAGAGGATCAGACCGGGGGTGGAAGGGGGACGGTGATACGCCCGGCTGAGGGCAGCCCCCGCCACGACCGCCACCGACGTCGGGCCCAGGTAAACGAGGGTGAGCACGAGAAGCGCCATGAGACGGCGTCTCTCCCAACGGTCCCGCGGCGCGGAGCCGTCGGCGTCGACTGCTTTCTCCTGATGGCTCATGGGCCGGGCGCCTCCTCTCTCCGAGCGGCCATCGGACAGGGCCGTCGCCGACCTGAGCGCCACTCGCCGTGGGGTTGCGCCGTTCCCCTCCCATCGGCACCGGTTTCGGGAATGACCGCGAGTTGCGCCGTCGACGGGCGTTCCGAGTCGCGACCGCCGACGCGCCGGGCGCCCAGCACGACGATGCCGGGTCTAGCGGCGGGGGTGGGTCATCTTCGGGCCGGCGCACCCCCGGATTGGTAGTCTCCGCCTACCTCAGGAGCTCGAAAGGGGTTCACCCAGGATGTCCGGCTTACTCTGCAGCAAGTGCCAGGCGATGGCCACCGTCGGCTGCCACGAGTGCGTGGCCAGGTTCTGCGACATGCACGCCAACCACCCCGACCACGAGAGTCCCCTGTCGCCGGAGCTCGCCTCCAGCGGCACCGTCGTGCCGATGGACTGACCCGGCGGCTACAGGCTCTCGGCGGCAGACCCGGCCCGGGACAGCCGCAGCACCACCAGCGTCTGAAGGAACTTGCGGATCGCCCTCGATGACAGGTCGAGCTCCTCCCCATCGAGGCGAGCGTGGCTCACATAAGACACGACGACGGTGCCTCCCCCCGCCAGGGTCGCGGCGACAGCGGCTTGCAACCGGCCCATCGGGAGAGGCGCCGCACTGTCCCGGCGACGCGGCGGAGTCCGCCGCAGATCGTCGGATTCGCCGATGTAGACCCGCTCCCCGCCCTCGCCGGTCAGGGTGAAACGGTACAGCCCGGGGACCGGAGCGAGGACCGGGAAACGGAGCCGGCCGGCGTCGCGGGTCACGTAGCCCTTGGTCTTCCACTCGACGTGCACGGAGGCGTCGATGGCGGGCACGGCCGGCAGTGTCTGGGTGGCCGAGCGGCGGCCGGCAGCCTCGGGGTCGGCCGCCGCCGCCACACTCCCGGCGGGGTCGACGGGGTCAACGGGATCGGGGGCCCGCGCGAAGCGGACCACGCCCGCGCCGAAGTCGGGATCGGCCCGCCGGCCGGCGTCCAGCCAGGCCCGGGCCTGCGGCTGGGCCGTCCGGCTGTTGGCCCACCACCCGAGCTGTTTGCGGGCGGAAAGAGGTAGGCCGCCGGGGACGAGCCGGTCCATCTCGGCGAAGGACATCTCCACCACGGCGTCGCGACGGGCGTTGAGCCGCGCGGTCAGCGCCACGTACCTGCCCCTCCCTGCCGACCCGCCATCCGCCTGGACCGCCGGCACCGGCCTAATCGACCGCGACGAGCGGTATCTCCCGGGCGGTCTTCTCCTGGTAGCCGGCGTAGTTACGGTGCCGGGCGGTTATGAGAGGCCACACCCGGGCCCGTTCGTCGGCGCTGACGGCCTGGGCCCGGCGGGGCTGAGGCGGCCCGCCCTGGACCGAGACGGTGACTTCGGGGTGGGCCTCGAGGTTGAGGAACCAGTCGGGGTGACGGTCGTCGCCGCCACGGGACGCCACCAGGTAGATCCGCGAACCCTCCTGGAAGGGCGAGGTGAGCAGGCAGGTGCGGGCCCGCCCGGTCTTGCGGCCGGTAGTGGTCAACTCCACCACCGGCATACCGCTGAACGACCTCCCGACCCGACCGCCAGAGAGGACGATGGCGGCCCGGTGGCTGAGGTTCATCAGCTTGAGAACAGCGTCGGAGGGCACGTTCGGGATATTAGGCCCGGGCCGGCGACCGGGCTGGCCCCGGTCGGTTTGGCCCGGCGCCCGGCGGGTACTGGGTGGCAGTGCAGGTCGTCCTGGTGCTGGTCGTCCTGGTGGCGGTCGTAGCCGGCTACGCCGTCGGGGTGGGGAGCCTGCGACGCCGCGGCCGCCGATGGCCGCCGTGGCGGCTCGCCGCCTGGTGCGCCGGTACGGGGGCCCTGTGGGTGGCTCTCGGCTCGTCTGCGATCGCCGGACGCGACGACACCAACGTGGCGGCCCACCTGCTGCAGCACCTGCTGCTGATGATGGTCGGACCGCCCATGTTGGTGCTCGGCCGTCCCCTGGTGCTGCTCTCGCAGAGCGCGTCGCGACGGATGCAGAGTCGGATCAACCGGCTCCTGCGCAGCGGTGCCGTCGCGGTGGTGACCTCACCGTGGCTGACCTGGCCCCTTTACCTGGGGTCCATGTACGTCATGATCACCGACCGGTCGGTGTACGACTACCTGATTCTGCACCCCGTGGCCCACCACGCCTCCCATCTAGCTTTGCTGACCGTGGGGTGCCTCTACTGGCAGCCTCTGCTCGACCCGGGCGTGGGGCGGCGCCCGTCGGACCCGGCGAGGATCCTCGCCGTCATGGCCAACATGCCCTTCGAGGTCCTCGTCGGGCTGTGGGTGCGCTTCCAGGGGCGGCCCCTCGGACCGGGCGTCACCCTGGCTGGCACCCACCGGGGGGGCGAGCTGTTCGTAGTCGGGGCCACCATGACGTCCACCGTGTGGCTCGCGGTGATCGTGGTACAGGCGGCCCGGACGGCCTGGCGGGAGGAAAAGCGCGGCCGTAGACGGCTGGCCACCGGCGACCCGACGGCCTGGTCGGTGCCTTGGTGGGTCGAGGCCGGACTGCTCGACCACCCGGCCGGCGAGGGGCGCCGGTTGGGCAGCCCGCGCCGCCCGCCGGGCCCGGCCCGGCGCGGATCAGAACTCGATGTGCACCGCGTCGTAGGCCCGGGTGAAGGTCGCTGGGATGATGCGCGGCTCGGTGCCTGGGACGAGCCGCCATTCCGGGAGGCGGGCCAGCAGCTGCTCGAAGACGACGCGCAGCTCGAGGCGGGCCAGTGACGCTCCCAGGCAGACATGGGTACCGAACCCGAACGCGACGTGATGGTTGCGGTCGCGCGTCACGTCGAACTCCTCCGGACGGTCGTAGACGCGCTCGTCGCGGTTGGCCGAGGCGTAGAGCAGGAGCAGCTCCTGGCCCTCCTCGATGTGCTGGCCGTTCAGCTCGTGGTCGGTCGTGGCCGTGCGGCGCATGTTCAAGATGGGTGAAACCCACCGGATGAACTCCTCGACGGCGTTGGTGAGCAGCCCCGGGTTCTCCCTCAGCTGACGCTGGATGTCGGGCCGGAGAGCCAACTCGCGGGTGATCGAGCCGATCACCGTGCGGGTCGTCTCGGCCCCGCCGTCGACCACCAGGATGGTCTCCTCGAGAACCCGACCGTCGTCCCAGGGCTCGCCGTCGGTCTCGCTGTGACACCACACCGACACCAGGTCGTCGCGCGGTTCGGCCCGCCGCTTGGCGATGAGCTCCATGGTCACCGCCGCCCACTCGTTGAGCGCGGCCTCGGACTCCGGTCTCGAGCTGAACGGGGACCCGTCGGCGGGAGTCTGGCCGGCATTGTGCATGGTGTCCTCCGACACCTTGCGGATCACCGGCCACTGGTCCGGTTCGTAGCCGAGCATCTCGGCGATCACCATGGCCGGAAGCCGTGACGCCACCCGGTCGACGACCTCGAAGCTGCGGGCCCCGCCGGCGGTGGCCTCGTCGATGAGGGAGTCCGCCAGTTCGCGTACCCGCTCCTCGTGGCTGCGCACGGCCCGGGGGGTGAACCTCCGCACGACCAGCTTGCGCTGCTCTTGATGATCGGGGTCGTCCATGTTGATCATCGAGCGGTCGGCGGTCTGGTCGGTGTGGGGTCGCGAGCCGGGCCAGGAGCTGTAGAGGTCGGTCCGCTTCTCGACGTGGAGAACATCGGCGTAGCGGGAGATGCCCCACAGCTTCTGCACCGGATCCCAGTGGACCGGAGACTGGTCCCGCAACCAGCGGTAGGCGTCCCAGGGCTCGACATACCAGTCGGGATCCAAAAGGTTGACGTAAGGCTCGGTGGTGGTGGCCATGACCGGTGATCCCCCTCCGCATCGTGTGACTCCGCGGTGAAGGTAGTCGACGCATCCCCGGCCGGCCCGGAGTCGGTCCGGCTCAGCGGGACGGCACGAGGCGGGCGACGAGCATCTCGAGGAGGGCGAGGATGACGTCGCGGGCCGAGGCCCGCACCCTCGCGTCGCAGTCCATGACCGGCACCTCGGGGCCGACCCCCAGGGCGCCGACCACGTCCACCAGGCGGTGGTACTCGGTGCCGGGGAAGCGGTTGACCCCGATCACGAACGGCAGGCCCCGCTGCTCGAAGTAGTCGATGGAAGCGAACGAGTCGGCCAGGCGTCGGGTGTCGACCAGCACCACCGCCCCGAGCGCCCCGGTGACCAGGTCGTCCCACATGAACCGGAAGCGGTCCTGGCCGGGTGCGCCGAAGAGGTACATGACGAGGGACTCGTCGACGGTCAGCCGGCCGAAGTCCATGGCCACCGTGGTGGTCGACTTCTCCTCCACCGCGCGGTGATCGTCGACGCCCCGGCTGACGGTGGTCATGGCCGCCTCGGTCTGGAGCGGGTCGATCTCGCTGATGGCTCCGACGAAAGTGGTCTTCCCCACGCCGAAGCCCCCGGCGATGACGAACTTGGCGGCCATCACGTGGCGCGGGGCGTCAAAGGCTGCGGACACGGTCGATCATCCGGGTCAGGGCGGAGAGCTCGATCTCCACCGGGTCGGTCTGGTGGACGCGTACGGCGTCCATTTCCAGGAGGTCCTCCACCACGATGGCGACCACAGCCTGGGGTAGGCGCAGGTGGGCCGACAGCTCGGCGATGGATACCGGCGTGACGGCCTCGGCGAGTATGGCCGCCTGTTCGGAGGTGGGTTCGGCGACCACCGAGGCGGTGACCTCGACGAGTGATTCCCAGCGCAGATCGGCCCGGGAGGTGGCGGTCCGGCCCCCGGTGATGATGAACGGCCGGACCAGGCCTCCGCCCGCCCCGGTCACCGCCCCCGTCACCGCAGGACCGCCGATCGCAGTTCGGCGACGAGGTCGGGGGTGAGAAGCGCTCCGATCCGCTCGATCAGCACCGACGTCTGGTAGCCGACCAGCCCGGTGTCGCACGACGCTTCGGCCACCACGCCGAGGCTGCTGCCGTCCGAGATGGTCGACACGAATAGGAAGCCTCCGCCCATGGCCACTATCACCTGCTGGAGCGGCTCCCAGCCGAAGGCCCGGGACGCGCCCCGGCCCAGCCCGACCAGTCCCGAGATGATGGCCGCGACCCGCTCGGCCCCGGCCCGGTCGAGAGTGCGCGACGTGGCCATCAGCAGCCCGTCGGACGACACCGCCACGGCGTCGGATACGCCGGCGCTGGTGTCCACGAAGTTGTCCAGCAGCCAGTTGAAGGTGCGGGCGTCGGCAGTGGTTCCGAGCATGGTCAGGCCTCCGTCGGCGGCCGGCCCGACGGGGGCTCGGCGCGGCTGTTCAGGTAGTCGGTGAGGGCGTAGGAGACGGCCCAGGGGGTCTGCGGGGCCGGGGTGCGATCCCTGCGCAGGCTGTCATCGGTCGGTCCGAGGGTCGCGCCCGGTATGCGCCGCGGCAGGCCGCCGGGGGCGAGCGGCGGGCCGGCCGCCTCGGCCAGGGTGGGGGCGACCACCGGTGCCACCTCGAAGCGGCTCTCGTTGGGGGACGGCTCGGCGGCGTCGGGCCGGGGTAGAGCCCCACCGGGAGCGGGGCTGACCGATCGCGCCACCGGCGCCGCGGACCGGGGGAGATGTCCGCCCGCCGCGGAGCCGGGGAACACGCCGGCCGCCGCGGCAGCGCCCGGGTCGGCGGTGGGCAACTCGACAGGGACCGGGCTGGAGGCGACCTCGCTCGGTCCGGTGACCGACGACTCGATGAGGGCGGCGGGGATACTGACCCGGGCGGTGACCCCACCCGCGTCGGAGTCGTGCAGCGTCACCTGGATCCCGTGACGGGAGGCCAGGCGCCCGGCCACGAGGAGGCCGAGGCACCGGTTGGCGGCGTCGTCGAGGTCCCCGCCCGACGCCAGCCGCCGGTTGGCGGCGTCGCGTGCTTCGGGGGTCAGGCCGATACCCGCATCGACCACGCTGATGGTGTAGCCGCTGTCGAGGGCCCTCCCGTAGAGCCCCACCGAGGCGTGGGGCGGGGAGAAGCTCAGCGCGTTCTCCATCAGCTCGGCCAGGATGTGCACGAGGTCGGTGGTGGCGGTGGCCGAAACCACGGCGTGGTCGAAGTGGTGGAGCCGCAGACGTTGATAGTCCTCGACCTCGGCCGAGGCGGCCCGCACCGCGTCGACGGCGCTGGCCGCCTCCGACCAGGGACGGAGCGCCCCGGATCCGGCGATGACCAGCAGCGACTCGGCGTGGCGGCGCATCCGGGTGGTGAGGTGGTCGAGACGGAACAGCTCCTCGAGGGTGGCGGGGTCCTCCTCCTGCTGCTCGATCTGGCTGATCAGCTCCAGCTGGCGGCTCACCAGGTTCTGGTTGCGCCGACCCAGGTTGACGTAGGCGTCGGCGACCTTGCGCCGCAGGGTGGCCTGTTCGGTGGCCAGCTCGAGGGCCCGCCGCTGCAGGGCTTCGAGCGCTCCGGCGACCTCCTGGACCTCGGCCAGGCCGTCGGTGGAGTCCACCGGATGGGACCCGGCGCCCGAGTCGGCCGACTCCTCCGAGGGGGCCCCACCCGCCGCCGGGCTGAAGATGGCCTCGACCGCGGCCGGCAGGTCGTGGTCGGCCATACGTTGGGCGTCAGAGGCCAGCCGGGTGAGGGGCGCCGATATGGAGCGGCTGACCCGCAACAGGATGAAGACCACGAGCAGCACCGAGGCCAGGGCGCCCAGCCCGTACAGGATGGCCCGCAGCTCCGCCGAGGTACGCAACGAGGCGGCCCTCGCCGATATGTGCTGGCCCACGGTGACGGCGGCGCCCTGCCAGACGTTGCCGATCGGGGCCAGGGCCTGGGTGAAGGCCAGCACGTTGAGCGGCTGGCCGCCGATCACGTCGTGGACGAACGGGGTCATGGCCGCCGCGGCGCGACCGGCTCCGGCGACGACCCCGGTCACCACCGGTCCGTCCGGCCCCGACGTGTAGGCCTGGAGGCGCTGGGTCCACGACTCGAATGCCCCGAGGTCGGCACCGGGGACGATGGAGCCGGCCGGGTTGGTGGCGTGGAGCAACGAGGCCGAGAACATCTGCTGGGCGACCAGGGTGAGGGCCTCGGACTGGTTGAGGAACAGGTCGAGGGTCTCGACGCTGGAGCGCAGCGAGGGGTCACTGATGTACTGGGGGGCCACGGCGATGGCCCGGAGGAAACCGTCGATCAGCCCGGCGTACTGGTCGAAGGCGGCAACGTCGACGGCCCGGGCCCCGGCATCGGCCAGCGAGCGCGTCCCCTGGTAGGCGTCCACCTGGCTACGGACCGCTCCGAGCTGCGACAGGGAGTCGAGCGCGGGCTGGAAGATCTTCTCGGTGGACCCGCCGGCGGAGACCACCGATGAGCGGAAGGCGGCCAGCGCCACGTCCGTCTGGTGCCTGGCGTCGGCGTTGCTCTTCACCGCCAGGTGGGCCTCGGCGGCGAGGCCGACGAGGTCGGCGGTGGCTTCGTCGCGCTCGTTCTGCAGGGCGTTGACGATCCCCGAAGGCCCGTTGGCGGCCAGCGCCAGGCTGGACTGCTGGGAGACGGTCTGCTCACTGCGCCAGCTCCCCCAGGCCGCCACGCTGGTCACGGTCACAAGGAGGGCCAACGGGACGGCGAACGCCGCGATCAGACGGCTACGGATACGTCGAAACATGACGGAGGGGCTCCTTGAAGCTGTCGGTGAAAGGAATCCGGTCGCGGGCGTCCGACCGGGGGGTGGGGCCGAGCCCGTCGCGCCCGGGGAGGGTGACCGGCGGAGGCGACGACGCCGACTGGGGGGCCGGCAGCGGGGAGGGGCGGCTCAGAGGGGAGCCACCGGTCAGCGGGCGCAGCGGCGTGATGGTGGCCGACCCGCCGTGCCCGGCCGGGGCCCGCCCCGGCGCCTCATCGACAGTGCCGGGACCGGTGCCGGGGCCGGCCACGGTGACCAGCACCCCCGTCTCGGGGTCGAGACCGGCGGCCCAAACGACCAGGGCGGGGTCCTCGGTGAGGATGACCACCTGGACGTCGGACCCGAGCACGACGTGCTCCACCACCGAGGCCACGACCGACGGGGCGACGCCGGTGAAAGCCTCGTCGCAGACGACCGTGGGCCGGCCCCCGCCGCGCCGAGCGAGCTCAGGATCGTCGAAGCCGAAGAGGCTCTCGATCAGCGAGACCGAGTCGAGCTCGGCTGCTGTCGCCCGGGCCTCGGCCAGTTCCCGCTCGGCGTCGCGCAACCCCGAGCTGGCCTCGTCCACCGCGGCCCGGGCCTGGGCGCGGGCCTCGTAGCGCTCGGCCAGTACGGCGGTTATGCGGTCCCGGCGCTCGGCGATCAGCACCGGGAGGGGAGGTCCTGTGGGCCAGTCGTGGGTCGACACCCCCGGCGCACCGGGCAGGTCGGCGCGCAGCATGCGGTCGGCCCGCTCGAGCTCGGCACAGGCGGTCTGGCGGCTCTCCCGGGCCTGGTGCAGGGTGGCCTCGGACGCCCGCTCGGCGCGGGTCTGCTCGGCCTCGGCCCGAGCCAGACCGGCCTCCATGTCGGCAATCTGGCGGCGCAGCTCCGGGGAACGACGGGCCGGGCCTCCCGCCTCGATGTCCTCGATCACCCGGATGGCGTCGCGCCGCTGCTCGGTGAGGCGGAGGCGGCGTTCGAGGACCTCGGCCAGACGGCGGGCCTCGAGCGCCTCGGCGGCACTCGCCTGATCCCGGAGCAGCTGAGCCCGCTCGAGCTCGCGTTCGGCCTGGTCGAAGTCGTCGAGGGCGCCGAGGGACGCCTCCACTCCCGCCACGGCCTGCACCAGCGCCTCCCCGGCCTGGTCGCGCAGCTGGCGGAACCGGGCGACGCGCTCCTCCAGACCGTCGAGGCTCTGGGCGTGGACGGCGGCTCCGCCATCGCGTCGTCGCCGCAGGGCGTCAACGGCCGCTGCGTCGACGACCCGCACGCCGGGGGTCGAGCTGACGGCGTGGCGCAGACGCCGGCGCTGATCGGGATCGGCGGCGATGACCGCCAGGCGGGCGTGAAGACCGGTGATGATCGTCTCCGCGCCGTCGTGGAGGTCCCGAATGGCCAATGGTCAGCTGCTCCGTGAGTGTCCGAAGGGACCCGGATGGCCCCTCCAAAGCTCGTCTCGGCGGGCCGCCTGGCGCAGTTGAGCGAGATTTTCGGCTTTTATGTGGGTTAGAGAATTTTGAGCAGTTTGTTGAGCTCCGTCCCCCCTTCCGGGGGGGTCACCGCCGCTACTGCGGCTACTGCTGCTCGGCCGGCACCGCTTGGCGGGGGATCAGCCGGAACGACGCCCGATCCATCTCCCGGCCGTCGATGCGGACGCTGAAGAAATACGGACCGAGCTCGGGCAGGGGCAGCCCGAACAGGGGGATCGATACGGGCATGGACGACTCGTCACCGTCGACCATGGTCGGCAGCCGCATGGCCGAGAAGATGAACACGATCATCCCCATGTCGGCGGGGTCGTGCCCCTCGGGCAACTGGTCGCTCAGCATCACCCGCTGCTGGGCGCCCGAAGCCTCGCAGATCAACTCCACCGTCATGACGTGCTGGGCGTCGGTCTCGGTCCAGGGAATCGATACCAGGATGGCCAGCGAGACGTTGACCGGATAGGGGGGGACCGGGGCCGGGCTGGCCAGGAGCGAGATGCCGGCACCGGTGATGAAGAGTTTGCCTCCGCTGACTTCGGCGAAGTCGCAGAGCATGACCTTGGCGTCCATTGGTTGGAGGCTAGACGCGCCGCCCCCGAGGGCGATTCACCCGTATACCCGCGAAGGCTGACATCGGGGGCAGAAGGCCGGGCGCGACCGGGACCGGGCGTCACCGCCCGGGCCGGACCGCCGGGGCGGTTCCGGGCGGCGGAGCGGTCCGCCCGGCGCACCGTGGGTGGGGCCGGCCCGGCGATATCGTGGGGATGGTGTCCGTCGCGGGTGGCAACCCTGAGTCGACGCGGGTCGATCGCTGGCTGTGGTCGGTCCGGGTGTTCAAGACCCGGACCATGGCCACCGAGGCGTGCCGGGCGGGGCATGTCGCGGTCAACCGGGGCGTGACCAAACCGGCCACGCCGGTACGCGTCGGCGATGTCGTGACCATCCGCTTCGACGGCCGGGACCGGGTGCTCGAGGTGGCGCGGGTGATCGAGCGACGGGTGGGCGCGCCTGTGGCCGCCGAGTGCCTGGTGGATCACAGCCCGCCCCCTCCGGAACCGGGGCTGACCGCCCCCGGGCTGGTGCGCGATCCGGCTACCGGGCGGCCCACCAAGCGGGACCGCCGCCAGATCGACCGGCTCCGACAGCGCTGAGGCGACCCGGCCGGCGCCGGTGTGCGAGGGTGGGCCCATGCGCTTCATCGTCTACGGGGCCGGGGCCATCGGGGGCCTGGTCGGGGCTTTGATGACCGAGGGTGGGGTGGACGTCACCATGATCGCCCGCGGCCGCCACGCCGAGGCCATGAAGGCCGGGGGGCTGACCGTGGAGCACGCCGACGGCGCCCGCCGCATCGACGTGGACGTGGTCAGCGACGCCGACGAGGCTCGCATCGGTTCGGGCGACGCCGTGCTACTGGCGGTGAAGTCCCAGGACACCGCCGCCGCTCTGGAAGCGTTGCGCACCGCCGCCCCGCCCGACGTGGCGGTGGCCTGCCTGCAGAACGGTGTGGACAATGAGCGCTCGGCGCTGCGGTCGTTCGCCCGGGTCTACGCCGTCTGCGTCATGTGCCCGGCCACCCACCTCGAGCCCGGGGTGGTCCAGCAGAACTCGCTCCCGGTGCCGGGGATCCTCGACGTCGGCCGCCACCCGGGAGGCGTGGACGACATCTCGGGGGTCATCGCAGCGGCGCTGCGGGCGGGGGGCTTCGTGTCCGAGCCGCGGCCCGATCTCATGAGGTGGAAGTACCGCAAGCTCATCATGAACCTGGCCAACTCGGTGGAGGCCCTCTGCGGGGGCCGGTTCGGGACCGACCCGGTCAGCGTCCGGGCCCGCGAGGAGGGCGAGGCCTGCCTGCGGGTCGCCGGCGTGGAGGTGGCCTCGGAGGACGAGGACCGTCAGCGGAGGGGTGACATCCTGACCATCCGTGACATCGCCGGGCAACGCCGCCCGGGCGGGTCGAGCTGGCAGAGCATGCAACGGTCCACCGGCCGCATCGAGACCGACTGGCTCAACGGGGAGATCTCGCTGCTCGGCCGGCTGCACGGGTACCCCACCCCGGTCAACGATCTCCTGGTCCGCGTGGCCCGGCAAGCGGCGACCCGCCAGGCTCCCCCCGGCTCGATGACGCCGGACGAGTTGGCCGCGCTCATCTGAGCGGCGTCAGCTCCCGCCCTCGGCGCCGGTGACCATCCCGGCCAGCTCGCCTTCCGAGCCGAACAGCTCGGCCCGCCACCGTTCGAGCAGTTCGGTGGCGTCGTGGTCGTCGGGATGGAAGTCGGGCCGTTTGTAGTCGCGGAGCCGCTCCCGGACCCGGGCCTCGAAGAAGGGGTTGCCGCCGAGCCGGGCCAGGCTGGGCAGTAGGCGACGGGGGTTCCACGCCCGGCGGTCGGCGGCCAGGGAGAGCGCCGAGTGGACGGCCAGGGCCCCGAGGAACACGACCGTGGTGGCTTTCATGACCCGGGTCCTCAGCCGGTGGCTCCCGCACACGTGCTGGAAGACGTCATAGGCCACCGCCTTGTGCTCGCTCTCCTCCAGCGCGTGCCACAGGAACAGGGCCCGCACCTCGGGCACCGACGACAGGGCCTGGGCCCGGGGATCGCCGAGCAGCACCTCGGCGAAGGTGGCGGTGTAGTGCTCCAGCGCGGCGGTCACCGCCAACTGGTAGGCCGGGGGCGCCAGGCGGGCGACGAGGGCCAGGCGCCTCCCGGTGGCCCGGTCCACGAAGCGGGTCGGGTAGCCCCGGTCGGCCAGGCGGTCGTTGAACCGGCGGTGCAGGCGGCCGTGGACGGCCTCCTGCCCGATGAACCCGGCGACCTGCTTCTGCAGGACGGGGTCGCTGATGCGGTCTCGGTAGTGACGCACCGACCGGACGAAGAAGTCCTCGCCCTCGGGGAACAGCGCCGACAGGACGGCCAGCACGTGGCTGAAGACCAGGTCGCCGTCGGCGAAGTACCGGGGCAGGTCCTCGGCGGCGAAGTCGAAGGCTAGGCGTCGGGTCGGGATCCAACGGTCCGGCACGGCGGGCCCGGTGGGGGTCGCGGTGGTGGGGGTCACGGGTCTCCTCCTCCAGTACGGGCCGTCTGTACGGGCAGCCAGCCCCTTCTTTTTCGTACTAGTAGTAGTTATATACACCGGTCGGACCATCCGGCAATACCCGACAAAAGTGAAATATGTCTCGGCGGCCGGGCGGGCCGCGGGCGGATCCGCGGGCGGCCCCTTTGACCCGACCGGGTGAGCGACCGGCGCCGCCTTCAACTGTCTCGTAGGATTTGGCCCGTGAGCGAGGCCCGCCCCCCCGACGACCAGGCTCCACGCGCCAAGGCGGCGGTACCGCCTCGCGCCGGCAAGGGTAAAGGCGCCAACCGCCCCCGCCCGGGTGGCGGCCCGGTCCGCAGCGCCCCGCCGGCTCGCGGTCGCCAGGCCCGCCAGGCGGCCCATCGCCGCAACCGTACCTACGCCATCCTGGCCGTCGGTGCAGCCGTGGTGATCATCGTCGTGGTCGTCGCGTTCAGCGTTTCCGGTGGTGGCGGCGGCGCTCCCCGCAGCCCGGCGCCGGCCGCCGCGGTGGACCAGGTCAACGCCATCACCGTCTCCACCCTGGTCGAGGGCAACGGGCGGATCACGCCCACCACCTACGCCAGCACCGCAGCCGGGGGACCCCTCACCCAGAACGGCAAGCCCGAAGTGTTGTTCATCGGGGCCGAGTTCTGTCCCATCTGCGCCGCCGAGCGCTGGCCCATGACCATCGCCTTGATGAAGTTCGGCACCTTCACCAACCTCGGGACCACCCACTCGGCGGTGTCCGACGGCGACGCCGGCACCTGGACCTACTACGGCTCCACCTATTCGAGCCCCTACCTGAGCTTCGTGCCCAAAGAGCTCTACACCAACCAGCCGAGCGGCAGCTACTACAAGACCCTGGAGAAGCTGACCAACGCCGAGCAGGCCGTGTGGACGGCCAATGAGGGGACCAACCTGGCCTTCCCCTTCATCGACTTCGGGGGCCAGGCCGTCCTCGAGTCGGCCCAGTACAACCCGCAGACCATCTACTACAAGAGCTTCTCGGACATCCTCGCCTCGGTGGGCAGCAACAACAACACCATCGGGGCCCAGATCAACTCGGCGGCGGCGGTGTTCACCAAGTACCTGTGCAACATGACCAAGGACCAGCCGAGCAGCGTCTGCGCCGCGGTGGCCAAGGTCAACGCCCCGGTCACCTCGTCGGGTAACACCGGGACCTCCACCCCGGCGAACGGCGGCTGAGCCGCCCACCCGGCCATGGCCGACGCCACCAGGGTCTCGGGCCCCGAAGTCGAGCCCCTCGGTGCCGACCGACCCCGCTGGCCGTGGCTGACCGGTACGGCCCTGTCGGTGGTGGGTCTCGGCGTCAGCGCCTATCTCACCTACGAGCACTACACCGGCTCCACGTCGCTGGCCTGCCCGACGGGCGGGGCGGGCAGCCTGATCAACTGCGCCAAGGTGACGACCAGCCCCTGGTCCATGTGGTTCGGGATCCCCGTCGCCCTGCTCGGGCTGGTGTACTTCGTGGTGATGGTGCCGCTGCAGTCGCCCTGGGCGTGGCGGGCCACGGCCACGGCGGTTAGAGCCGGCCGGGTGGCCTGGTGCGTGGTCGGGCTGGCGTCGGCCCTACGCCTGGTCTACTACGAGCTGTACCGGGTGAGGGCCATCTGCGAGTGGTGCACCTCGGTCCACGTGATCACCTTCGTGCTGTTCGTGATCACCATTTTCGGGACAGTCGCCACGTCTAGTCTCGCAAGCCCCGAACAGGACAGTTAGGTCTGCTATAAATCTGGGGGTCGAGATCCCTGGCTCGTGGCCCGGCGACCTCGAACCCCGCCCCTCAAATGGTGAGGCAGCTGGCCGCGTGGATGATTGTCTGGAGTTCGAGAGCAACCCGGAGATGGTCACGGCGGCCCGTCGATTCGTCCGCGACCGCCTCGAGAGCTGGGATGTGGCCGAGCACCTCGACAGCGCCGTGTTGGTGGCCAGCGAGCTGGTCACCAACGCCGTACTCCACGCCCGGACCGCCGTGGTGCTGCGCGTCGAGGCCCGGCCGTCGCGCGTCCGCATCGAGGTCTACGACGAGAACCCCCGCCTGCCGGTGGTTTCGCCGGCACCCCCTGACGCCACCAGCGGCCGGGGGCTGGCCCTGGTGTCGGCGGTGTCGCAGGCGTGGGGCATGGAGAACCGGGACCAGGGCAAGATCGTCTGGGCCGAGGTGGGCGACGGCGACGAACCGGCCCCTTCCGACGACTGCGTGGACCTCACCGCGGTAACCACCGTGGACGAGGCCGTCGAGCAGATCGAACAGACCAGCCCGGCCGATCCGATCACCTGACAGGCGGGCCGGCGCCGACCCCGCGGCGATCCCGGCCCGAGGACCTGCCGGTCCCCGGGCCGGCGCTGCGCCGGTCCCCGGGCCGGCGCTGCTTCAGGGGGAGCGCCGCTCCGAGGGGTCCCGGCCCGGCCCGTCGGCGCCCTCGCCGGCGACCGGCCCCGGCGCCCCACCGGCGGAGTCTGACCCGCTCGGACGAAGATCCAGCACCGAGCGGGCGGCCGGCGGCCGAGGCGCACCGGTGAGCGCACCGAGGTGAGGGGAGGGCGAGTCGCCCTGCAGGGCGAGCGGCAGGGCGATGTCCTCCAGGGACCGGCCCTCGGCGTCGACCCCGAGGACGGCCTCGATCACCGCTCCGAGCAGCATGACCCCCGCCCCGAGCAGGTATCCGATGAACAGGGCGGTGTGGTTGGTGCCGTTGCCGATCAGCTCGCCGTACACCCACGGCCCGAACGATCCGAAGAACTGCGCCACGGCGAAGAACACGGCGATGGCCTTGGCCCGTACCTCCACGGGAAAGATCTCGCTGACCGTCAGGTAGGCCGCTGACGCGCCGGCCGATGCGAAGAAGAAGATCACGCACCAGCACAGGGTCTGGGTGAGTGCGGTCAGGTCGCCGGCTTTGAACAGCACCGCGCTGACCGCGAGGAGCACGGCCGAGATGCTGTAGGTGCCGGCGATCATCTTGCGCCGGCCGATGCTGTCGAAGAGGTGTCCGAGGAGGAGCGGCCCGATGAAGTTCCCGGCGGCGAAGGCCATGAAGTAGTAGGCCGTGGACCCGCTGCTCACCCCGTAGACCTTGGTCAGCACCAGCGAGTAGGTGAAGAAGATGGCGTTGTACAGGAACGACTGGGTGATCATGAGCGAGGCGCCCAGCACGGTCCGCCTCGGGTAGGTGACGGCCAGGGTCCGGCCGAGGGCGATGAAGCCGGTCTGGCTGGGGGGACGAACCTCGATGGCCTTGGATTCGTCCACCTCGTCGAGCGACCCGCCCGAGTCGACGGTGTGCCGCTCGATCTCGGCCACGGCCGCCTCGGCCTCCTCCACCCGGCCGTGCATGAGCAGCCAGCGGGGGCTCTCGGGCAGGTTCTTGCGCACGAACAGTACGACGAAGCCCAGCGCCGGGCCGAACAGGAAGGCGACCCGCCACGAGTAGGACATGGGCAGGTGCTTGACCACCTCGAGGAACAGCACCGACGCGATCAGCGCCCCGCCCCAGTAGGTGCCGTTTACGGCGATGTCGACCCGCCCCCGGTAGCGGGCCGGGATCAGTTCGTCGATGGCCGAGTTGATGGCCGCGTACTCGCCTCCGATACCCATACCGGCCACGAAACGGGTCAGGTCCAGCCAGAGGACCCATCCTTCGCTGTGGCCCAGGGTGAGCGCCGTAAGTCCCCCGCCGAGCAGGTAGACGCCCAGCGTGATCATGAACAGGTTGCGCCGTCCCCACGAATCCGACAGCCGCCCGAAGAAGATGGCGCCGGCGACCTCGCCGAGCAGGTAGACGGTGCCCACCGAGAACGAGACCGACGCCGACGACATGTGCAGGGCGGCCTTCGAGGAGATGATCGACGTCGAGTTGGAGGCGATGGTGATCTCCAGCCCGTCGAGGACCCAGGCCACCCCGAGGGCGATCACCAGGCGGGTATGGAACCGGGACCACCGGAGCCGGTCGATGCGGGCCGGGACCAAACTGAAGTTGCCGCCCGCCGAGCGAAGGTTTCCAGTATCTGCGAGTGTCGTCATGTCTCTGACCTCCCCGCAGGCGCCTATACCCAGCGGGGCCCGGCCCCAACACCCTCCGACGTCTAGGCGGGCCCACCCGGCCGGGGCTCGGCCGCGGACACGCCCGAGTCACCCGCCGGAGGGCTTCAGGTCGTCGGTCGGGTCAGGGCGCCGGTCGGGGCTCGGGCCGGCGGTCCAACCATCCGGCCGCCGGCTCCATCTGGGCGGCCAGTCGCAGGAGGAGAGCCTCCTCCCACGGTCCCCCCACCACCTGCACCCCGATGGGTAGTCCCTGCTCGGTGGAGTAGGTGGGCAGCGACACGGCGGGCTGGCCGGTCATATTGAATCCCGAGGTGAAGACGGCCATCTGGAAGACCTGCAGGGCCGGTCCCCCGCCCGCCCCCTCGTGGACGGCGGCCAGTATCTCCCCGGCGCGTGGCGGGGCGATGCTCATGGTCGGTGTCAGCAGCACATCGAACTCGGTGCCCCACCGGGCCACGAGCTCCCGGGTGAAGCGCTGCAGTTGGTGCACCGAACGCACGTAGGAGAGGCTGTCGACCTGCAGGGCGGCGGCCCGGTTGGCCCGAACGTGTGGTTCGGCCCGGTCCCAGTCGATGTCGTCGTAATCGGCCAGCCCGCTGTTGACCACGTTCAAGAAGGCGGCGAGGAACTCGTCGGGTATCTCGAAGCTCACCGGCTCGACCCGGTGGCCCATGGACTCCAGGAGCCGCCCGGCGTGGCCGACGGCGTCCCGGCAGACCTGGTCCAGCGGCAGACCGAACGGTGCGGTCTCGACCAGGCCCACCCTGAGCGAACCGGGATCGGAGCCCACCTCGTCGGCGAAGGGCCGTGCCGGCGGGGGCGCGTTGTACCAGAGGCCCCGGTCGAACCCCGATATGACGTCCAGGACGGCGGCGGTGTCGGCGACGTCCCGGGAGACGACGCCCTCCACCGAACCCCCCTCCCAGGAGTTGACCCGGTTGGGGACCCGGCCCCGGCTCACCTTCAAGCCGACCAGCCCACAGCACGACGCCGGGATCCGGATGGAGCCACCACCGTCGTTGGCGTGGGCGACGGGGAACATGCCGGCGGCCACCGCGGCGGCGGCCCCGCCGCTCGAGCCGCCCGGGGTGCGATCGAGGTCCCAGGGGTTGCGCGACACCCCGTAGCGGACGTTCTCGGCGGCGGTGATGGGCCCGAACTCGGGGGTGTTGGTCCTACCCGTCAGGAGGAAGCCGCCCCGCTCGAAGGCCTCCACGACGAGGGCGCTCTCGTCCGAGAGACGGTCGGGCGCGGCCCAGGAACCGTAGGTGACCGGCCATCCGGCCACTGCGGTCAGGTCCTTGACCGGCAGCGGCACACCGAAGAACGGCGGGAGGTCCCCTCGCTCGCCCGACGGGGTCCGGGCCAGGCGGTCGGTGGCCTGGCGAGCCCGCTCGCGGGCGTCATCATCGTTGCGCCAGATCACCGCCACCAACTCCGGGTTGAGCCGGTCGACCCGCTCCAGGCAGGTGTCCAGTGCCTCCGACGGGCTCAGCTCACCGAGTCGGATGGCCCCGGCCAACCGCCGGGCACTGGCGAATATGTCGTCTCGTTCCCCCATGACGCAGACCATAACGCCGCCACGCGGGACTGTGACAACGCCACCGCCACCCCGCCCGGAAGCAACCGCTCAGAACTGGCCGGGCACGAACACCGTGGTGGTCGACCGGGGCGTCGGCTGGGGGTGCAGCGGCCGACCCGAGGAGTCGGCGGCGACGAGGCGCAGCAGCACCTCGAGGGTACCCGTGCTTCCCACCCTGGCCACCGCGAAGGACGGGTTGGGGATGTGCCAGTCGGAGAAGCGAATGGGGATTTCGGCATTGATGTCGAGGGTGTCCGCAGAGAGGCGCTCCGCGCCGAGGGTGAAGGTGATCGACCGTCGCACGCCGCGCATCGTGAGGTCGCCCACGGCCTGCTCGGCGATCTTCTGCCCGATGGCGGGAACGGCGCCCAGCTGGATGGGGGAGGTGAGGCGGAACGCCGCCGTGGGGTAGTCGGCGGTCCGCATGATGAACCCCCGGAACTGCACGTCTCTCGATCCCTGGTCGGATTTCACGCTGGCCATGTCGACGGAGAAGTCGGCAGCAGTCACCTCGGTGCCGGAGATGGTCACACCGCCCGTCACCTTGGAGGTCCGCCCGACGGCGGTGTGGGTCTGGCCGAAGAGCAACTCATCCACCCGGTAGCCGGCCTGCGATCCCGTCGAGGCGACCCAGGTTCCGGTCACCGGCCCCGGGGCGGCCGTGCCGGGAGCCACCCCGGCGGCAGGAGGCAGCTGCAGGCGGGCCGGGGGATTGCCCTCGATCACCGCGAAGTACAGGTAGGGGCCGCCGATGAGCACGGCGGCCACGACGGCCAGGCCGGCCGCCACCCACTTGAGGGGGTAGGTGCGTCCACCCCGACGGCCCGGTTGAGCCCGGCGCCGGCGGTACCGGACCGGGGGGCGACCGTCGGTGGTTCCCGCAGCTGTCACCCCTCCAGTATCCCCGTCGCGGAGCGCAACCGGCCAGCGACCGAGAGCCGGTCGGCGGCTCGCCCACGGCCGCCATCCCCCAGCCCGGCACCCGGCGGACTAGTCCCCCCAGAACGCACAAATGCCCCTACTGGGCCATACCGCCGCGGCGATGAGCTTCCCTACGATCACGGCAGTACCCCATAAGCACTCGCCGTGGTCGTGCACACCACGCTCGCCGTCTGGGTACCGGGACAAGGGGTGGGTACGAGGGCCGCCGAGCGGGAGACGGCCCTCGAACGTCCCGTCCGGCCGGTAGACCCCGGTCCTGGCCCGGTGCCACCCGGTTCAGTTTGACGTGCACCTGGGCGCCGGCCTGGCCCTGGCGGGACGGTAGTCGGGCGGTTCTGGTCGGGTGACTTCCGGCTCTAGGCGTAGGCGTGGACCAACGCCCGGTAGTGGACCGGTTCGGGCGGCGGCGCCGGCACCGGCAGGGGTGGGTGCAACGCGTAGCCCACCCGGCGGCGCACCCCCCTCTGGATTCGGAGGGCCTCCGAACGCCAGTCCCCGGTCTGGCGCACCGGTCCGGCGGTGGTCGGAGAGGGCGGCGAGGGGGCGCCGATCATCGTCGTCACCCTCGAGAACCCCGCAGCGCGGCACATCTCGTGAAGGGCTTCGAGCGTCGGGGTGAACCAGTTGCTGTAGTCGTAGCCCCGGTAGCAGCCAGCCGTGAACTCCAGCCCGGACCAGCCGTCCCGGCCCGGGATCAGGAGCGCTTCCGTTTCGATCACCGCCACCCCGCCGGTCAGGCGCCGCACCGCCTCCAGGGCGGCCAGGGGCTCTCTGAGGTGGTACAGCACGCCGAGGAACAGAACGACGTCGAAGGTGCCCAGGCTGCTCGGGTCGACAGTGGCGAAGTTGGCCACCACCGCCTCGACGCGGCTGGCGTAGGCCTCGTGAGCGATGTCGAAGCCCCGCTTCCCGGGCATATCGGGGTCCCAGAATTCGGTCGTGTCGCGGCTGTGATCAGGCAGGACGCCCGCTTCGTGGCATTCAACCCAGTACGGGTTGCGCTTGGCGAAGTCCACACCCCACGCGTAGTGGTCGACCGCCACCACCCTCGACGCCCCGGCTCGCTCGGCCAGGAACGAGTAGTAGCCATCCCACGCCCCGATGTCGAGCACGGACTTGGCCTCAAAGTCCGGCAAATGGTCCGCCCCCAGATACGTCTTGCAGAACCCGTCAGTGACGACACCGTTACCGAGGTCCATGGTGTGGTACCACACGATGGAGTTGACCCGGTCCTGCAGACCCCCGACGTTCTCCATCGAGCAACTCTATTGGACATCCGGGAGCATCCTGGCGGAGAGGGGGGGATTTGAACCCCCGGACCCCGGTTAGAGGTCAACTCATTAGCAGTGAGTCCGATTCGGCCGCTCTCGCACCTCTCCCTGATGACAACTGTAGCAGACCATGGAGGACCGCGCTCACCCCCTTAAAGTCCTGCTCAGAGGGCATTTTCTGGCCGCTCAGGAGGCGTCGGGGAGAGGGCCCTGGGGCCGCCCCGGAGGCCCTCCCCGGGACGCCGAAAACGCCCTAAACTGGCATGCGTTCAACGCTGATTCAACAGCACAACGCAACCGGTCGCAGCCGCCGCCCTGACTGCCCTCCAGAAAGGCCCTTCGAGAGGACGGAGAGACCCCGTGAGTCTGCGACCCGCCGAGCCGTTCGTACCCCGGACCTTCAGCGTCTGGGTGACCAAGAAGAAGACCACCGAGTGGGTCCAGGACCGCGCCACCGCCACCCGGCGGCGCCGCCAGGTCGACTGCTGGGACGTCGGCGGACGCTGCGACGGGATCCAGTGGCTCAAGCGGTTCCCCAAGGCCGGTCAGGCCCAGGCCTGGAAGGAACAGCTGGAGAGGGACTTCGCCGCCGGTCTCCCCTTCGACCTGGAAGCCCGCCGCTTCGTAGAGCCCGAGCGGCCGGCCGGCCCCACCGTCGCCACCGTCTTCGAGCTGACCGAGGCCTACTACCGGGCCCACCCCGAGTGGGAGCCGAAGACCAAGGTCCTGGCCGCCATGGCCTTCGGGCGGGCCCGCCGGTGGCTCCTCGCCAGCGGTGCCGAACCGGAAGGAGCCGACCTCGAGGCGGTGGAGGACTTCACCCAGAACGGGTCCTTCTTACCCGGGCACCTCTCCCACGAGCTGACCGACCGCCAAACGGCCGGACGCGACTGGTTACGGCGCCACTCGGCTCCGGCCGACTCCCTGACGACCGGGCAGATCGAGGAGTTCGTGGCCCGCTTCGAGGTCAACCAACGCAATCCGGACAAGCGGGTCAGCGCCGCGACTCTCACCCGGTTTCTGCAGCCGCTGAAGGCGTGCTGGACCTGGGCCATCGGCCGCGACGACATGCCCATCGAGCGCAACCCCTGGCTCGCCGTCAAGCCCCGACGCAAGGTGACAGGCAAGAACTCGTTGGTGGGCGGACGGGCCGCCCTGGCCGTGGACGCTGACCTGGTCATCGGGCCGCCCGAGGCCTTTGCCCTGGCCCGGGCCTGCGCCGAGCATGGCGCATGGGGTGGGGTGGTCGAATCCTTCGTGCTGGTGATGGCCCTGTGCGGCCTCCGGCCCGGGGAAGCGGCCGGCCTCCTGTGGGACGACCTGGACCTGCCGGCCGATGGCGGGGCCGGCTGGGTCACTGTCCGGCGCACCCACCGCCCCGTGGCGGCCCGCTGGCTCGACCCCGGCGAGGACCCCGACTGGGGCCCGCTCAAGGACCGCGACCTGGCCGACACCCGCCGGTCGCCGGTCCACCCGGCCCTGGTGGCCAAGCTCCTCGACCACCGCGACGCCTACGGGGTGGGGCCGGACGGCCTGGTCTTCCACCGCAACGGCAAGGCCTTCGATCCCGACATGTTCAACAAGTCGGTCTGGTATCCCGGCCGAGCGGCCCTCTGGCCCCTACGCACGGACATTGCGGCCGACGACCCCCGCCAGCCCAAGCTGGCCAAGCTGCGTCGACACGACCTCCGTCATGCCGCCTGCTCCTGGTGGTTGCGCGAAGGAGTGGACGCCGTCGTCTGCCAACGCTGGTCCGGTCACAAGACACTGTCGGTCTTCCTGGACATCTATCAAAGCGTCGCTCCCGGCAGAGAAGAGGAAGGAGTCAGCCGGCTCGCCTCCTTCAGCCTTCCAGGCGAATAGGAACCAGGAGGGTGGGGGCCCTAGCTTCTCCTAGCAAATCCAGGGTCCACCAAAAGCGGGTCAGCCCCGAGCTGACCCGACGTTCTGGGCGCCGGCACCAGCCCGCCGGCGGCTTCCATCACATGCCCATCGTGATGCGCTTCCGCCCAGTCATCACCCACGAAGATCATCCTGTCGTGTCCCTCCTTGCTCGATCCGGCCACCTTCCACGAGCCTGAGGGCCCTTCGCCGGCCGTGACCACAAGTTCGGCGAAGCGCTGGCTCAGCGGATCGCCTCCACCGACCAGGGTGTCCAGCCAGCCCGATACTTCATCGGAGTCGACCGGGGTGCGGTCGTCGCGCCAACGCACCCGAACCAGCCCAGGCGGCCCCGATCCGGGCGGCGGCCGTTTGGTTCAATCTTGGGTCTTGACAGAATTTGCTGAGTGTTTATGATCGAAACTGTTCGATTTCGTTGGGTAGTCATTGAGTTGCCGGGTAGTCATTGAGTTGCCGGGACAGTCCGGCCGCTCTGCCCGGAAGCCGATCGTGGCCGGACTATCCCTCGGCGCGAGCAAGCGCTGATAGGAGCCGCACTGTGACTGTCACCAGAATCTGGCCGTCCCGCCCGCCGGGGATCGCCTACGGGGGTGACTTCAACCCCGAGCAGTGGCCCGAGGAGACCCTCGACGAGGACCTCCGCCTGATGGCCGAGGCCGGGGTCAGCTTCGTCAGCTTGGCCATCTTCTCCTGGGCCCTCCTCGAGCCCGAACCGGGCCGCTACGAGTTCGCCTGGCTCGACCGGGTCATAGACGCCATGGCCGGCGCCGGTATCGCCGTGGACCTGGCCACCGCGACGGCCTCCCCGCCGCCGTGGTGGAGCCGGGCCCACCCCGACAGCCTGCCGGTGCTGGCCGACGGGACCACCCTGTGGTGGGGATCGCGCCAGGCCTTCTGCCCCAGCTCGCCGGACTACCGCCGCTCGGCCACCGCCCTGGCCGCCGCCCTGGCCGAGCACTACCGCAACCACCCGGCGCTGTCCATGTGGCACGTCCACAACGAGTACGGCTGTCACAACGCAGCCTGCTACTGCGACACGTCGGCGGCCTCGTTCCGGGTCTGGCTCCGGTCCCGCTACGACGATCTGGACCGGCTCAACCACGCATGGGGTACCACCTTCTGGAGCCAGCGCTACGGCGAATGGGACGAGATCCTGCCCCCCCGCAGCACGGGGACATGGCGCAACCCTGGCCAGCAGCTGGACTGGGCCCGCTTCTGCTCCGACGAGCTACTGGCCTGCTACCGGGCCGAGCGGGAAGTGCTGCGCCGCGTCACCCCCGACGTCCCCGTCACCACCAACTTCATGTCGCTGTTCGAACCGCTCGACTACCGGGCCTGGGCGGCCGAAGTCGACGTCGTCAGCAACGACCACTACGTCCGCCTCGACATGGTCGACCCGGCCGACGACCTGTCCCTGGCCGGGGACCTGATGCGCAGCCTGGCCGGCGGCCCGTGGTGGCTGATGGAGCACTCGACCAGCGCCGTCAACTGGCAGCCGCTCAACCGGGCCAAGGCCCCCGGCGAGATGATCCGCAACAGCCTCACGCATGTGGCCCGGGGCGCCGACGCCATCGGCTTCTTCCAGTGGCGGGCCAGCCGGGCCGGGGCCGAGAAGTACCACTCGGGCATGGTCCCCCACGCCGGGACCGACACCAAGGTGTGGCGGGAGGTGGTCCAGCTGGGTGCCCACCTGCGGGCCCTGGCCGAGGTGGCCGGCTCGAGCGTCGACGCCGAGGTGGCGCTGGCCTGGACGTGGCCGGCGTGGTGGGGGGCCGAGCTGGGCGCCCACCCCAGCGTGCACCTCGACGCCGCCGGCCACCTGAGGGCCTGGCACGCCGCCCTGCGCCGCCGGGCCGTCACCGCCGACGTGGTGTCGCCGCTGGACGGCCTGGCCCCCTACCGTCTCGTCGTCGCCCCCCACCTGTATCTCCTGACCGACGAGGAGGCCGCCGCCCTGACCGCCTACGTGGAGGGCGGGGGCACGCTCCTGGCCACCTTCTTCTCGGGGATCGTCGACGAGCGCGACCACATCCGCCTGGGGGGCTACCCGGGCGCCCTGCGTGACCTGCTCGGCGTGCGCATGGAGGAGTTCTTCCCGCTCCTGCCCGGCGAGACCGTCGGCCTCAGCGACGGGCGGACCGGCCGGATCTGGAGCGAGCTGGGCCGGACCGAAGGCGCCGAGGTACGGGCGACCTTCGCCTCAGGTCCGGTCGCCGGCAGCCCGGCGCTCACCCGTCACGCCGTCGGGGCGGGCCACGCCTGGTACCTGGCCACCCGTCTCGACGGCGCCGATCTCGACGCGCTGGTCGGCGACCTGGTCGCTCGGTGCGGGGTGCGCCGGACGGCGGAGGTGGCCGAGGGGGTGGAGGTGGTCCGCCGACGGGGCCCCGACGGCACCTGGCTGTTCGCCATCAACCACACCGCCGAGGAGCAGGCCGTCGCCGCGTCGGGCCTCGAGCTGCTGACGGGCCGGCCGGTCGACGGGCGGGTGACGGTGGCGCCCGGCGCGGTGGCCGTGGTGCGCGAGCGGGGCGGGGGCTGAACGTGCTGGCCAAGCAGCGCCACGGCCTCATCCTCGAGGAGGTGCGCCGGTCCGGCGGCGTGCGGGTGTCCGACCTCACCCAGCTGCTGTCGGTGTCGGAGGTGACGGTCCGGCGGGACCTCGAGGCGCTGGCTCGCCAGGGCCTACTCGACAAGGTGCACGGTGGCGCCACCCGAACCGGTATCGGCGCCACCGAGGAGCCCGGCTTCGACGCCAAGGTCGGCCGCCAGCCCGGCGAGAAGGAGGCCATCGCCCGGCGGGCCGCCGCCACCGTCCAACCGGGGTCGGCCATCGCCATCTCGGCTGGCACGACCACCCATGTCCTGGCCCGGCAGCTGGCCGAGGTGCCGGGGCTGACCGTGGTGACCAACTCGATGCGCACCGCCCAGGCCCTCGGCGCCGGCGATCGCGCCGACCGGACGGTCATCGTGACCGGCGGCATCCGTACCCCCTCCGACGCCCTGGTCGGGCCGGTGGCGCTGGCCGCCATCCGCTCGCTCAACTTCGACGTGGTGTTCATGGGGGTCCACGGGATGGCCGAGTGGACCGGCTTCAGCACCCCCAACCTGATGGAGTCCGAGGTCAACCGGGCTCTCATCGCCGCGGCCCGCAGCTGCGTCGTGCTGGCCGACCACACGAAGTGGGGCACCGTCGGCCTGTCCTCGGTCGCCGCCCTCGACGAGGCGGACGTGCTGATCACCGACAGCGGCCTGCCAGACGACGCCCGGGCCGTCCTGGCCGAATCGGTCGAGGAACTGATCGTCGTCAGCTCCACCGTTGCCCCGGCGGGAATGGGGCGGTGATGGTGATGGTGACCTCCGGGCATCTGGCCGACGGCCGCCAGATCCTGTGGTTCGACGAGGGGAGCGAGCCGCGCCTGGTGGTGCCCGACCTGCGGGACCTGCCGGCCACGGCCAGCACCTCCGAGCAGCGCTGGGACCCGATCGTCGGGGAGTGGGTGACGGTGGCCAGCCACCGCCAGCGGCGGACCTTTCTCCCGCCGGTCGACCAGTGCCCGCTGTGCCCGTCCGCCGAGGACCGCCGGACCGAGATCCCGACCACCGACTTCCAGGTGGTGGTGTTCGAGAACCGCTTTCCCTCCTTCTCACAGCAGGCCACCGTCCCCGACGACGGGGTCACCCTGGATCCGCGGCTCTACCACCGGGAGCGGGGCCACGGCCGCTGCGAGGTGATCGTCTTCAGCGACCGCCACGGGGAGACCTTCGCCACCCTGTCCCCCGGGCGGGTCCGCCTGGTCATCGAGGCGTGGGCCGAGCGCACCGAGGCGCTCAACGCCATGCCGACCGTGGCCCAGGTGTTCTGCTTCGAGAACCGCGGCGCCGAGATCGGCGTCACCCTCAGCCACCCGCACGGCCAGATCTACGGGTACCCGGTCGTCACCAGCCGCACCCGGGTGATGCTCGAGAACGCCGGGCGGTATCGGGAGGCAACCGGGCGCAACCTGTTCGCCGACGTGCTGGCCTCCGAGCGCTCCGGCGGCCGGCGGGTGGTGGCCTCCAACCGGCATTGGACGGCCTTCGTGCCAGCGGCGGCCCGGTGGCCGTTCGAGATCCATCTGTACCCGCACCGGCACGTGCCGGACCTGCCGGCCACCGACGACGCCGAGCGAGCCGCGCTGGCGGAGATCTACGCCGAGATCCTGCGCCGCCTCGACGGCGTCTACCAGGTCGACATGCCCTACATCGCGGCCTGGCATCAGGCTCCGGCCCACACCGGCCGGGAGGACGCCTACCTGCACCTGGAGCTGTTCTCGATCATGCGGGCGCCCGGCAAGGTGAAGGCGCTGGCCGAATCGGAGTCGGGGATGGGGATGTTCATCAACGACATCGCCCCCGAGCACGCCGCCGACCTGCTGCGGGCGTACCGGTGGTGAACGGGCCGGCGGAGGTGGCGGCCGAGCTGTTCGCCAGCCACGTCGGGCGGCCGCCTGAGGGGGTCTGGTCGGCGGCCGGACGAGTCAACCTCATCGGCGAGCACACCGACTACAACCTCGGGTGGGTCCTGCCCTTCGCCATCCCGGCCCGCACCTACGTGGCTGCGGCCCGCCGCGACGATCAGGTGGTCACGGTCCGCTCCGTCCAGCACCCCGGTGAGGTGGTGAGAGCGTCGCTGGCCGAGTTGCAACCGGGCCGGCAGCGGGGCTGGTCGGCCTACGTCCTCGGCGTTCCGTGGGCCCTGGCCCGCCGCGGCGCCCGCCCCGGCGGGATCGACGTGCTCGTCGACGGGCACGTCCCCGTCGGCGCCGGACTGTCCTCGTCGGCCGCCCTGGAATGCGCGGCGGTCTCCGCCGTGGCCGACCTGGCCGGGTCGGGCGGCGACCCGCTCAGCCGGGCCCTGACCGCGTGGAGCGTCGAGCACGACTTCGTCGGGGTGCCCTGCGGGGTGATGGACCAGGTGGCCTCCATGGTCTGCACCGCCGGTCACGCCCTGCTGGTCGACACCCGCGACCTGGCCACCGCGGCGGTGCCCCTCGACGCGGCCGGCGCCGGCCTGGCCCTGCTGGTCGTCGACACCGGCGTAACCCACGACAACGCCGACGGCCAGTACGCGGCCCGCCGGACCGCCTGCGAGGACGCCGCCCGGGCCCTCGGGGTGTCATCCCTGCGGGAGCTCGACGACGTGGACGACGCCGTGCGCCGCCTCGGTGACGGCGAGGCTCGACGGCGGGTCCGCCACGTGCTGAGCGAGAACGCCCGGGTGCTGGCCGCCGTCGACGCCCTCCGGCAGGGTGACTGGGGCGGGCTGGGCCGACTCATGGACGAATCCCACGCCTCGCTGCGCGATGACTACGAGGTGTCGAGCCCCGAGCTCGACGTGGCCGTGGACTCCGTGCGCCGGGCCGGGGCGCTGGGGGCCCGCATGACCGGCGGCGGCTTCGGCGGCAGCGCCATCGCCGTGATCCCCGAAGAGGCGCTCCCGGCAGCGCGGGTGGCGGTCGGCGCGGCGTTTGAGGCAGCCGGCTTCGCCGCGCCGGTGCTGCGCCGGGTGGAGGCCTCGACCGGCGCCCACCACGAGGCGGTCGAGGCCCGATGAACACCCCCCAGCCGGTCGTGGCCCCGGTCCACCTGCGGGCCGCCGGGGTGTCGCTGGTGCTCGACGTGGCCAACCCGGCGGCACCGGTAGTCGCCCACTGGGGAGCCGGCATGGGCGGGCTCGACGCAACCGGTCTCGAGGCGGTCGTCACGGCCGTCCAGCCGGCCGTGGTCCACGGCGCCCACCTCGGCCCCGAGCGGCCGGGAGTGCTGGTGGAGCGGCTGCGGGGCCTCACCGGCCCGCAGGGGATCACGGGGCGGCGACCGGGCGGCGCCGCCTGGTCCCCGCTCGAGCGAATGAGCGCCGCCTGTCTCGCCGTCGGCGGCAGGGGTGCCGGCCAACATCCTGGACTTCAGTGTCGCCAGGACACCCCTACATCCTCAACCAGCGTGTCGCTTAACACCAGGTGCCCCTGCCGCCGACCCGGTTCGAGCCGGCGGAGCTTTCGGACCCCTACCGGGACCCGGCCCACCAGCTGTCCCGCAGCGGCGCCCAGACCCCGGCTACCCCTGGGCTCACCGTCGACCGCCGGGCGGTCCGCGATGCCGCCCTGGCTGACCCCGGCCCCACCTGATCGACCGGCTGGGTCCGCCACCACCGTCCGGTCCGGCCCGCGGCCTACTCCATACTCAGCACACCACCACCACCCGCCTGGACCCGCTCTTGCCGGAGAGCGTCATCGCCCACGGCAAACCGGGACACGCCCTGCACCTCCGCACCACCTATCCGTCGTGGCTCCGCCTGACCCCCTGGCACACGGAGCCGTTCATGGCCAACCTGTTCGGGACGGGATCGGCATGAGCGACGCAACCACCGACGCCAAGGTCGAGGGAGAGACCAGGCGCCCGAGCGGTCGATGGATCACCATCCGCCAGATTGCCGCCGATCTCGGCGTGTCCACCAGCACCGCCTACAAGTGGTCCGCTCGCGGCGCACCTTGGTTTCCCAGGAGCATCCGCCTCAAGAACGGCGACATCCGGGTCCGCCACGACTGGTATGAGGAGTGGCTGGACTCTCACGAGGTTTCTTGAGTACGCCCCGTTTGAGCCAAGACGTCTCTTCTGGCCGCGCGGCGGCCTTTGATAAGCGCCCGCGAACCGGAGATTGAGGGCACCCCTGGAATTGAGATATCGGGATGGTCCGGGTGAGTCTTATGAGATGGTACGTCCTGTACCACATGGCTGTGGTACGGTTGCTCATGAGGAACGAGGAGGCCATCGAGCAGATCACCCGCTTGCTCGACAGCTCAGCGGTAGAGACCACCAACACGTCGATGCGTCTGCCGGTCGCTCTTCGGGACGCTGCGACGGTGGCGGTTCGTGAGCTGGGGATCGCACCTTCGACGACGGCGCTGACGGCGACTGCCCTGAGGGCGATGCTCGAAGCCGTCGTCATGCAAGCTGTCCTCGACGCCCACTACGAACAACACCCTCAGGCACGGCCCGGTTTGGCCGAGTTGGCGATTGCGGCTGCCGAACTTGATGGTCATCCCCTGGCCGGCCGGACTGGGCTGCTTCGCCAGGCCGCCGCTGAGATCACCCGCACCCACCCCAACGCCGACGCTGATGACGTCTTGCTGTGGGCCGAAGCCCGAGCCAGCGCCTCGGCATGACCAGCCTCATCCTTTTAGACAACGAAGCTGTTCAGGCTCTTGGAACCGTCGACCACCCGAAGCACCGGAGAGTACTCAGCCACGTCCAAGTCGTCACCCAGAGAAAGCGCCGCGCTGTTCCGGTCAACATTCAAGTTCCGACCACGGTTCGGGTCGAGGCTGGTTGGGACCGCACAGCAGTTTCGTGGGCCTTCGCCAACCGCCTGAGGATCGCGGACGAGGTCCTCGACGCAGCTCAAGCAAACACCGCGGCGTCGATCCGAGAAGGTACGCAGGCGTCGGTAGCCGACTCCCATCTCGGTGCCGTTATTCGATCGAGCGATGCCGACCGGATCACCGTTCTAACCAGCGATCCCGGTGATGCTCATACCGTTGCGGGCGACCGACCCATCACCGTCGTGACGATTTGAGCGTACCCGCATGGCTCGCAAGCCGGCGTTGGGCGTGACGATGCCGAGCAGGGATCCTGATGCTGTAAACGAGGAACGATGGGTCACCGACGCCGACCTACTCGCTGCTCGTCAGCGGTTTTCCGACCGGATACCCGGCTTCAAGCCACCCGTCGCGTACAGCGTCGCTCGTCTGGACGACGGGCATCTGACCTTCGGCCATGTCAACGACCCACACAGCGAGCACCGGCTTCCCGCCGCAGTACTTGCCGCCTTCTGCGGCTACACCAACCAAACGGGAACCTTCCCCTTGAGCACCGAGGACTTCTCGTGTGCCGTCGACGCCCTGACGCCGGCTGAGGCCGCGACACACTGGGACCACCCCAACCTTTGGTCATGGCGACGACTGCTACAACAGGCCGGTCCTGAAAGCACTTTCATCGCCTTCTTCCTCACCGATCTCGACGATCCATTGGTAGACGACCACGACGCTGCCTTCCGCTCCCATCTGTAGGCGACCAGAACAACAGCGCATCCGGTTACGGCTGGCCACGCGCCCCGCACTCGTACTCGGCGCTCTCAGCTCCTTTCGCTATTCATCATGTCAGGCCGAGCATAATGTTCAACACCCCCGAGAGCCGACGGGGGCGTCCGGCAGCCGGCGATCCGAGTCACCCCGCCTCTTGACGATGGAGGACACTATGAGGCGACGTTATGGGACTTTCTCAACCTTAGCCACTGCTGTTGAGCGACTCGTCGGTGTCCTCTCACCGGGGAGATGGAGGTTCAGCGCACCCAAGGAATTCTTTGGGTGGGGTAGTATGGGTGGCATGAGAGAGTCGGACCGCCGTGGAGCTCGAGCCGTCCAGCCCCCAAAGAGAGTGCCAGCCAAGAGGACCGTCGCGGCGCTGGGCACCAAGGCGTCCGGCATGACCAAGCTGACTTCCAAGACGACGAAGGCGGCCAAGAAGGCAGTCGCCAAGACATCGGCGGCTGGTTCGACCAAGACAGGAACGGCCAAACGCACACCCACCAGCAAGGGGAGCACCGGGGCGACAGCATCCTCCCAAGCGGCTACGGCAGGCACGTCCACCAGCTGGCAACCCGAGGTTCGGGCCGACCAGGTAGTCCGGGTTCTCGGCAACCGCCGAGCGGCAGCAGTTCTCGGCGTATCAGAGAGTCAACCATCCCGGTGGCGAAAGGCTGTAGAGGTGCCCAGTTCTCAGGTCGCCCCCCTGCTGGTAGACCTAGACCACATCATCGCCCGTCTTCAGCTCATTTGGGACGAGGACGTCATTGGTGACTGGCTAGAGGGCGCTAACGCATTTCTCGATGGGGCCCGCCCGATAGACGTTCTGCGTGTGAACGGATCCGGGCCAGTCCTTGAAGCGATCGAGGCTGAGGCTGCAGGCGCCTACGCCTGACCGTGCTGCTCTATCGAGTCTTCCCCTACTTGGAGACCTCACCAACGGGCGATCCTGGTCATCCGCTCTATGTCGAGGTAGCAGCTCAGGGTAGGGGCCGCTGGGATAACCCGAACCTGTACACCACCATGTACTTGTCGCCGTCACCTGAGGCAGCCATCGGAGAGACCTTCGGGAACCTCGTCCGCTGGACCCCGAAGATGCTCCAGTTCCCCGCGTTGCCTGGTTCCGTGAAGGCCTTGGCCACGTTCCGGTTCGATGAGGAGGCACACCCTCTCCTCGATCTCGACGACGCCAGGGTGTTGTCGCAACGCGGGATACGTACTACCCACGTAGTTATCCGCAACCGGCCGCGTACCCAACAGATCGCAGCTCGCATCTTTGCCGAAGGGTCATGGAGCGGCATCCAATGGTGGTCCTACCACCGCCCGCCATGGACGACCCTCGCCCTTTGGGACATCGCCGGACTCGCGGTGGTCGAGGTGGAGGACATCTCAACGCACCCCGCCCTTGCGGCCGCGGCGACAACGCTCTCCAAACTCATCCGCGGCTTTTGACCGGAATTCTCGAAGGAGTAGAGCTGGACACCAGTCGCGCCCGTTCACGCGATCGCAATTGGCGCCCGGCAGCCGGCGATCCGGGGCGGGCGGCCTCCGATCTTCGGGGACACCACCGCCCGCGATTATGGGCGTCCCCCACGCCGACTGATTCCGACCACACTCAAGACCCGTCCCTTTCATCCACAACAGCGGGCGTCACAATCATCTGTAATGCTCTGTGCATGGTGGACGACGGCATCGGCACCGTGGAGCAAGAAGACTTCGCCCGGTTATTCGATCGAGCCATGGCCTTCGATGGCTACGCCCACGTGGGCGGAACCACGGAGGCGGCGGAGAGACTGGCGTCCGACGTCCGGTCGAGGTGGATCGAGTCAGGTTTCACTTGGATGGAGCCGGACGACCTGCGTGCAGCTCTATTCGCTGAATGCCGCATGCTCCGATTCGGCGGGACTTCTCCGAGTCAGCGGCACTATGCCTACCTGCTCGCCCTCGATGCCGCTGCCCATGGGCCTCGGGGTGTGACAACGACTTGGTCCATGATGACAATAAGTGGTTCCTTCCCGAGGACCGGCCGTACATCGAGACCTTCAATCGTTACAAGGCCGCCGACGCACCGACGAGGATCGATCTTTCGCTGATACCCGAGCCGTGGGTTGGTCGGCTTGAAGCGCCGATCGTGCTATTGAGCCTCAACCCGGGGGTGGCCGTCGACGATCCTCAGTGGCACGGCAGTACAATGTTGCAGGACCACATCCAGAAGAATCTTCGGCAGGAGGTTAGGGAGTGGCCGTTCCATTACCTCCACCCCGATTTGAAGGATTCTCCGGGCGGGAAATGGTGGCAACGATGTCTGAAGGCGTTCATCGACGCGGCTGGGGGCGGCGAGGAAGGGGCACGGCGGGTAGCCGAGCGCGTCGTAGGCGTGGAGTTCGCCGGTTACCATTCGGTCTCGTTCGAGCCATTACCGGTCACTCTGCCATCGCAGCGATGGATGTTCAGCCTCCTGACCGAGAAGCTTGAGTAAGGGGCCCTCTTTATTGGTCTCAGGGGCCAACGACTCTGGACGATAGCGATCCCAGAGCTAGAGAGGTCTCCGAGATGCAGGTGGGCTAGCAATGTGCAACGGTCGTCGGTGTCTGCGAAGAACATCGGCGAGGAGACATTCGCGACCGCAGTAGCACTGCTGCGCTAACTCCTCTGGCGTTTCCCACTACCCGGCGAACTGGGACAGGCGGCACCCTGCGAATTCTGGCACACTGATGTTGATGCGAATCTGGTGCCGGGCGACGGATTCAGTCACGAGCGGATGAGCGCGTCGGTGGGTCGTCGTCCTAAATACCCTGACGTATGGTCGAGAACCCAACGGAGCTCGTGACGATAACTGGCTGACACCTGCGCCAATTCTGCTGCGCGGAAGAGGCAGCGTTCGCCCGAAGCCACCTCGAGCGGCTGGCGGCTCAAGGCCTGACTCCGCCCGTTATCCGGTGGGAGCCGGGTATCGGTCCCCAGGGGGGTGTCGTCCAGGCGACCGGAACGCCTCTGACAAATTGGTTTACGTCAGCAAACCCAGAGGAAGTGGCGGCGACGCGCCCGAAGGTGTTCGCCCTCGTGCACGGGATTCACGCTCGGGGCATCTGTCACCGGGACAACCTTCATATCGAAAACGTCGTGCTCGTCGGTGGGCGACCGATGCGATCGACTTCGAGCACGCTATCGAGGTCGACCCCGAGTGTCTGCGTTACGACCTCAGCGGGCCGTCCGAGTGCGTGCCCTTGCCGCCCGCGCATGCCGGGTGGGGCGGAGTGCTCGGCACGTATGGCATCTCATGGGACGGCCCACTCGATGAGCGGTGGTCCGGCAGGTACGTGCCTCTCGGGATGATCTTCGGCCCTGTCAGCCCCGGCCAGCCTAACTAGGCAGTTCTGTACGGGACATCATCTGGCCGGCGATCGGGATCGACCCAAGGCCGTGGACAGACCTAACTTAGGCCCTCCCTCCAGGGTGGTCTCCGGTCAGGGCGTTTCGGCGACGGCTCGAAGGTGGGCCATGTGCTTCTGGTCGTACTCCTCGGCGGCCTGTTCGTCGTTGGCCATCTCGGCGTCGATGTCGCTGTCGGCGAAACCGATGACGTCCATGTCGGTGAACGCCTTGCGTATCTTCGGGCCCCAAAGGCCGATGTCACGCAGGATGGGCACGATTCTGGTGAATAGATAGCTGCGGAAGGTGCGCTGCAGTTCGCTGTGCTCGACGTATTCCGCCACCTCCGCGGGCAGGCCGAGGCGTTCCCAGACCTCCTCGCCCAAGAAGCGGTCCCGCATCCGGTAGCAGGCGTCGACACAGAACTCCTCGCGCTCGTCGCGCTCGGCCTGGGTGAGCTGAGGGTAGTAGTCCCGCAGCGCCAGACGTCCGAACATCACGTGGCGGGCCTCGTCTTGCATGACATACGCGTTGAGCGCCTTTCCCAGCGGCTCGGTGGCCATGTTGCGGATGACGCCGAACGCGGCCAGGGCCAAACCCTCGATCAGCACCTGCATCCCCAGATAGGTCATGTCCCAGCGCGAATCCTGGATCGTGTCGTCCAACAGGCTGGCCAAGTTGGCGTTGAGCGGGTAGACCAGCTGCACCTTCTCGTGCAAGTACCGGCTGTAGACCTCCACGTGGCGGGCCTCGTCGATCACCTGGGTGGCCGCATAGAACTTCGAGTCGATGTCGGGGACCGTCTGGACGATCTTGGCCGTGCAGATCAAAGCGCCCTGCTCGCCGTGCATGAACTGGCTGAACCGCCAGGCCTCCAGGTGGCGGTGCGCCTCGTTCCTCTCCGCCTCGGTCATCTTCTCCCACCACTCGGTACCGAACAGGGGGTGGATCTCGTCGGGCATCCCCACCGGCCGCTCCGGGTCGACCTCGAGGTCCCAGTCCAGGCGGTCCGAGCCGATCCACTGGCGACGGGTCCCCTTGTCATACAGCCGCAACAGCTGCTCGCGGCCCTCTGTGTAGGCGAAATCGAACATGGTGGTGGCCGTCGATGGAATCCCCCAAGACCGTGTAGCCGCGGCCAGAGTTTCATTGACAGTCGAACGCTCATCGCCGGACGCCGCAGCGCTCACGATAGACCCTCCTCTGTTCTTCGCCACCCCCGTGACGCCCTGTCACACAGTACGTCACCGAATAGGATGGGCGCAATGGCCCCAACCCGCACAGACCGGCGCACCCAGCTCCGCCGGCGGCGGGAAGCCATCGAGCAGGCCATCCTCGACGCCACCGAAGCGCTCTTGGCCGACCGGCCCTTTCGGGACCTCAGCATCGAAGACGTCATGACCCGCGCCGGTCTCACCCGGACCGCCTTCTACCGGTATTTCCCCGACCTCGAGGCGGTCCTCCTCCGCCAGCTGCTCCACGCCCGAGGCGAACTCGGACGAGCGGCGGACCTGTGGCTGAACATCGACGTCGACCCACGCGAAGGGCTACTTCCCGCGGCGACCGCACTAGCGGAGGTCTTCTGCCAGCACGGGCGGCTCCTGCTCGCCCTAGCCGACGCCTCAGCCGGCAGCCCCGACATCGAACAGGCATGGCACGCCGCCATCCAATCGTTCGTAGCCCCCGTCCAAGCACGAATAGAAGGCCTGCACCAGCAAGGGCTGTGCCAAATCGCCGACCCAGCCCAGACCGCCATCGCACTGGTCTGGATGAACGAACGGTACCTCCTCGAAACCTACGGCCGAGACCAGGGCCTTCCCATACCCGAGGCCGCGCAGACCCTGGCCACCATCTGGCGCCGAACCCTGTTCGCAGAACCTTGAGAGATATGACCACCACCGACGCTGGCCAATAACAGGGGGCGTGCCTCGTCGCACTCGAGGCCTGTCCCATGGCCGCGGTCGAAGCTCATTCGCCGCAACCGTGGCACCCGCCCCGATATCCCGACAGTGAGACCGCTACCACCAGCGCCGCAAAGTGCCGTTCAGTGCGAGTCCCGATGTCGCGCTCAGGCGGCAAGTCGGGTTGATCGCTTAGGAAGCGTCCGGGTCGCCCTCCTCTCCCGGACCCGCTCGGCCTGGAACCGGGTGCTGCTGCACTTGGGCGTCACAACCACACGATCCTGGATCGTCGACAACGGTCCGCAGTCGTGGTGGAGTCGGGACCAGACGAGACCGTTGACACGACGATTCAGCGGCCTGGCCCATTCCCGAGTCGGCCGGGCCACCGGCCGGCCTCGTGTCCTCGGCCAGAACAGTTGACGACATGATGAGCCTCCTCACATGACCGAAGTCCGGACCTGCCAACCGGAGACGAATGCGTTCAACCGCGTTCAACAGAGCGGGGCCGCTACCGGACCTTCGAACACCGGATCGAAGGTCCTGAACTCGTCCAACTCACGACTTTCAGGCGCCTCTGGCGCTTTATGCGTTCAACGCTGATTCAACAGCGCAACGCAACGGACGGCCACCAGCGGCCAGTAACGGAAGACCTGCCCGGTCCAGTTTCCTAGGGCTGACCTGCAGTTTTCTTGGTTTCGCCCATTTTGGCGCTGGCGAAAAATCGCCCGTTCCCTGCGTTAGCAGTGAGTCCGATTCGGCCGCTCTCGCACCTCTCCGTGACGATGACTGTAGCAGACACCGGGGATGCCGCTAAGCCCTTTAAGTCCTGTTCAGAGGCTATTTCTAGGGCTCTTCGCCGGGCCGCGGAAGGGGGTCGATGCCGGTTCGATCGCACAACGCGACCGGCCGCAGCCGCCGGCCCGTGGCCGCCGGCCGTGACTAGTGGAACTCGACGAGAAAGGCGGTCGTATCGTCGCTCAGAACGCCGTGATAGTCGAGCACCGCGTGTGATAGCCGACGTACCGTCTCTGCCGCGTCCAGTCTGGTGCTGGATTGCTCACTGAGTAGCTCGATGAGCCGTTCCTCCCCGAAGTCCTCGCCGCCTGGGCGGTGTGAGTCGACGACTCCATCGGTGATGCAAAAGAGCCGGTCCCCCGGCTCCATGACATCATGGCCGACCAGAATGAGACTGTCGACGCCGGGGCCTCCGGCCAGTCCGGCGGGCAACGTCGGCTGGCACTCCAGAGGACCGACGACACTACCGGCGCGCACCAGGATCGGGCGCGGGTGACCGACGTTGATCCAGCTCAAGGTGCCGTCGAGCAGGTTCAGTCGAGCGAGGATGCACGTGACGTAGGCCTCCCCGCCACTTCTGCCGGCGATGACGGTGTCCATGGCCTCGTAAGTGCCCTCGAGGCCCAGGCCGGATCGGCGGCTGTGACGGTAGCTGCTGACGGCCAGGTGGGCGAGCTGGCTCGATTCGAGCCCGTGACCCATCGCGTCGAACACCGCGAAGTCGAGGGTGTCACCGTTCACGGCGTAGTCGAAGGAGTCGCCTCCCACTTCGTAGGCGGGTTGGATCAACCCAGCCACTGACACCCGCCCGCTGTCGAGGCTCAAGGGTGGGAGAAGGTCCCATTGGATCTCAGCCGCCAAGCTGAAGTTCTGGCTGCGCCGGATCCCTGTATACACGTCGGTGCACTGGCCCCGGGTGACCAACAGGGCGGCGACCACCCCGGCCAGGCTGTCGGCGAGCGCCCGCACCTCGTCGTCCACCTCGGGCACCGTGACGCCGATTACGCCGAGGCGCGCCGCCCCATCCACCACGACACTCCAGAGGCGGACGCCACCGTCGGTCCGCTCTTGAACCTGCCCAGCAGTCGTGAAGCACCGCCCGCCGCGCGAGGCGTCTATATCCAACGACGTCGTTGCTGCTGACCCTGGGATCGGGACAAGGTTGCGCTGCTCGAAGTCGCTGACGTACACGGAGAGTTCCCGCATCCCGAACTGAGCCACCCGGCGCCCGAGGAACGTCCCTAGTTCGTCAGGTGCCTGCCTTCGGGACTCATGCAGGAGTGCTGCCACTTGAGCGTAGACGCCCGATGGTGCACTGCCAGGCTCGGCCACCACCGAGCCGACCTGTCTCGTCGATTCCCCAGCAGCAAAGTTGGTCCCCACAGCGGCCCCTTCTCCTCCAGGCCAACGACGCGCCACCGTGGTCCGGGGCGACGTGACGGAAAGGGCCACTGCGCACACGCGTGCGCTCAACGGTCAGGATACACCCCTGTGGACCACGAGGGGCGGGGTTGGAAGCAGCCGGGCGGACGCGAGGGGGGCGGGGCCGAAGCCCCGCCCCCCTCGTGAGCCAGCCGAATTCGGCTGGCTCCTACCCGATGGTGCTGATCAGGCGGCGGAACCGTAGAACGGGGCGTTGTAGGTGAATACCCCGCCATCGCTGCCGAACTCCCAGTATCCGTCGGTACCGGTGTCACTGGATCCGGCGATCACGGGCCGTGCCAGCTTGACCCCGGCCGCCGAGCCGTAGAACGGGGCGTTGTAGTCGAACACTCCTCCATCGGTGGCGAACAGCCGGTAGCCGGAGCCGTCCGACAGTGGCGACATGGCCATGACGGGAGAGGCCAACGGCAGGTTCCCGGCTGAGCCGTAGAAGGGGGCGTTGAAGGAGAACACGCCTCCGTCGGAGGCCACCAGCCAGTAGCCCCTGATCCCGTTCGGACCGGGGGTGGGGTCGACGGCCATTCCTACAACAGGTCGGCTCAGCTGCACGCCACCGGTCGAGCCCTGGAACGGCTCGTTGAAGGCGAACACGCCGCCATCGGAGGCGACCAGGTAGTAGCCCTGGCTGTTCAAGTCGGTGGCGATACCGACGATCGGCTTGGCGAGCTGCACGTTACCAGTGGAGCCATAGAAGGGGGCGTTGAAGGCGAACACACCCCCATCTGCGCCGACCATCCAGTAGCCGCCGGTGGTGCGGTCAGCGACGACCCCGACGATGGGGGCGTTGAGCCGGAGCCCACTGAGGGATCCGTAGCAGGTCGCTCCGCCGAAGACGGCGACGTCGCCGGCGCTGTCAACCTCGACATACCCGGTGCCGTCGGCCAGCGGGGCGGCCGCCACCACCTGCCCTGAAGGCAGGTGGGATACACAGCTGGTCTGAACCGGACCGGGAGTGTTCACCGCCTGGCCGGGGAGGGTCTGGAACCACAGGTAGATGTTGCTGTCGATGGCCCCGCCCGGATTGGTGGTCGGGTTGAAGGGAAGCTCCTGTGAGGCGGTCAGGTTCTTGAGGTTCTCGACGGCGTTCAGTTGCGCCTGGGACGTGACCGGAACGACCTCGACATTCCACCACTCAGGCTGGTCGGCGTTACGTGTGCGGATGACATGGTCATGGCTCGGCAGGGGCACGTTGGTCAGCGACGCCGGCGAGGGATTGCCCGGAAGGTACTGGGCGATGTTGGACAGGTCGACCGTCATCGGATGATCAATGCAGGTGATGGCCGAAGGGCACTGCGAGTAGGTCGGGGTGAAACCGAGCGGTACAGGGATGTACAGCGGGTCGATCTGGCTGTTACCGCCGGTTGCGCCCGGCGCCGAGTTGGCCGCAGTAGGTACCGTCGAGTCGCCCACCCCAGGCGGCACGGTGGCCGCCGGCTTGCCGACCTCGCAGGGGGCCGCTCCCGGGTTGGCGACCGAGGAATCGCAGAACTGCTGCTCGGAGTACAGCAGCTGCACATCCTGGCCGGCCGCCCCGGGTGTTCCGGAGACCCAACCGTGGGCGATACCGAGGTTCTCGCAGTTGGGGGCGCTCTGACCGCAGTCGTAGTTCAAGTTATTGAACGTGGAGCCCGTCTCGGACTGGTCCGGGGCGCTCGGCGCCGGCGCCGGCCCGGCCGGGTTGCCCGGCGGGTACTGGTCGGCGTTGAGGTTGGCGGCGTTCGACGCCACCGCCGCCGGCACCGTCCCGGGAAGGACCTGGAAGAACAGATAGGCGTTGGTAGGAACGGCGACTGCGGTGCCGGCGGCCACCGCGGAGTTGATGGCCGAGACGCTGGTCAAGGAGTTGAACGTCGAGGGGCTACTGGTAGCCACCACCTCCACGTTCCACCACTCGGGATTACCCCCGTTGCGGGTTGCGACCACATGGTTGTGGGCCGGGATGGGGACGTCCGACACCGAAGAAGGCGACGGATTGCCCGGGAGTGCCGAGGCGATACGCGACAAGTCGATGGTCTTCGGATGGTCGATACAAGTCATCGTGGCCGTCCCCGCCGCGCACTGAGTGGGAGGAGGGTTGGAGAACAGCGGCGTGGGGATGTAGAGGGTATCGCCGTGGGTGGTGTTGCCGAGGGAGGTCCCGGTCCCGCCACTCGACTGGGCCGACGGGTTGGCGGACGGTGCCGCCCCCGCTTCGCAACCAGTGCTGGCCGCGCTGGACACGTTGGCGTCGCAGTACCAGTTCTCGGTATATAGGATCTGGATGTACTGCCCGTTCAGATAGGCGTATGACTCGCCCACCCCACCCCGGTTGGCGCCGTTGTTACCGCAGGTGGAATGGTCGTTCTGGCAGCCGTACTGCAGCGGATTGATGGTGGTGCCGTTGCCACCCGACGGCACGTTGGGCGTGCCGGAGGCACCGCGCACGTTCGCGGCGTTGGCCGACGGTGAGGCGACGACCGACGCGGTCGCGCCGAGCAACGCCAGCCCGCCGACAGCCACGAAGGAGCGAAGCACCCCCTTTCGGAATCTGGATGTCGACCTGGTCATGGGATTCTTCCCCTCCGCTCTGTTGGCCGGCGCGCCTTATCGGACACACCGGGTCGGTCACCCAGTATTCGGCACCCCCACTCGGCCTGGATGACCGCCGACGGCGACTTCTTCCGTCCCTCATCCGACGGGCCGGCCGCTGCGGGGTTCGGACACCGACAGAGGATCGCCAACTGAGCAGCGGAGCTCTACACCCCCAGGCAGCAGGCGCCGGCGACGCGCTGGGCTTTGGGCCCCCGGGCGTGGTGACGGCTGCAGAAGGGATGGTCAGGGAACGCATCGAAAGGGCCCCATCGCCGCGGCCGGAAGACGCGGGAGCGAGCCGCCGCTCGCGCTTCTGGCAGGCCAGCTGAGCGGGCTCAGCGACTCGCTGCGCTGAGACGCCGGTTGGCCTTCTTGATGGCTTCGACCAGCTCGGCTTTGTTCATGGTCGACCGTCGGGGAATTTGGAGGCGGCGGGCCACGTCCATGAGGTGAGCCTTGCTGGCGTTGGCGTCCACTCCCTCCTCGGAGCGGTACCTCTCAGAGGTTGCGGCCCCGCCTCTCGCCGACTGCTCGTCGGAGGGCCCTTTGGCCTCCTTCGGTTCCCAGTGGTCGCCGACCTTCTCGAAGGAATGCTTGACGGCGCCGTAAGCGGTCTGATGGGCCCGGCGACCCTCGCCGTACTCGCCGACCGCCGCGTCGTGGGTCTTGGCGAAAGTCCGCTGGGCCTTGGCCGGTGAACGCCGGAGCGTCGACGGCAACTCGTTCTGATCAACCTGGCCACCCCTGGTCATCTTCGGCACCGGGCACCTCCTCTGGCTGCTGGTCTCCCGATGACAGTTCTACCCATGTCGCTCCCCAAGCTCGCTACGGCGACCGGCGCCCACCACGGCCTCGGCCGTGACAGACTCGTCGTCCCCCCGACCTCCGCTCTGCCCCTCTTCCCGTGTCCCACCGCGTCCGCCTCCGCCCCTGGCAGAAACAAGCCCTCGAGCGTCTCGACGGGGCAGCCGGACGGGACTTCCTCACGGTGGCCACCCCCGGGGCGGGTAAGACCACCTTCGCGCTGACCGCGGCCATCCGGCGGCTGGCTGCGCCGGGTGGCCCCCGTCGGCTGGTGGTGGTCGCTCCCACGGCCCACCTCAAGCGCCAGTGGGCGGCCGCCGCCCTCGGGTTCGGGATGCACCTCGACCACGAGTGGACCTCAGCCGAGGGTGATCTGCCCCGGGACATGCACGGCCTCGTCACCACCTACCAGCAGGTCGCCGGGTGCGCCCCGGTGATGGCCCGACTCGTGACCGGAGCCATGGTCATCTTCGACGAGATCCACCATGCCGGTGACGACCGGGCATGGGGCACCGCGGTGCGGGCCGCTTTCGAGGGGGCGGCCATGCGCCTGTCCCTGTCGGGAACCCCTTTCCGCTCCGACACGCTGAGCATCCCGTTCCTCCGCTACGAGCTCGACGAGGCCCGACCGGACTACGAGTACGGCTACGGCGACGCCCTCAGCGCCGGACGGGTCGTCCGGCCCGTGTACTTCCCCCGTACCGGGGGCCACATGGAGTGGAGCGCGCCCGACGGCTCCACCTGGGAGGCCAGTTTCGACGATGCCCTGGACACCGTCCGGGCCAATCAGCGTCTCCGGGCGGCACTTTCGCTCGACGGCGACTGGTTGCCGTCGGTCCTGCGCTCGGCCCACGAGCGCCTCACGGCCATCCGCCGCAGCCACCCCCAAGCGGGTGGCCTGGTCATCGCCACCGACGTGGACCACGCCCGAGGCATCGCCGACGCCCTGGCGTGGCGCCACGGGGTGCAACCGGTTCTGGCCACCTCCGACGATCCCTCGGCCTCGGACCGCATAGCGGCGTTCGCCCGCTCCGAGGACCCGTGGCTGGTCGCGGTGCGCATGGTGTCGGAAGGCGTGGACATCCCCCGGCTGCGGGTCGGGGTGTACGCCACCACCACCACCACCGAGCTCTTCTTCCGGCAGGCCGTCGGCCGTCTGGTGCGCTGGACCCCGGGGGTGCCCGACCAGAAGGCCTACCTTTTCATCCCTGACGACGCCCGGTTACGGGGCTGGGCCCACCGCATCGCCGAGGCCCGTCGACACAGCTTGCGCCGGGACACCGCCCCCCGGCCCGAGGCCGACCCCGCCGAGTTCGACGAGCTGCGGGAGGAGGCCGTCCGGGATGGCGAGCAGCTGTCTCTGTTCGCCGTCATCTCGGCGGTGGCGACCGACACCCACGAGCTAGCGGGGGGAGGTGCCGAAGCGGCCGGCTCCCACGACGCCGACCATGACGAGGATCTGGTGGTCGAACTGCCGTCGCTGTCGGGCGGCCCCTCCGCTTTCCCTGGCAACCCGGCGGCGGCTGTGGCACGCCCGACCGACGTAGCGCCACCGGGTCCTCTGCTCACCCGTCGGGAGCGCAAGTCCCGCTTGCGGGTCGCCAACGCCGAGATGGCCCGGGCGTTGGTCCACAAAACCGGATGGTCCCACGCCAAGGTCAACTCCGAGCTCAACCGGTTGGCCGGGGTCGGCAAGGTCACCGAGGCGACCCTCGAGCAGCTGGAGCGCCGGCTGCGCCAGGCCGAGCACTGGTACCGCCGGCTCTGAAACAGGAGGCGGCCGGGTCAGCCAGTCGACGTCCGGTGCCCCTCGTACACGCAACCCGAGGTGCAGGTCTCTCTCACCACGATGCGCGACACGGGCAGTCCCCCCCGGGCCAGCCTCTCCCAGATCCACGAGGCCAGGTTCTCGCTGGTCGGGTTCTCCAGGCCTTCGACGTCGTTGAGGTAGCGGTGGTCGAGGGCGTCGTGCACCGGTTGCCACGCCGCTTTCAAGTCGGCGAAGTCCATGACCCACCCGAGCCCGGGATCCAGCGGTCCCTCCACGTGCACTTCCACCCGGAACGAATGGCCGTGGAGGCGGGCACACTTGTGACCTTCAGGGACCCGAGGCAGGCGGTGGGCCGCCTCGAAACCGAACTCCCGGAAGACGCGGTGGCCGCTCACGGGATGCCCAGCAGCTTGTGGGTCTGCAGCGACAGGCTCCACTGGGGGTGGGCCAGGCAGTACTCGACGCACGCCCGGGTGTGCTCGGCCAGCAACGGGCCGTCCATGGGCTGCAGGTAGAGCCGGTCGGCGACCAGGTCGAGCCGCTCGGCGTCTTCGGGCATTAGCCCGTCCTGGGGGTAGACCAGCTTCATCTCGTCGGCCCGGGCCAATCGGACGGGCGCCCCCGCCTTGGGGCTAACGCACACCCAGTCGATCCCGACCGGGGCCGGCAGGGTCCCGTTGGTCTCGAGGCCCACTTCGAAGCCTTGCTCGTGCAGCGCCTCCACCAGCGCCTCGTCGAGCTGAAGGAGGGGCTCCCCTCCGGTGCAGACCACGTAACGCGCCGCCTCGGGGTGCCCACTTCCCGTCCACGCCGCGGCGACGGCCCCGGCCAGCTCCCCGGCGCTGGAGAAGCGACCTCCGCCCGGCCCGTCGGTGCCGACGAAGTCGGTGTCGCAGAACCGGCAGACCGCCGAGGGGCGGTGACGCTCCCGCCCCGTCCAGAGATTGCAGCCGGCGAACCGGCAGAACACCGCCGGCCGCCCGCTTCGGGCGCCCTCACCCTGCAGTGTGTAGAACACCTCCTTGACCAGGTAGGCCATCAGGTGGCCTCGAAGCGGGCCCGCGCCGGGTCGGCCATACCGGCTTCGGCGAACCCTTTGGCCCGCAGTAGACAGGCGTCACACGCCCCGCAGGGATGTCCTCCCGGCGCCGGGTCGTAGCAGCTGTGGGTGAGCGCGTAGTCGACTCCGAGCTCCACCCCGAGGGCGATGATCGCCGCCTTGTTCAGCTCCATGAGCGGAGCGTGGATCTGCGTGCGGGTCCGGCCCTCCACCCCGGCCCGGGTGGCCAGGTTGGCCATCGACTCGAAGGCCGCGATGTACTCCGGCCGGCAGTCCGGGTAACCGGAGTAGTCCAAGGCGTTGACCCCGATGAAGATGTCCGACGCCTCGACGGTCTCGGCCAAAGCCAGGGCGAAGGACAAAAAGATGGTGTTGCGGGCGGGCACGTAGGTGACGGGTACACCGACCTCCATGTCGGCCACGCTCCGACCCTTGGGCACCGCCGTATCGGAGGTGAGCGCCGACCCGCCGAAGGCGCGCAGATCGATGCGAGCGGTCACGTGGTGCTCCACGCCCATGGCCTCGGCCACCCGCCGGGCGGCATCGAGCTCGACGTCGTGGCGCTGGCCGTAGTCGAACGACAGAGCGTGGCAGCGGTACCCGTCGCGCTGGGCGACGGCCAGGACGGTGGTCGAGTCGAGACCACCGCTCAAGAGCACCACCGCCGGACGACCCGAGTTCACCATAGGGGACGACGCTACCCACTTCCCGGGCGCGAGCATGTACGTCATGACCGGCGACCTGCACACCGATCGGCAGCGCGCCGAATCCTTCGGTGCCTCGGCCGAACGCTACGACCGTTCCCGTCCTTCCTACCCGCCCGCCCTCGTCGACCATCTGCTCGGCCCGACGCCGTCGGGTCTCGAAGTGCTCGACGTCGGGTGCGGCACCGGCATCGCGGCGCGTCTGATGGCCGATCGCGGCGCCTCCGTACTGGGGGTCGAGGCCGACCCCCGTATGGCCGAAGTGGCGGGGCGGCGGGGCACCCCCGTCGAGGTGGCCCGTTTCGAGGAATGGGACAGCCGGGGCCGGGTCTTCGATCTGGTCACCGCCGCTCAGGTGTGGCACTGGGTCGACCCGCGCGCCGGGGCGGCCCGGGCCGCTTCGCTGCTGCGGCCGGGTGGTCGATTGTGCCTGTTCTGGAACATCGGGAGCCCTCCGGCCGAGGTACGCGCCGCCTTCGAGCAGGTCTACCGGGAGGTGGCCCCCGAAGCCGACGGGTTCTCGGTCGCCACCACCTACTCGGTGGACAGGGGCTACGAGGCCGAACGGGCCGGCATCCGGGCCACCGCCGGGCTGAGCGGTCCGCTGGAGCACCGCTTCGAATGGTCCCGCACCTACACCCGCGACGAGTGGCTGGATCAGCTGCCCACCCACAGCGATCACATCGCCATGTCACCGGACCGGCTGCAGCGGGTGCTCGACGGGATCGGAGCGGTGATCGACCGCTTCGGTGGCGGATTCGAGATGGCCTACTCCACCCTCCTGCTGGAGTCGGTCCGGGAGCGGACGGCGCCTTGAGGCCCCGGCGGCGGCAATAGGCTCAGCCGGATGGCCGAGCTGATCGTGGACGGAACCGACCTGGTGCTGCATCTCACCTTGGCCCAGAAGGTCCTGTCGTTCCACAACGACATCCGGGTACCGCTCACCGCAGTGCGCTCGGTGCAGGCCGTGGACAAGCCGTGGCTGGCCCTGCGGGGCCGGAGGATGGCCGGGACGGCGCTCAGGGGGGTGGCGGCCATGGGCACGTGGATACACGGCGACCGGCGCTACGACTTCTGCGTGGTGCGCTCGCAGCAGACCGCGGTCCAGCTCGACATCAGCACCGGCCGCTTCGACCGTTTCCTGGTCAGCCTGCCACCAGGACTCGACCACCGGGCCGAGGCCGACCGCCTGGCCTGCGCCGCGGGGATCGCCACCACCGGCTGAGCCCCCGTAGGAGTCCGCGGCCAGCCGAGCCCATAGGGGGATCCGCCGTCGGGTCGCTCAGGTCTGCAGCGCCAGAACCGCCTCGGCGAGCCAGTCCAGCTCGGCGTCCCAGTCGGCTACCGGCGCGACCGGGCGCAGAACGAACTTGGTCAGGCCCTCGTCCACCAGTCGGGAGACGAGCCGGCCTAGGGAGTCAGCTCCCACGGGGACCAGGTCGGAAGGGTCGACCCCGGGGTCGAGGTCCTCACGGCGGGGCCGGACCGCCCGCAGCCGGGTCCGGGCGGCCGCTTCGAGGCCCGAGGCGTCACGGGCGTAGCCGATGGAGAGGCCGAAGTGCTCGGGGTCCACGCTCCTGCCCGCGGCGTCGGCGGCGGCGAGGATGCCGGCCCGGATCTCCCCGGCCCGCCGGGGGGAGACCATCGAGCCGAGCCAGCCGTCGGAGAGCCTTCCGGCCCGGGCGACGGCCTCGGGGCCGGAGCCGCCCAGCCACAGCTCGAGAGGTTCCTGCACCGGCTTGACCGGCAGGTCAGCGCCCGACCAGAGGTTCCTGAGCTCGGGGATCACCTCGTCCATCAACCGGCCCCGGTGCCGCCCGGCGGTGCCCAGACGGTCCCGCTCCCCCGGAAGGTCCAGCCCGGGGACCAGGGTCACGAGCAGCCGGCCACCGCTCAGCTGGTCGAGCTGGGCCAGGCGGTGGGCCACCAGGTAGGGCGTCGAACCGAACGGTATGAAGTTGACCCCGAGACGGACCCGCCGGGTCACCGCCGCCGCGTAAGCCACGCCGAGGGTCGGTTCGGTGGACGGCACCGAAGGGACGTCGGACAGCCACAGGGTGTCGAACCCCTTGGCCTCGGCTGAGGTGCACACCGCGGCCAGGGCGGCCGGATCGGGCGGCCCGAGCCCCACCGAGACGGCGAAACGGACCTTCACCGTCCGCCCCGCACCAGTCTGCCGGGCAGCGCCCCCGTGGGCTCACCTTCCCGGTAGACCTCGACGCCGGACACGAAGGTGTGCAGGTAGCCATGGGCCGGCTGCATGAGCCGCTTGCCCCCCGCCGGCAGGTCGCCGGTGATACGGGGACGCTCCAGCCCCAGCCGTTCGAAGTCGATGACGTTGACATCGGCTTTGTAGCCGGGCTCCAGCAGGCCCCGATCGGTGAGACCCACGGTCTGGGCCGTGGCCCGGCACTGTCGGGCCACCAGCCAGGGCAGCTCGAAGCGGGCGCCGTGGCGGCGGTCGCGACCCCAGTGGGTGAGCAGCGTGGTCGGGAAGCTGGCATCGCAGATGGTGCCCACGTGGGCCCCGCCGTCGCCCAGGCCGGGAACGGTGTGCGGGTGCGCGAGCATCTCGGCCACCGCGTCGAGGTTCCCGTCGAAGAAGTTCATCACCGGCATATAGGCCAGGCCGTCGAGCAGGAGGTCGTAGAGCAGGTCCTCGGGGGCCCGGCCCTCCCGGCCGGCGCGTGCCGCCAGCGACGCCGACGGCGCCGGCTCGTAGTCGGGAGGATCCCCGAGCTCGAAGATGCGCTCGGGTCGCATGAACCCGGCCCCGAGGGGCGGTGATTCGGCGAGGATGCGGTCCTTCACTGCCGGGTCACGCAGGTCCGGGGAGGAGCGGAAGGTGGGCGACGCCTTCCACGGGTTGATGGTCCCTTCCAGGCTGATGACCACCCCCACCGCCCGGCTGGCGACCTGGCCCCGCATCCGCAGGCCCTCCCTGTTGGCCTCCTCGAGGGTGCCCAACATCCGGCGGTATCCGTCGCCGGCGGCGGTCTGCAGGAGCGACACCGACAGCGGGCGGCCGGACCGACGCATCATCTCGAGGAGGGTCGCCACCTCCGAGTCGAAGTCGGGGAAGTCCGAGATGACCTGCAGGACACCGGCCCCGGTGCGACCGATGGCTTCGGCGATGCCGACCAGTTCCTCGCGGGCGGCGGTCAGGGTCGGTGTCGGCTCGCCCCGGCTGGTCTTGTGATTGAGGGTCCTCGAAGTGGTGAAACCGAGAGCCCCCTCGGCGATCCCCTGCGCCGCCAGCCGCCCCATCTCGGCGATCTCCTCCTCGGTCGCCGGTTCCCGGTCGGCCCCCCGCCGCCCCATCACGTACAGACGGAGAGGCCCGTGGCAGACCTGGGCGGCGCAGTCGATGTCGCGGGGGCGGCGCTCCAAGGTGTCGAGGAACTCCCCGAAGCTCTCCCAGCTCCACGGCAGCCCCTCGTGCAGCACGGTGCCGGGGAGATCCTCGACGCCCTCCATCAGCTCGATCAGCTGCTCCTGGTCGCCGTCCCTGACCGGGGCGAAACCCACCCCGCAGTTCCCCATGACGACGGTGGTGACGCCCTGCCCCGACGACGGCTGCAGCCGATCGTCCCAGGTGGCCTGCCCGTCGTAGTGGGTGTGAATGTCCACGAAGCCCGGAGTGACCAAGGCGCCCGACGCGTCCACCTCCTGACGGCCCCTTTCGGTGATCCGGCCCACCTCCGCGACGACGCCCCCGTCGAGCGCCACATCGGCCGTGCGGGCCGGCGTACCGGACCCGTCCACGACCGTCCCCCCACGGATGACGACGTCATATCCCATGCTCGGAGCCTATGACCGTTGGCCGCGGCGGCGCGCCCGGGACAGCGCGGCTCGCCGGATCCGGCCCTGCGACTGGGCCCGGGTCGGGACGGCCGGGCGGGGGCCACGTTTTAGGGCTCAGCGCTGACCGAGGTGGGGGGCGGCCCGGCCGGCGATGAGGCCGAGCTCCAGGTAACTGCGGATACCGGGCTCGGCGCGGCACACGTAAGGCACGGCGTTTACGCAGTGCATGGCCGTGGCCACCACCCCCGGGTTGCGCCGCAGCCCCTCCTCCACCGTCTCGGGCTGCCAGCCCTTGAATGTGACCAGCACCGGGGGATCGCCGACCACCTCGACCTCGAAGCGCTCGCCGGCCGGCCCGAAGTTCCACGCCGGGTCGAGGTGCTCCTCCCCCATGAGCCAGTTGACGACGGCCGCCACCACCACCTGCCCGTCGATCACGGCCTCCCAGCGGAAGCGACGGGCGGCCACCAGACCGGGTTGGATGACCCCGATGGGCGAGTCGATGGGCGCGGTGGCGACAGCGACCTCCTGAGTGGTCCTGATCTCGGCGTCGTCGCGGAAGCCCATCTCGTGCAGGACCATCCGTACCGACTGGCGGAAGCCGCCGCCGAGGAGCTGGGCCATGGGACCGGCCAGGGCCTCTTCGGGAGGACCCCCGAAACCCATGATGTCGCCGACCACATCGGGGGCGTTGTAGGTGCGGATATCGGAGAACTCCTCGGCCCGTACTGATGTCACCGCCCCCGACAGGCCCGAGACCATCAGCGGGAAGCGTTCGGTGATGCCCCCCGGGTGGATGCCGGTGCCGTGGAGCGATGACCGGCCCTCCCGGCAGGCGTCGAGCAGGAGCTCACTCTTGCGGGCGTCGGGGAAGACCCACCCGACGGGGGTCACGACGTTGCGTCCGGAGCGCAGGATGCGCTCCACGATCCGCTCGTCGGGTACGAGCGGGGCGTAGATGACGCAATCGGCGGGTACCCGCAGAACCTCATCGGGGTCGTCGGTGGCGATGACGCCGAGTGGTCCGAGGCCGGCGATCTCGCCGGCATCCTGACCCGCCTTGGACGCCGAGTGCACCCAGCAGGCGACCAGCTCCAGGTCGGGGTGGCGGGCGACGCCCTCGATGGCCGCCCGGCCGACACCCCCGGTGGCCCACTGCACGACTCTGTAGGTCAATCGAACTCCCTCTCGGTGGTTGGTGCGGGCCGGTCAGCCGGGCAGGTCGCCGCGGCGTAGCACAAGCGGGAACCGGTCGATGGAGCGGATGCCGGTGGTGAAGTCCAACTCGACCCCGGGGGCCACGTGGTACTCGGGGTGGCGCTTGTGCCACTCGCGCAGCGCCACGCGCAGCTCGAGGCGGGCCAGGTGCGATCCCAGGCAGCGGTGCACGCCCCCGCCGAAGGCCATGTGGCGGTTCGGGTCACGGTCGAAGCGCACCGTGTCGCCGTCGCCGAACTCCACGTCGTCGGTGTTGCCGGAGCCGAGGAGCAGGGTCACCTGGGCGCCGCGGGGAACAGGGCATCCGCCGAGCAGCGTGTCCTGGACGGCTTTGCGCGGTACCCCGATGACGGGGGTCTCGTAGCGCAGGAGCTCCTCCACGGCGGCGGGTATCAGCGACGGGTCGGCCACGATCTGCCGGCGATGCTCGGGGTGGCGGGCGAGGAAGGCGAACATGCAGTCGAGTGAGGCGGTGACGGTGTCGAGGCCGGCGATCAGGAACAAGAAGCTGATGTCCAGTATCTCCTCGCGGCTCAGCCGGTCACCGTCGATCTCGGCGGCCAGGAAATGCGTCACCAGGTCGTCGCGCGGCTCCTCGGCCCGCTCGTCGAGGACCCTGTCGAAGTACTCGTATATCGACCGGGCGGTGGCCTGCTGGTGGGCCCGGGCGTCGGGATGACCGCTGTGGACCCCGACGACGCGCTCCGGACGGATGATCCCGTCCTTCATGGCCAGGAAGGTGGGCAGCTCGTCGAGCGGCAACCCGAGCAGCGTGAGGAACACCTGGCTCGGGAGGGGCACCGAGAAGGCCGGTCCGAAGTCGATCTCGTCCTGTCCGTCGAAGGCATCCATCAAGCTGTTGGCCAGGTCGGCCACCGGCTGCTCCAACCGGGCGACAGCACGCGGCGCGAACAGCGGGTCGAGCAGCTTGCGGTACTTCTTGTGGTCCGGCGGGTCGATGTTCAGCGGTATGAGGGGACGGATGTTGGAAAGGTCCACAGCCTCGGTCGAGGCGAAGACCTCGGGGTGGCGGAAGGCCTCCTCGATGTCGCGGCGATGGCAGATGATGCCCATCCGGCCGCCCGGGGTGTCCACGAACTCCACCGCCGGCATCACCTCCCGCATGGCCCGGTAGACCCCGTGCGGCTCGTTGGCCATGATCCGGGCGCCCTGGGCCATGGCGTCGAGATCGGGTTGTACGGGCGCGTCGGCCTCATCCATGATCCCGAACGTAGCCCCCCGGGCCGGTCGCCGTCAGCCGGCCGCCAACCGGGTGACCACCTCCGGCAGGTCGGCCAATCGATCGATGACGCCGTCCGGTTCGATGTGAGCGTCCACGTCACGGCTGTTTCTGACCCACACTCCTTTGATACCGGCCTGCTGAGCCCCCCAGACGTCGTCGTAGCGACGGTCGCCGACGAACACGGCCCGGCGGGCCGGCAGGCTGTCCAGCACCTCTCGGAAGGCCCGGGCGTCGGGCTTCACGTAGTCCATCTCGGACGTGTAGAACCGGGCGTCGATCAGTTCCGCCAGGCCGTCGCGTTCGAGGAAGTGCTCGTGGAAGTGCCGGGGCCAGTGGGTGTTGGACAGGAGCCCGATGCGCAGACCCATCTCCCGCAAACGCCCGATCGTGGCCGCCGCGTCTTCGACGTGGCGGATGTGGGGAGTCCAGGTGTCGAGATGGTGGACCGCGGCCTCCTCGAGCACGGCCGCGGCCACGTCGGCGTGTATCTCGGCCGAAGCCTCGGCCAGCAGGTCGGCCAGTCGGGTCGAACGCCGATCCGTACGGGTCCGCCGCCACGACCTCTCCTCCACCGCGATGAGCGTCGCCACCAGCTCATCCTCCCGGTCGGGGGCGATGTGGCGGGCCGCCAGCCGCCACATGTCCTCGATGTCCACCTCGGTCCAGACCGACAGGGTCCCGCCCCAGTCGAATATCACCGCGTCCATGGCGACGTAGTTTGGCCGCAACCGGAGGCCGGCCGCGGCCCGCCCCACACCACCGGCAGGTGGCTCCCGAGCAGGAGGCGGTGGCAATGTCGGGGACATGACCGGCGCGGATGGCGAATGGCCCCGGGGCCGCTCCCGGCACGGCGGGGTGGACGAGATACCCCTGCCCGCGACCGTTCCGGGCCGGCTCTGGCTGGCCGGGCGGCGCTACGTCGGGCCCGACCCGGCCGCCGCCCTGGATTCGGTGGGAGCGTCGATGGTCGTCTGCCTGTGCGAGCCCTTCGAACTCGACGAGCGTTACCCCGGCTACGTCGAATGGCTGCGAGCCGCCCGCGGGTCGCCTCCGGCGGCGCGGTGGTGGCCCGTACCCGACCTGCACGCCCCGCCGGTCGACGCCGCCGTGGGTCTGCTCGACGAGCTGGCCGCCCGCCTGGGCGAGGGCCTCGGCGTGCTGGTGCACTGCGGGGCCGGGCTGGGTCGGGCGGGAACGGTGGCGGCGGCCCTGCTGATGCGCTTCGGTCTCCCGCTAGAACGGGCCCGGGCGGTCGTGTCGGCGGCCCGCCCGGGGGCCGGCCCGGAGGTCGGCGCCCAGGAGGAACTGCTGCGGGCCCTGGCCGACCTCTGGGGGTAGGGTCGGCGCCCATGCCGCTCATTCAGATCAACATGCTCGAGGGCCGCACCGACGAACAGAAGGCGGCCTTGTTACGGGCCGTCACCGACGCCGTCCACGAGAGCATCGGGGCGCCGATGCCCTCCATCCGGGTCTGGATCCACGAGTTCGCCAAGACCGACTACATGGCCGCCGGCGAGATGCCAGCCTGAAGGGGTCCGGACCCGCTCCTCGAGCAGGTCGGCGAAATCCAGGGTCGACAGCGGCCCGGAACCGAACCCGGCCACCCGCTCGGCGCCCAGCACGGCCTGGACCCGGCCCCGGCCCGTCAGGGCGTCCTGGTAGGGGTTGCGGGCCAGTTCCCCGGCGTGGCACGCCAGCGCCGCTTGGAGACGGTTCATGGAGGAACGGCCGTAGGCGACGTAGCGATTGGGAGCGGGCAGGTCACGCCACAGGCCCCAGGCCCACCACCGGGAGAACTGCGGGCTGCGGGCCACGGCCCGGCTGACCACGGCGTGCCCGTGGTGGGCGTCCTGGGGGTGGGGCGACAGCACCAGATCGGCCCCGATGTCACCGGCGGTGGACCCCACCAGGTCCGCAATCCGGTCCTCGGCCAGGCGCATATCGTCGGCCGAGCCGATGGCCACGGGCGGATCGGCGACCCGGCCCTCCAAGCCGAGCACCGCCTCGGCGGCTTTCAGCTCGCCCCGGCGCCGGTCCCGGTCGGTGTCACGCCCGAGGCTGCAGGTGAGGTTGACCACCCGCCATCCGGCCCGACGCAGGGCGAGGAGGGTGGCCCCACAACCGAGCACCTCGTCGTCGGGGTGGGGGGACACGTGAAGGGCGGTGCGCCTCATAGCTGCCTACACTCTGGCGGATGTCCTCAGTCGCCGAGTGGTGGCAGAAAGAGACCTTCATCCCCCAGCCCGATTGGGCTCCGCCGACCGCGTCGATGCCGACCCGGAAGCGGCGCCGATGGCCGCGGGTGGTGGTGGCCGCGGTGATCGCGGGGCTGCTCGGCGCGGTCGTGGTGCTCGGCGTGACCGCCTGGCGCTACCAGCGTGACGCCGCCCGATGGCGGGACCTGGAGCAGGCCCAGGCCCTCGACCTGGCCCGGGTCCAGGCCCAGATGGACCTCTCCCAGACCTCGACCGGCCAGTTGCGGGCCTGCATCACCGCCCTGCAGCACGACCGCCCGGGCTTCGTCGCGGTGATCCTCGGGGAGACCTCCAAGATCCCCGCCGTATGCCAGACGGCGGAGGCGCTGGCCGGAGGAAGTCAGCCTTGAGGCCCCTGTGGGGGCGGGCCCCCCGGTTCGCCGACCTGGCTCCCGAGGCCGCCGTCGACCTGGCCTACCAGGTGATGCTGCGCCGCAGCCCCGACCCCGGAGGCCGGGATAATTCGCTCGCCCTGCTGCGCTCGGGCCTCACCAACCAGGAGCTGGTCGATTCGTTGCGGGCGTCGAGCGAGTACCACCGCGACGTCCGCTACCCGGGCAAGCTGCTCGGGCACTCCCTCCACGCCAGCCGCTGCCAGTTCGTCCGGTCGCTGCCGCCAGGCCGGGTCATCGTCGACCTGGGCGGGACCGATCTGGGCAACCCGGCCGGGGCCATGGTCGCCATGGGCTACCCCTACCGCTTCGACAGCCTCACCATCATCGACCTGCCCTCCGAGGACCGCCACGAGATCTACCGCCAGGACGCCACCACCTCCGAAAGCGTCGACACGCCGCTCGGGCCGGTGACCTACCGGTACCACTCGATGACCGACCTGAGCGGCATTCCCGACGACAGCGTGGACCTGGTCTACTCCGGCCAGTCGATCGAGCACGTCCCGCCCGAAGCCGGCCGCCACGTGCTGGCCGAGGTCGCCCGCATCCTGAGACCGGGGGGGCACCTCGGTCTCGACACCCCCAACGGGACGGTCACCCGGCTGCAGCAGGACGAGTTCGTCGACCCCGACCACGAGGTCGAGTACCGCCTCGACGAGCTGCGCGACCTGATCGAAGGTTCGGGGCTGGCCGTGGTCGACTGCAAGGGCGCCAACTACTCCGGCAGGGGCCTGGCCGCCGGCCGCTTCGACGTGGACGAGGTGGCGGCCAACTCGGGGCTCTACTGGGACGCCGCGGCCTGCTACCTGCTCTGCGTGGTGGCGACCAAACCGTGACCGGGCGGGTGCGGAGCTAGAGCTCCTCGGCGAAACCGGCCTGGAGCCGGTTGAAGACCCTCCAGCCCAGGACCAACGCGACGAGGGCGAACGCCGCCGAGTACCCCAGGTCCACCGCCGTGGGGAACTTGCCGTAGTACATGACCGCCCGGAAGCAGTTGGTGAGTTCGGTCATGGGGTTGACCTTGATGTACTTGGCGTACCGCTTGGCCGACGTGATCGGGTAGATGACCGGCGTCAGGTAGAACCACACCATGAGCAGGATGGACATGAAGTGCTCTATGTCGCGGAAGTAGACGTTCAGGGCGCTGAGCAACAGGCCGGTGCCCAGAGCGATGGCCGCGGTGATGGCGATCAGCAGGATCACCATCGGGAGGAAGAGCAACACGTTCCAGTCACCGAACCCCACCAGCACCACCACCAGAAGCCCCATCTCGATGAAATGGGTGACGACCGCGGCGCTGACGGTGGCCGCCGGAAGCAGGCGCCGGTCGAAGAACGTCTTCGAGATGAGGGAGGCGTTGCCGACGATGGAGCCGATCGAACCCATCATGGCGGTGGAGAAGAACGTCCAGGGCAGGAGCCCGCACATGAGCCACAGGGAGAAGACGTTGAGTCCCCGCACCCCCGGCGGCGGTGACGCCTTGAGGAACAGCTTGAAGACGATGGTGTACACCGTCATGGTCGCCAGCGGGGTCACCAGCGACCAGGCCCAGCCGAGGAACGACCGCTTGTACTTGGAGCGCAGCTCGCGCAGCGCCAGGTTGAGCAGCAGCTCGCGATTGTCGCGGTAGCTCGAGACCAGGGTCACGACCGCCAGCCTAGGAGGGGGACCGTTCTTCCTCCAGACGGGCCACCCGGGCGCGTAAGTCGGCCACCTCGGCTTCGAGGCCGGCCACGTAGTCGCAGATGGCGGTGCCCATCCACGACGTGCTCTCCCCCAGTTCGGTCAGCTGCTCGGTGAGGTGGAGCACGTAGAACCGGGTGAGGACAGCCACCCCCCGCTTCACCAGGGCCGTGACCCGCCGACGGGAGTGGGTCGGCACGTCGGGGTTGATGCGGGCCGTGGCCACCACCATGGACACCGCCTTGCGGGCCCGGCCGACCGGGGTCTTCGGTACGCCCATGTCGTCGGCCCGACGCCGGACCTGCTCCAGGTACCCGGGGCGGGCCGCCTCGAGGCGGGCCGCGGCGGCGGCGCGGTCCTCATCCCGGTACGGCGGGGCGGACTGCGGCGCGCCGCTCCCGACCGGGCCACTCGGCCGCCCGACGGGGCCACTCGGCCGCCCGACGGGGGCCGGGTCGCGACGGTCGGGGCCGTCGTCGACGGTCGCTGGGCTCCGCACGGGGGTCTCGGGCTCAGGAGGGGGCGTCATCAGCTCCGACGGTACCCTGCCCGGATGGTGCTGCGAGTAGCCCTCGACGGTGAGCCGCTGCTCGGCCGGCGGACCGGGGTGGGCAAGTTCGTCGAAGGTCTCCTGTCGGCCCTCGCCGGCCGGCCCGGTCTGGACCTGGGCGTCTTCGCCGTCACCTGGCGTATGCGCCCCGAGCTGGAACGCCAGCTGCCGCCCGGCAGCCACCTGATCGGGCGGCCGATGCCGGCTCGGCCGTTGCGCCGGGCGTGGGAGGCGGGGCTCGACGTGCCCGCCGAATGGTTCACCGGTCGCCTGGACGTCCTGCACGGCACCAACTCCATCGTCCCCCCAGCCCGCCGGGCCGCCCGGGTGGTCACCGTGCACGATCTGTCTCCCCTCCGCTACCCGGAGGTGTGCGAGCCGGCCACTCTCGCCTACCCCGACTTCATCCGGCGGGCCGTCGCCGGCGGCGCCTTCGTGCACACCGACTCGGAGTTCGTGGCCGCCGAGGTGCGGGAGGCTTTCGGCGCTCCCTCCGCCCGGGTGCGGGCCATCCACCCGGGGATCCCTCCGCTGGTCGAGGGCGGGCGGGCGCCTGAACTCCCCTTCCCCCGCTACATCCTGTCGATAGGGACGGTGGAACCTCGCAAGGACTACCCGGGGCTGTTGCGGGCCTTCGACGATCTGGCCGGACGCCACCGCGACGTGGGGCTGGTGATCGTCGGCGCCGACGCGTGGGGGGCCTCGGAGTTCGCCGAGGCGCTCTCGGCGTCGCCCCACCGGGACCGGGTCGTGCGCCCCGGGTACCTGAGCGACGCCGCCCTCGGAGCTCTGCTGCGGGCCGCGACGGTCCTCGCCTACCCGTCGCGCTACGAGGGGTTCGGGTTTCCTCCGCTGCAGGCCATGGCCGCCGGCGTACCGGTGGTCGCCACGGCCGGCGGATCGATACCCGAGGTGGTCGGCGACGCCGCGGTGGTGGTCCCGGTCGGCGACAGCGAGGCCTTGGCCGGGGCCCTGGAGCGGGTCCTAGACGACCGCGACCACGCCGAGCACCTCGGTCTGGCGGGACGGGAGCGGGCGGCGCGGTTCACCTGGGAGGCGCTCGGCCACGCGATGGTCGGGCTCTACGAGGAGGCCGTCCAGTCGATGTGATACCACTCGATCATGCCGCCTACCTGCGCATCGGGCGGTCGTCCCACCAGCCATGTGAAGAACCCGACGGGATCGGAGCCGACCGGTTGGACCACCACCGCGGTGACCTCCCAGCTGTGCAACTGGGACGTCAGGGCGGACCGGAGCTGAGGGGTGCGGGCCACCGGCTGGCTCTGCTCCAGGGCCTGCAGGGTGAGAACGGTCTCGGTCGGCTCGAAGAACTGGGATCCCGACGGCTGCTGGGGCACCACGAAATAACCGCCCGGCATGTAGAAGCGGAAGTCGGCCTCGGCCTGCCAGTTCATGGCCACGCTGTTGACCGGTGTCGCCGGGGGATACACGAGGGTGACCTCCCCCGGCGACAGGGCGTTCACCGCCGAAGTGGTGAAGAAGCCGGGGGTGCCGACGGTTCCGACGGCCACCGGCCAGGTCGGGGTCAGCGGCACGAAGACGGCCACGGCCAGCAGGACCGGCATCCACAACCGGCCCCGCTCCCGACGCAGGGCCTCGAGGGCCAAACCCAGCACCAGGGCCGCGAATAGGGCGACGTACAACGTGTAGCGGACCGGGAAGCTGTCGTTGAACAGCGGAATCTTGTAGAGCAGGGCGCCGGGGAGCACGAAGTTGCGGGTCGTGGTGGCGAAACGGGCCAGGCCGATGTGGAGGCGGACTCCGAGGGTGAGCACGAAGGCGATGACGGCCATCACCGCGGCCACCCGCACGGCCCGCTTCTTGACCACGAACGGGGCGACGATGACCGTGAGCACGAGGAAGGGACCCAGGTAGGAACCGTTCTCCGAGAGGTTCCCCCCGATCTTGTCGCCCAGGGCCCGCAGATGCGGAGTGCCGAACTTCATCAGGGAGGTCGGTAGGAGCGGCCCGAGCAGCGCCGAGTCGTAGATCCGGAACCCGGCTATCACCCCGTGGATGTGGTAGGCGCCGAGGACGGCCTCGTAGGCCGGCCAGGCCAGCAGCACCACGGCCACCGCGGCCCCCGCCCCGATGCCGCGGGCGGCGTGGGGCAGTCGGGCGGCTATCTCGCGGGGGCGCCACACGGCCAGCACCGCCAACGCGATGACCGAGAAGAGCACGGTGGTGGCGAATATCTCCGTCGATATCAGGAACTGGGCGGCCATCAGGACCCCGAGGAGCACGCCCCGTCCGACCGGGTTGCGGCGCTGGCGGACGAAGAGGTCGTCGAGCAGCAGGAACACCAGGGGGGGAATCGGGACGAAGGAAAGGTTCAGGTGACCGAAGCCCTGGGCCACCATGTAGGGCGAGTAGCCGTAGAGCAGGCCGGCGGCGAAGGCCCCCGGCCGCCACTCGATGTAGCGGCGGGCCAGCAGGTACCCGGCCGACGCCGACAGGGGGTAGGCCAGGATCAACAGGAGGTTGACGCTGGCATAGGGCCCGAACAGGACCGTGATCGGGGACATCACCAGGCCCAGGCCCAAGACCGAGGTGTCGTCCATGAGGTTGACCCCGAAGGGCACGTTGGCGGCGTGGGTTATGAACGGGTTGTGCCCGTGGGCCAGGGCGTAAGGCACCCAGGCCACGCACCAGTTGTACTTGGCCAGGTCACCGGCCCCGTACTCCGGCTCGGAGGTGGCCAGGTGCGGCAGGACGTGCCAGAACGAGACCAGGCCCGGGACCAGGTACAAGGCGAAGACCAGCAGGCCGACGCCGACCGAGAAGCTCGACGGGCGCCGGGCGTGAAGGCCCCGCGCCCCCACCGCCGGCGGCGGCGGGTCCGCTCCGGACGGGCCACCGGGGAACGACGACGGATCGGGGCCGGTGCGGACCGCGGCGGAGTGGGTGTGACGGCGGGCCCAGGGCCAGCGCCGCCGTGCTGCGACCATCCCGGGAGGCTAGCCAAGGGCCGGTCCCGGGACCGGGACCCAACATCGCGGTCCCGGGACCGGGACCCAACATCGCGGCTACCGGCCGGGGCCGCTCAGCAGGCCAGGTCGAGGTCGTAACCGGCGAGCGGTCCCGAGTAGGAACCCGGGAACGGGCCCTGGTAGCCGTACTGCACCAGGCGCAGCCGGCCACCGCCGAAGGTGTAGGCGTCGGGCGCGGCGCAGAAGTTGGCGGCGGTGTAACCAGGGCCCTCGAGATTGCCCGCTCCGGGCACCCACTCGTCCACCCCGGCCACGGCCATGCCCCCGGTGATCTGGTCCCACTGGTTCCGGTTGGAGTAAATCCCCGGGGTCACCCCCTCCGAACGCAGACCGTCGAGGGCCCCCTGGATCACCATCTGGTTGCTCGCCGGGTCCTTCCAGCCCGAGTCGGCTTCGACGTCGATCCACCACCTCTGGGAGACGATGCCGAGGGAGGTGGAGTAGGCGACCCAGCGGCGGACGGAGGTCCACCCGTAGTTGTAGCTGGTGCACGCCACCGCCGTAGAGGGGCACGGTCCGGCCGCCCCCGACGCCGATGCGGCTGGCGGCGGGAGGGGCATCCCGTCCATGTACAGATATAGCGACAGGTGGTTCCCCGCCCAGGCGGCCTCCTGGAGGTAGCACGGGTTGGGGGGGTTGTCGATGGCTCCCCCGGTGACCTGGACCACGGCGACCCCATTGGCCGGCGGAGGTATGCGGCTGCACTGGTAGAGGGACAGGTCCATGCCTATGGTGCCGGGCAGGTAGCCCCCCGCCCCCGGGGGCTCGGGTCGGCTTTGCAGCGTCAACGGCGCAGGGCCGCCCGAAGGGCCCGGCGACCCGGTCGCCGACGGGGCCGCTCCGGTCGGGCTCACCGCAGAGGAGGAGGTCGTCACCGCGGCTGCGGACCCGGCCGGGAAGGTCCCCGATCCCGAGCCGTCGGACCCGGCGACGGGGTGGGCGTCGCCGTGCGAGAGCACCGCGCCGTTCCGGCCGGCGAGCCAGTAGCCGGCGCCGTCCGGCGCCGCCACGACGGCGGTCACCGAACCGGCGAGGGCGCTCGAGCCGTCCGCCCCGAGGAAGGGGGCGTCGCCGAAGGCGAACACCCCACCATCGGCCGACACCAGCCAGTAACCCCGCCCCGACGGCGTAGCCGCCACCCCCACCACCGGCGAAGCCAACTTCCGCCCCCCCAGCGAACCGAACCAACCGGCGTCACCGAAAGCGAACACCCCACCATCCGCCGAAACCAGCCAGTAGCCCGAACCGTCGGGGTCGGCCGCGGCGCCGCTCACCGCGGCGGCGAGAGGCCGGCCGCTGAGCGACCCGCGAAAGGTGCCCGACCCGACGGAGAACACGCCGCCGTCGGCACCGACCTCGATCAGACCTCCTCCCCCCGAGGCGACGGTGGCGACGACGGGGGCGGCCAGGCCCGCCGCCGGCAGCGACGCCGGCCATAGGGACGATCGGGCGGCGGTGAGTCGGTCCGCTTCGGGCGAGGTGGCGCCGCTCGTAGCGGGGGCGGCCGGGGGCGCCGCCGTCTCGGCCGCCGGCGCCACCGCGGCGACCGGCGGTGGGCTCGCCGGGTTTACGGTGGGCGGGGGGACCATCTGGACGGTCACCCCAACCGCACCCCGGGGGAGGGGACCGGCGGACGACCCGGAGGAACCAGAGGAGGCAGAGGGCCCGGAGGAGGCGGAGGAGCCAGAGGGGGCAGAGGAACCAGAGGGGGCAGAGGAACCGGAGGAGGCGGTGACGGTGGGGACGCCGGCGGCCGCGGCGGGTGCCCCCCCTATGCCCCCCGAGCCGCCCCGAGCGGGGTCGGCGGGCTCCGACCCCCCCAGGCGGCCCGGCGTCGGAGCCGGGGGAGAAGGAGCCGCAGCCCCGACCGGTGTCAGGGCGCACTGCGGGGCCGGGCAGTCGGCAGCGGCCATGGCCGCCTTGGGCGCCGGGGCGGGGGCACCGAGAGCGGACATCACCAGGCTGGCCGTGACGAGCAGCCCTCCCGCCGCTCCAGCGCGCCGGAACACCACGGCCGGCCCCGTCTCTTCCTGCAATGGTCTCCTCCTGCCGTCGGGCCGGATCACCGCCGTGACCGGCCCGGCAGACGGAGCACTATCCGTGGCCCCGCTCTGCCGGAAAAAAATCGCCGACCCTGTTTGAGTCGGCCCCTATGTGGGAAGAATCGGCAGGCTAGCGGACCGTCTGAAGTCGCTTGGTTCTACGCGGGCGCGCCTCCAGCGATTGGGCGCGAACGCGTCTCGGGAAGCAGTGCGAACGCGCCGTCACGGCCTCTATGGGGGCGGGTGGTGTGGTGGCCCGACGACCGGCGCCGACGGCGGGGCGATCAGGCCGAGGGCAAACCGGAGCGCGCCGCGAGCCGCTCCCGCTGTGGCTCAACGGTGTAGCGCGGGTCCTCGGCCGACTGCATGCCGGCCTGGAAGACACCGAAGCGGGTGAGCGCCGACCCGGCCAGCAGGCAGGCTCCGGCCGCGGCTGACGCCAGTCTCGAGCGCCGGCCGGCGAGG